>JAILMY010000181.1 GCA_024692165.1 Butyrivibrio sp. | reverse complement strand
TGTATCAAAATGGATTTAGATAAACACACGAATGTGTGTGGTCACTCGTATTGTTAGCTAAATCCGTTTTCCTCCGAACAATTCGAATTATAGCATGGTGATTTTTTTAATGATATGGAAAAAGTGACGAATAAATTCAGTGCCCATGAGGGCTTGAAACCTTTGTTCGGCTTTGTGGACAATGTGGATAACGTGGATTATTTATTAATGAAAAATTAAAAAACAGCCAATCCATCTAGCCTTACAATCCAAAATTGTAAGTGGAAAATGGTTGGCTGTTATCCACCGAAATCGTTTAGGGTTCCGAAGCTCAAATGGTGGAAATGTGGAAAACCTTTACCTGCCTAGCAGTTCATCCCCTATTTTAACTACATCTCCTGCACCCATGGTTATCAACAAATCTCCTTTAGTGCAATTTTGCAAAAGAAATTTTTCTATTTCACCAAAACCTTCAAAAGTTGGAAAATAATTACACTCATGTCCAAGCTCCCTGATCTTATCGCAGAGAGTCTTGGAACTGATTCCCAGAGTATCTGTTTCTCTTGCGGCGTAGATATCTGCAAGAATAACGTGATCAGCCAGGGAAAGAGCCTTGGCAAACTCATCCATAAGAGCCTTGGTTCTTGTGTATGTGTGGGGCTGGAATACGCACCAGATCTTACTGTGTGGATAGTTCTGTGCTGCTGTAAGAGTAGCCTTTATCTCTGTTGGATGATGTGCGTAGTCATCAATAATGGTAACGCCGCCAATTTCACCCTTGTGCTCGAAACGTCTGCTGGTTCCTCCGAACTGAGAAAGGGCAACTGTCATATGCTCCTTGTCTATTCCGAGGATGTTTGCCACAGCGATGGCTGCCAGAGCGTTGTAAACGTTGTGGATTCCGGGAACTGCAAGAGATACCGTCAGAACCTCGCCGCCGGGGATATGTGCCTTGAATGAAGGGTTACCCTTGCCGTCATATTTTATATCAGTAGGATAATAATCAAAGCAGTCCTTGGAACCATAGGTAATTACGCTGCATGGAAGAGATCCGGTGATCTCTTCAACCCTGTCGATGTCTCCATTAATTACAAGAGTTCCGTCGGCAGGAAGAAGCTGCGCAAACTTTCTAAAGGAATGTCTGATATCATCAAGGTCCTTGAAGAAATCAAGGTGATCGGCATCAATATTGGAAATAACACTGATCTTTGGGAAAAAGCTAAGGAAGCTGTTAGTATACTCACAGGCTTCTGTAACAAAATATTCTGATTTGCCGACACGGATATTTCCACCGATGTCGCTGAAAATTCCGCCGATGGAAAGAGTTGGATCCGCATCTGCCTCAAGAAGAATCTTTGAGATCATGGATGTAGTAGTTGTCTTGCCGTGAGTGCCTGCGATGGCAACCGGAAGATCATATTCCTTCATGATCTGGCCAAGGAGCTCAGCTCTTGTAAGCATTGGAATGCCGGCCTCTTTAACAGCGATGAATTCAGGGTTGTCAGGATGAACGGCTGCAGTGTAAACAACCACATCGATCTTGTCTGAGTTCTTGATATTCTCAGCACACTGTCCGTAAAAGACTTTTACGCCATCAGCCTCTAAGGACTTTGTCATAGCTGATTCCTTGGAATCGGAGCCGGAAATCTTAAAGCCCTCAGCTATAAGTATCTTGGCAAGTCCGCTCATTGATATACCGCCAATACCCATAAAATAGACATGTATTGGTGTTTTAAAATCTATCCTGTACATTTATGTTCCTCGATTTGTTCATATTATTTATTCGCATTTAACGGATTATATTATAGACCTTATTTATGTAATGTCAAAAAATAAACTATAAAATATCCAAGTCTTAATGGGATAAAATCTACGAAAAAAGTTACGAAAAAAGTTAGAGATGGTGAACACAAATTATATTATAAATGATATACTTTATTAATAAGATACTATGGTTTTCTGTGGCATGCTTTTTGCATGTTTGGTGTATCAGAAAAATGTCGTCGTTAATTTGAAAGAGTGGCGATGACAAAAACAGCAACGAGGTGGGAACATGATAAAAAAGGAAATGATCGCCATGCTTTTGGCAGGGGGCCAAGGCAGCAGATTGGGCGTGCTGACAGCCAAGATGGCTAAGCCGGCAGTCTCATTTGGGGGGAAGTATCGAATTATTGATTTTCCCTTGAGCAATTGTATTAACTCAGGAGTGGATACTGTAGGAGTTCTTACACAGTATAGACCGCTCAGACTAAATTCTCACATTGGCATAGGTATTCCGTGGGATCTCGACCGTAACTTCGGAGGTGTAACAGTTCTTCCTCCCTACGAGAAGAGTTCCAACAGTGAGTGGTATACCGGTACCGCCAATGCTATTTACCAGAACTTAGAATATATGGAAAATTATAATCCTGATTATGTATTGATCCTTTCAGGTGATCATATCTATAAGATGGATTATGAGACAATGCTTGATTTCCACAAGTCAAGCGGTGCAGATGCTACTATCGCTGTAATGCCTGTTCCAATGGAAGAGGCCAGCAGATTCGGTATCATGATCACAGATCAGAACAAGCGCATCATTGACTTTGAGGAGAAGCCTGAGCATCCAAGAAGTAACCTTGCTTCAATGGGTATTTACATTTTCTCATGGCAGGCACTCAAGGACGCTCTGATCAAGAACAAGGATCAGGCAGGCCTTGATTTTGGTAAGCACATCATTCCTTATTGTAAGGAACAGGGGCAGTCCCTTTATGCTTACGAATTCGATGGTTACTGGAAGGACGTTGGAACCCTTACATCATATTGGGAAGCCAACATGGAGCTTATCGATATTGTTCCTGAATTCAATCTCTATGAAGAGTATTGGAAGATATATACAGCCAGCGATGTTCAGCCGCCCCAGTACCTGGGACCTGAGAGTGCAATCGAGCGCAGCATCGTAGGCGAGGGCTGTGAGATTTACGGAAAGGTTTACAACTCCGTTATCGGCCCCGGTGTCAAGATTGGCAAGGATACAGTGATCAGCCACTCCATCATCATGAATCAGACTCAGATCGGTGAAGGCTGTAACATAGAAAAGGCCATCATTGCCGAGAAGGCTATCATTGGTAATAAGGTTACTCTCGGAGCCTTTGAGGAAAAAGAGAACGAGACTAAGCCAGGCATCTATTGTGAAGGTCTCTGCACTATCGGTGAGAAGTCAGTTATTCCTGACGGCATAAAGGTCGGCAAGAATACGATGATTTCCGGAATAACTACCGCTGAGGACTATCCGGACGGAATCCTCGAGAGCGGCAGAACATTTGATAAGGCAGGTGATTGATATGAGAGCGATTGGCATTATTTTAGCAGGCGGTAGCAGTAGCAGAATGCAGGAGCTCTCCAAGAGAAGAGCGGTTTGTGCGATGCCGGTGGCAGGCTTTTACAGAAGTATCGACTTTGCACTGAGCAACATGACCAACTCACACATTCAGACAGTTGCCGTATTCACACAGTACAATGCAGGCAGTCTTAATACACACCTTAGTTCCTCCAAGTGGTGGGACTTCGGACGTAAGCAGGGTGGTCTGTATGTATTTACTCCAGCAGTTAAGGCATCAGGTAATCTCTGGTACAGAGGAACCGCAGATGCTATTGCGCAGAATCTTGATTTCCTTAGAAGCTGTCACGAACCATACGTGATCATTGCTTCAGGAGACTGCGTTTATAAAATGGATTACGCTAAGCTTCTTGAGTACCATATTCAGAAGCAGGCAGATATCACAGTAGTCTGCAAGGACATGCCGGCAGATATTGATACAGAGAGATTCGGAACCATTCGTATGAATGAGGAATCCAGAATCGAGGAGTTCGAAGAGAAGCCAATTGTATCAAGATCCAACACCATTTCCTGTGGTATCTATGTTGTAAGGCGCAGACAGCTCATCGAGCTCATCGAGAGAGCTGAGGCGGAAGAGAGATACGACTTCGTAAGAGACATTCTTGTAAGATACAAGGATATGAAACGTATCTACGGTTACAAGATCAAAGAGTACTGGGCTAACATAGCCAGTGTAGAAGATTACTACAGAACCAACATGGATTTCCTCAAGCCTGAAGTAAGGCAGTACTTCTTTAGAGAGTACCCGGGAATCTACACCAAGGTAGTAGATCTTCCGCCTGCCAAGTACAATGTGGGCGTAAATGTTAAGAACAGTCTTATTTCCAGCGGATGTATTATTAACGGTACCATCGAGGATTCCGTGATATTTAAGGGGGCATTTGTTGGTAATAACTGTTACATCAAGAACTCTATCATTCTTAATGATGTCTATATAGGCGACAATTCTCATATTGAGAACTGCATCGTCGAGAGCCACGGAACCATTCAGGCTAACTCCTATTATAAGGAGGACAACGGCATCAAGGTTGTGGTAGAGAACAATGAGAGGTACGTCATTTGATGATAAAGGGATGGAAAGTTTCAAATTTGCATGCTTGCATGCAAAAATTTGAAACCTTACAGACCGAACAAACATGAGGAAAAAAGATATGCGAACGAAGTGAGCAGATCGATTTCCGAATGTTTGTAG
>JAILMY010000031.1 GCA_024692165.1 Butyrivibrio sp. | reverse complement strand
ATACGATCTCCTCTATAAAAGGCCCAAAGATTCCAATGGACAATATCATGGCCCAAAGAGGCATACCCAGAAACTGATTCGCAATAGAACTCACCGTATTTTCCACAAAGAACATGGAAACATAATTTACCAGTGATACCAGCGGAAACAGCGTCAGCACATAAAGCGGGATCAGCAAAGCAGACGTGAGCTTTATCTTATGAAAAGGGATCAGTGTGGAGAGCCTTTCCCCGGAATACAGCACGGCAGCTATGGCCGGAATAAGCACTACCGCCTCACTTAAAAAGTTGTTGGTAATAATACTCAGAGGCAATCCGCCGACCAGATACCATAGAGAAATAACCAGCACAAGCCCTATAGTAACAAGTATCATGTATAAATAGGTTCTGTTAGCTCTTCTATAGTCCATGAAATGCTCCTCAAATTATTTTTTATCTATGGAACTCTTGCCTATTACAATACGGCCTTCCTTTAAAAGACGTCCCACAGCGCGCTTAAACTCATTCTTACTCATGGCTGTCTTTTCCCTGATAAGCTCAGGAGATGCCTTGTCAGTGAAGGGGAGTTTTCCTCCGTTGTCCTCAATCATCTGCATAAGCTTCTCAGCGTCGGTATCCATCTGAAGATATGCCTTCTCGCGAAGACTCAGATTCAGCTTTCCGTCCTCTTTGACAGAAACCACCCTGGCATTTACGCTGTCACCTATCTGAATATTACCGTAAAGCTCTTTCTTGGGAATAAGTCCTGAATAGATATCATCCACGGCCACAAAGGCACCGAAATTATCGCTTAGCTCGTAAACAGTTCCTATAACCTTGTCGTCCTTGCCATAGGGGCTGCTAGTCAGAAGATATGGATACACATTCATTGTAACGCATAGTCTTCCGCTCTTATCCACATAAAGAGCACAAAGAACCTCTTCTCCGGCCTTCACCTTCCTGGTCTGCTCCCTGAAGGGTAAAAGAACATCTTTTTCCAGTCCCCAGTCCATGAAAGAACCGATCTTGCCGGTCTCCTTCACCTTGAGCATCCTCACATCCCCAAGCATTATCTTGGGGGTATTGGTGGTTGCGATAAGTCTGTCGCTGGAATCCTTATAAATAAATACCTCTATCCTGGAACCAACGGACGCGTCCTTCGGAACCTGTTTGGCAGGCAAAAGAACCTTCTCCTCCGCCATTGTTTCCTCTGCCAGGTATACTCCGAATTCTACCTTCTTGATTACTAAAAGTTCCTGTTTTTCTCCTAATTTGATCATAACCTTGTCTCTCCGTTCATTTGCACTTAAGCTCAACAACGCACACAGCTGCGCCATTATCATCGTATAAACTAACTGTATATATCTTATTATCCCCCATATTGTTCATAATAACAATCGGATGCAGAACATCGGAAAGAAATGCCTGTTTCTTGTATTCTGCCCTAAGGCCGCAGACCTTTGTGTCTTTTTCAGGAATCTTGCCAATGGCCATCCTGATATACTGGCCGTTATTTACATGATTGTTGGTATCCAGGTGATGCTCCCTGACAACAATCTCCTTTGCTACTGTTCTCTCCCCGGTCTCAGGTATTGCTATCTTCCTGTCCAGATACTCCATTGGAAGCTTATCTTCTATTGGGTATGCCTCTATGATCTCAGGGGTAACTTTGCAGGGCACTCCCCTGTTAAAATCAACCAGAGTCCAGATTGAATTGGCCACCGCCAGTCTCTCTCCCTCATCGGTATCCATAAAGAAATTTCTAAATCCCAAAGGGCCCCTGAGCATATAGGGAACAGTTCCTATTGTGACATGCTCGCACAGCCTGGGAAGTCTGTGGATCTCAATCTGCCAGGAGTTAAGTACCCATGCCATACCCTTTTCTCTAAGATATTCCATGGATGCTATGCCATCCTCAGTCTGGAAGGTTGAACAATCCTGAAAATAATCGATAAGAGATTCAATAGTTAAAGTGGCATCCTTATCTACTTCGCTGTATCTGATTCTTGAGTTAAATGTATACATGATATATGTCTCCTTGCGTTATTGCAGACTCGAAATTTACGATTTCTCATTCGCGTTGTTCGCCATACAGATATATGATTGCACACATGCAAGCATGTGCGCAATCACATATCTCCACGGCTCTGCAATAACGCGCAAAAAAGCGCCCCAGGATTAAATCCTGAGGCGCTAACTAGCTGGGCTAGTAGGATTCGAACCTACGTAATGACGGAGTCAGAGTCCGTTGCCTTACCGCTTGGCGATAGCCCACCGACAAGAAGTAATTATACGTGGGCTTATCCAAAAAAGCAAGTACTTTTTTCAAATTTTTATAAAAATATTTTTTCAGCCTTCAAAAAGAAGATCTGCATAGGTCGGGAACGGCCAGTCTTCCTTGGCTACAAGCATTTCAAGGGCGTCAGCCGGCGCTCTGAGGTCATCCATGACAGGACGAACCTTATCCTTATAGAAGAAAGCGCGCTTTCTCTGGTCATCGATCACAGAAGCCTTGGCTTCCAAAGTCTTAAGCTTATCAAGAGCAGTCTTCATCTTGCCAAGGTTCATCTGAATCTCTTTAAGCTCAGATATTTCCACTGAAGCATCTACTCCTGTCTGAGTAATGGCATTAACATCCGCGGCAAGTCTTCCGGCATACTTCATAACTGCAGGAATGATCTGCTTTGATGCCATGTCGATCATGGTCAGAGCCTCAATATTTATAGTCTTGGCATAGTTCTCAAAAATAATTTCTTTTCTTGATTCAAGCTCAGCCTTTGTATATACTCCAAACTCTTCAAACAGCTTAATAGCCTTCTTTGTAGTGAGTGTGTCAGCAGCTTCAATGGTTGATTTGATGTTAGGAAGCTCACGTCTTTCTGCCTCTGCCAGCCACTCAGATGAGTATCCGTCTCCATTGAAGATGATCCTCTGGTGATCTGTCAGGTACTCTTTAATAAGGTCATGAACTGCAATATCAAAATTCTCTGCCTTCTCAAGTTTGTCAGCAGCCTCGCAGAAAGCTTCTGCAACAATAGTATTAAGAGTAGTATTTGAGCTCGCCATTGAATCAGAAGATCCAACCATTCTGAACTCGAATTTATTTCCTGTAAAGGCAAAAGGAGATGTTCTGTTTCTGTCGGTTGCATCCTTCTCAAACTGAGGAAGTGTTGAAACACCGGTCTTAAGCTTTCCTCCCTTTTTGCTTGATTTTGCGACACCTGTCTCAATAAGCTGTTTTACCACATCTTCAAGCTGCTCTCCGAGGAAAACGGAAATAATTGCAGGAGGTGCTTCTTCAGCTCCGAGTCTGTGATCATTTCCAACGTCCGCCGCACTCTGTCTCAAAAGGTCTGCATGGGTATCAACAGCCTTAAGAACACAGGCCAGAACAAAGAGGAACTGAATATTCTTATTAGGTGTATCACCCGGATCAAGCAGGTTAACACCGTCGTCTGTACAAAGGGACCAGTTGTCATGCTTACCGGAACCACTTACTCCGGCAAATGGCTTCTCATGAAGAAGACATCTCATGTTGTGATGCTCTGCAACACGCTTCATGGTCTCCATAATGATCTGATTGTGGTCTACAGCTATATTAGCTGTCTCATAAATAGGTGCCAGTTCATGCTGACCCGGCGCAACCTCGTTGTGCTGTGTTTTATCGGGAACACCAAGCTTCCAAAGTTCCTTGTTGAGGTCCTTCATGAACTCTCCAACATTTTCACGGATAACTCCGAAGTAGTGATCCTCCATCTCCTGACCCTTAGGAGGCATAGCTCCAAAAAGAGTTCTTCCTGTAAAGATAATGTCCTCACGCTTCATGGACTTATCCCAGTCGATAAGGAAGTATTCCTGCTCAGGGCCAACAGATACGTTGACCTTGGTTGCCTTCTTGTTTCCGAACAATCTTACAATTCTAAGAGCCTGTTTGCTCACAGCCTCCATTGATCTGAGAAGAGGAGTCTTCTTATCAAGCGCCTCTCCTGTATATGAACAAAAGGCAGTAGGTATACAAAGTGTAACTCCGGCTCCTGACTCTTTAAGGAATGCAGGCGAAGTTATATCCCATGTGGTATAGCCTCTTGCTTCAAATGTTGCTCTAAGACCACCTGAAGGGAAAGAAGAAGCATCAGGTTCACCCTTTATCAGCTCTTTACCTGAAAATGCAGTGATCATTTTGCCATCTTTATCAGGACTTCCAATAAAAGCATCGTGCTTCTCAGCAGTAATTCCTGTAAGCGGCTGGAACCAGTGTGTGAAATGTGTCGCACCGCGCTCCAATGCCCAGTTCTTCATGGCATTAGCAACCACATCAGCTGACTGCTTTGACAATTCTCCCCCACCCTCAATAACACTTACAACTTCCTTGTAAACAGTCTTAGGGAGACGCTCTCTCATCTTTTCGATAGTAAAGACGTTTTCACCGAAGATTTCTTCCAAATTCACCTTATCACTCATGCTTGATGCCTTTCATATGCTTTATTTACGTTACATATTACAACAACTTTGACAAACCGCAAAGATATTTTTTTCATAAAATGCACAAAAAACGAAAGCTTCGGATTAGTCCAAAACTCTCGTTTTCACTGTCATTCTTGTGACTTGATTCTTAATATATCATATTTCTCAGGTTCTTCTGACAGATCCACATATATTATCTGCTTTGAATGAGGACAGGATTCCACAGATGTTCCATCCTCAGCGTACATGGCATTGACTTTAGCCTCTACATCTGTTCCGTCAGGCTTCATGATCTCTATCACATCGCCTACACAGAATTTATTTTTCTGTTCAAACTTTGCAAAGCCTCTGCCATCTATTTCATCTACGATACCAAGATAAATATACTCGTTTACATAGGTGTTGTTGTCATAGATCTGAGCCTCTTCACTGGGCTTGCCAAAATAAAAGCCTGTGGTGAACTGACGGTATGTACATCTGGATATCTGATCCAGGTACCAAGGCATGTTCTGTCTGTATTTCTCCTCAGACTCGAAGAAATCGTCAATGGCCTTTCTATAGGTTCTTGCAACAGTAGCCACATAGAGCGCAGTCTTCATTCTGCCCTCTATCTTGCAGCTGTCCACTCCGGCATCTACCAGCTCAGGAATATGCTCGATCATGCACAGATCCTTGGAATTAAAGATATAGGTTCCTCTGTCATTTTCATAAACAGGCAAATACTCACCGGGTCTCTTCTCCTCAACAATGGAATATTTCCATCTGCAGGGATGAGTGCAGGCGCCCTTATTGGCATCTCTTCCTGTGAAATAATTGGACAGAAGGCATCTTCCGGAATAAGAAATACACATAGCTCCGTGAATAAAGCATTCCATCTCAAGATCATCAGGAATCTTTGATTTTATCTCTTTTATCTCATTTAAAGAAAGTTCTCTTGCGGCAACTACTCTCTTTGCCCCAAGATCACGCCAGAAATTATAGGTCTCGTAGTTGGTGTTGTTGGCCTGGGTTGAAACATGGATATCAATCTCAGGGCATATTCTTCTGGCTTTCATGAAAATACCGGGATCCGCAATGATCAGCGCATCCGGCTTAAGCTCTTTTAACTCATGGAGATACTTCTCAACTCCGTCCAGATCATAGTTGTGGGCCAGAATATTAACGGTGACATGCACCTTAACCCCATGGGCATGGGCGAACTCTATGCCCTCTCTCATTTCCTCGGGGCTGAAATTCTTGGCCTTGGCTCTAAGTCCGAAGGCATCTCCGCCAATATATACCGCATTAGCGCCAAACATAACGGCTGTTTTTAATACTTCAAGGCTGCTGGCCGGTATCAGTAACTCAGGTTTCATAAACTCGTACCTCACTTAATTTGCAAATCCATTAAATTTTAACTGAAAGCGTCATTCCATCCCCAACAGTAAGAATAACCGTGTTAAGCGCCTCATTGTGCTTGAGTTCGTACAGATACTCCCTCATTCTTGCATGTATCGTCCGATCTCTCCTTGTTACAGCAAATCTGGACTCGATCACATCCCCGTCCTGAAGCACATTGTCGGAGACCAGAAGCCCTCCCTTATTCAGGATTCGAAGGCACTCCGGTAAAAAATTGATGTACTGGCCCTTTGCTGCATCCATAAAAATAAAATCATACCCCGGAGAAAGCGTTTTTAAAATATCTGTCGCATCACCTTCTAGGAGTGTGATTTTATTATCTGGGTCGTACTTATTAAAATTGTCTCTTGCGATAGGAATACGCTTTTCAAACTTCTCTATGGTCGTTATCTTAGCATCCGCTTCGCTGTAATATCCCATAAGGAGGGCAGAAAAGCCAATGGCACAGCCCACCTCAAGAATATTCTTTGGTTTGTTCATAGCCAGGAGAAACTTAAGCAGAGCCTGCGTATCCTTACGGATAATAGGCACATCATCTTCCTTGGCCTTTTTCTCCAGTTCATCTAAAAAAGGAGCATTGCCCTTATCAAGAGAATTGATAAAAGCTGTAATTCTATCCTGTTCTATCACTGCCCTGTTCCCTCTGAAGAATTACCGTTTTCGTCTGCGGTCTGGGGCGCGCCCATTATCTGGAGCATCTCCTCCGGAGTCATGGAAGTACTCAGCTCGTAAGTACCGGCTGCCTCCAGTCCGTGATAATCCGAAAACATCTCCTGCAGCACGAATAAGTTCTTGTCTGTGATCAGTCCCACATTTGCCAGCTTCTCTGCTATCTTCTTGGCAGAGTCCCCGTCAGAAACAGTAACTGAAACCGTTCTGCCTGTTCCGGAAGATACAGGAACCTGGTTAAAAATGCGATAACCGTAATTGTAAGCTACCTTTGAATACTTGCTGATGAGCATAACCACAACCACCACAAATACAACCTTAACGGCGGTGTCCAATATGCCCAGCACTATTTTCTTGGCATTCATCCTTAGTTCTCCAAACCACAAATCAGAAGTTTGTATCCATTATGATCGGCATGATCATTGGTCTTCTCTTTGTCTTTTTCCATATATAGTCGCTAAGAACATCCTTGACGATGCTCTTGAGCTTACCCCAGTCAGTGATACCCTTCTCCAATGCCTCTGTAACCTCATCAAGGACAAGGTCAGTGGCATCCTCAATAAGCTTGTCTGACTCTCTTACGTAGACAAAGCCTCTTGAAACAATGCTTGGTCCTGAAACCAGCTGATTGCTTCCCTTTTCAATACCAAACACAACTATTACAATACCATCTTCTGCCAAATGTTGTCTATCTCTTAGAACAACGTTCCCTACATCGCCTACACCAAGACCGTCAACAAGGATGGCTCCAACAGGAACCTTGTCCTTAACCTTGGCGCTCTCTTCATCCATTTCAAGAACTTCTCCGGAATGAAGAATAAAGATATTCTCCTTGGGGATTCCAAGCTGCTTGGCAATGCTTGCCTGAGCCTTAAGGTGTCTGTACTCACCGTGAACAGGAACTGAATATTTAGGCTTAACAAGAGTATAGATAAGCTTGATATCCTCCTGGCAGGCATGTCCCGATACGTGAACATCCTGGAAAATAACATCCGCGCCCTTCATCTGAAGCTCGTTGATGATGTTTGTTACAGCCTTCTCATTACCCGGAATCGGATGAGATGAGAAAATTACTGTATCCCCAGGGCCTATGGCAATCTTTCTGTGCTGTCCGTTAGCCATTCTGCTAAGGGCTGCCATACTTTCTCCCTGGCTTCCGGTGGTAATGATAACCGTCTTATTCTCTGGATAGTTCTTGATATTATCTATTTCCACAAGAGTGTTCTCAGGAATCTTGATACACTCAAGCTTCTGGGCTATGTCAATGATGCTGACCATACTGCGGCCTTCTACCACAACCTTTCTGCCGCACTTATGGGCAGTGTTGATGATCTGCTGAACACGGTCAACATTTGATGCGAAGGTGGCAACAATGATCCTGTTATTCTCATGCTCCTCAAAAAGAGAATCCAAAGCTCTTCCTACTGTCTTTTCAGAAGCGGTAAATCCCGGTCTCTCAGCATTTGTGGAATCACACATAAGGGCGAGAACACCTTTTTTACCAATTTCAGCGAAGCGCTGAAGATCGATAGGATCCCCGAATACAGGAGTGTAGTCAACCTTAAAGTCACCGGTGTGAACAACTATTCCGGCCGGTGAATAGATAGCCAGAGCAGCTGCATCAACGATGGAATGGTTAGTTCTGATGAACTCAACCCTGAACTGACCAAGGTTGATGGACTGACCAAACTTCACAACCTTTCTCCTGGTGGTTTTAAGGAGATTGTGCTCCTCGAGCTTGTGTTCAATAATGCCCATGGTAAGTCTTGTGGCATAAACAGGGATATTAAGCTCATGAAGAACATAGGGAAGCGCTCCGATATGGTCCTCGTGGCCGTGGGTAATAACAAATCCCTTAACCTTATCAATGTTGTCCTGAAGATATGTGATATCAGGGATAACCAGATCGATACCCAGCATCTCATCCTCAGGGAAGGACAGACCGCAGTCCACCACAATAATACTGTCCTCATATCTGAAGGCAGTGATATTCATTCCAATCTGTTCAAGACCTCCCAAAGGGATGATCTGCAGCTTGGATGCGTTTTCAATTTTCTTTTTACTCAAAATATTTCCTCCATTTATTCGGCGGAGACGTAGAAAAGAACTAATGATAAGAAATCAGCGCTTGCATATACAGCCCCAACCTGCATATACAGTCTGCGCTCTCATCAGATGTCCAGGTCTATGTCATCCTCTTTAAGCAGCTTGCGAAATACGCCTGCAACTGCTTCCAGCTCCAGGTCATCATCCACAATCACATAAACCGCCTCTTCATCTTTGATATCGGAATCATCACGCAAAATAAGCGCTTCTCCGTCACCATCTTCTTCATCAGTGACAAGAAGGTAAGTCTTGGCACCTATTACAGTCTGTTCCAGACAATAGAACTCAACTGCTTCTTCCCCGTCGGGGCTAAAAACGATTTTTTCCAAAATTCACTCCATTTGCCTGAATGCTCAGGTCTTATCCTTGGTATTGTCCAGATAATCCTGAAGGATTATCTGAGCTGCAATCATATCGACGTATTCTTTGCGTTCCTTACCCTTAATTCCGGCTTCATCCATTATCTCATCAGCTTCAACCGTGGTAAGACGCTCATCCCACATAATAACAGGAATCCCTGTCCTTCTCTCTATTTTGTCCTTAAATTCAAGGCATAGCTGTGAGCGCTCAGAGGGAGTCTGATCCATATTAAGGGGAAGTCCCAAAACTATCCGCTCCACCTTGTATTCCTGAATAAGCTCCTCAATGCGCGCTAATGTTTTCCTAAGTTTGTTTTCTTCTCTCCTACGGATTATCTCTCTGCCCTGGGCCGTCAGCAGCAGTTCATCGCTTATGGCTACTCCCACGGTCTTAGATCCATAGTCAAGACCCATAATTCGCATAATTATCTCCATTTGTGATATACGAGGTGCTCCATTTCATTCTCGCACCTCTGCATACATTCGGAATCCGTACTAATGTGCTACTTCCTCATGTATGTTCAGTCTTCAAGGTTTCATATTTCTGCAAGCAAGCTTGCAAATATGAAACTTTGAATCCCTATATCACTCACTTGCGAGCCCAGTTATTGCTCTTGATATACTCTGTGAGCATCTCCTCAACCAGCTCATCACGCTCAACCTTCATAATAAGGCTTCTTGCGCCCTGATGACTTGTGATATATGTCGGATCTCCTGACATGATATATCCAACAATCTGGTTGACCGGGTTGTATCCCTTCTCTAAAAGTGCATCATAAACAACAGAAAGAACCTTCTTGACTCCGGTCTCTGAATCCACTTCAACTTTAAAATATTGTGTGTTTCCTAAATCCTGATCTGCCATAGTATCTTTCTCCAATCTTTGTTTTTTGATTTTTGATTATCGAAAAAAGCGCTATTCATCACTTATGAAAACTTGTCACAAAAGCCAATATATGTTTAATTTTACACTACTCATTTCAAATAAGCAATGTATCCGAATTAAGGAAGCCTGTGATCAGCTCTGTTGTAATCTCACCGGAAACCGCGCCACCACTGCGTTTATCCCCTTCACAGACTGCCACTCTGACATATCTGTCAGTATGTCCGATCATGTAGTTCCTTCCTTTGATCTCCTCCATGTCTTCCCAAAGGATTCCAACCTTTTCACCGATAAAGGAATTCCTGTAAACCTCAGACTGCTGCTGTGTCAATTTGATAAGTACATCGCTTCGAAGAGTCTTTTCCCTGTCTGTGAGCTGATCCTTCATTCCGGCAGCCACTGTGCCCTTTCTGGGGGAGTACTTAAACACATGCATCTCGTAGAAGTTGATCTCTTCTACAAATTTACGGCACTCCTCAAACTCCTCATCGGTTTCTCCGGGAAATCCTACGATAACGTCTGTGGTGATGGCCGGTCTGTCAAAGGCCTCTCGAAGGAGCCTTACACTTTCTCTGAATTCCTCTGCAGTGTAATGTCTGTTCATACGCTTAAGCACAGAATTACAGCCACTCTGGAGAGAAAGATGGAAATGAGGACAAAGCTTTTCTACGGCAGCCAGTCTCTTTGTGTTCTCCGGTGTAATGATCCTGGGCTCAAGAGATCCAAGACGTATTCTCTCGATTCCGGAAAGCTCATCAATGCTCTCCACCAGATCTATAAGGGCTGGCTCACCCTTATCAACGCCATAGGAGCTGATATGGATACCGGTAAGTACCACTTCCTTACAGCCCTTCTGAATAAGTCCCTTGATTTCGCTAAGGATCTCACCTTTATCCCTGCTGCGAACCCTGCCTCTTGCATAAGGTATTACGCAATATGAGCAAAACTGGTTACATCCGTCCTGAATCTTGATATAAGCTCTGGTATGCTCGGGAAGCTCTGAAAGCATCATTTCTTCGAACACATCCGTCTTATTGATATCAATGATTGAGGTACCTGACAGGGTTTTGTCAGTGTCATATCTGGCTTCCAGGAAAGTGTTCAATATTTCGACAATTTCAGACTTCTTGTTATTTCCGACAGCCAAATCAATGCTCTCGTCCTTTTTTACCCCATCCATTCCCGTTTCAACATAGCAGCCTACAGCCACGACTATTGCCTCAGGATTCTCTTTTTTGGCTCTGTGGAGCATCTGACGGGATTTTCTGTCAGCAATGTTTGTTACGGTGCAGGTATTTATGATGTAAATATCCGCTTTTTCGGAAAAAGGTACGATTTCGGCACCGGCATCCTTAAGCTTCTGTCCCATAACATCCATCTCGTAGCTATTGACCTTGCATCCGAGGTTATGCATTGCGACTTTCATTCCATTAACGTTATTTGGCATATTGTTCAACATATTTTATAATCTTTCTAAATATTCTTAAAAACTCGATATCTTTTATACCCAAGTCATTGACTTTTGTGTTTTAGACAGTTACTATTAATTTATAAAGAAGGAGGTATTTGCTCAATGAAGACCGTTAAAATTTCTCTTAATTCTATCGATAAGGTAAAATCTTTCGTAAACGATATTACGAAGTTTGATTATGACTTCGATCTCGTTTCAGGAAGATACGTTATCGATGCTAAGTCTATCATGGGTATCTTTTCATTGGATCTTTCTAAGCCAATCGATCTCAACATTCATGCTGAGGACGGCGCAGATGAGGTTCTTGATATCCTGAAGCCTTACATGATCTAATCTTAATGGATTAGATCCATTAAAAAAGTTTATTATAGACCATCTTAAAGCTGATGCTTTAGGATGGTCTTTATTCATGCAATCCACAGCTTGTGCGGATTGCTGAAATTCTATATATCTTTTACTTGCAGATTTCGATGATCTCATCGGTATCAAGAGCTGTCTGCACGAGCTCATCTATATTTTCGAACAGATTCTCCTCATGCTTTCTGATAATATCGGCCCTTGGCTTTGTTACAGGGTGCTTAGCCACGAAAATTGTACAGCAGTCCTCGTAAGGAAGAATGGATGTCTCATAGGCATCAATCTTAACTGAAATATCAACGATGTCCTGCTTGTCAAAGGCAATAAGAGGTCTGTACACAGGCATATCTGTTACCACCTCTCCGGTACACATAAGACTCTGCATAGTCTGAGAAGCCACCTGTCCAATACTCTCTCCGGTGATAAGACCCATACAGCCTGTATCTCCTGCAATCTTATCTGCAATTCTCATCATATATCTGCGCATGATGATAGTAAGCTCATCATGAGGACATTTCTCATAGATGTACATCTGAATATCTGTGAAATTGATGACATGAAGTCTTACTTTACCGGTAAATCTTGAAATAACTCCTGCAAGATCAACAACCTTCTGCTTGGCCTTTTCACTGGTATATGGAGGCGCATTGAAATAAATCGCTTCGATGTCTACACCTCTTTTGGCTACCATGTATCCTGCCACAGGTGAATCAATTCCTCCGGACAAAAGAAGCATAGCCTTGCCGGCTGTTCCGATTGGCATTCCTCCGGGGCCCGGAATAACCTCAGAGAAGATGTTGAGCTTTTCTCTGATCTCTACGTTGATAAGAACATCAGGATTGTGAACATCAACTTTCATGTCCTTATAGGTATCAAGGATTCTTGCGCCCAGCTCTGCTGCCATCTCCATGGAATCCATAGGATAGCGCTTGTCTACACGGCGGCATTTTACCTTAAAGGTCATATGCTTGTCGGGATAAACTCCGTCAATAAAGTCCAGAACTGCCTTTGTTACACCGTCCACATCAGGAAGTCTGTTCTCACCATCTCTTTTAATGGTAACAGCAGGACATATTCCGGTTACACCAAAAACAGTCTTAAGCTGATCCACAGTCTCGTTGAAGTCGAAATTCTCAGCCTCGATGTATACTCTTCCGGCAACCTTGGAAATCTCAAAGCTTCCGTCGCACTTTGATAAAACGCGCTTTATCTGCTTAACAAGGGCATCCTCGAAGACATATCTGTTCTTGCCCTTAACTCCGATCTCCGCATACTTGATTATAAAAGCATGGTACTGCATAATTCTTCCTCTTTCTTACCTTAATGGCGGTAGAATTTCCTCATGGTCTCTACCTGTGAACATAGTGTATCCAGGAAGTAGTCAATCTCTTCCTTGGTGGTCATCATAGATAAGCTGATCCTGATGGTAGACTCCAGAAGGCTCTTATCAAGGCCTATTGCCTGAAGCGTATCGGAAATATGTGGATTATTGGAGGTGCAGGCACTTCCGGCAGACACATAAATTCCCTTGCTGCTGAGCATATTCAGAACAGTCTCAGCTGCCAGTCCCTTTATTGAAAGAGACACGATATGAGGTGCACCCTTTTCACATTCAGGACCGTTAATTTTTATATCCGATAATCTGTCCTCAAGAGACAGAATAAGATATTTCTTGAGTTCATACATATTTTTGATATGAGCATCAAAGTTCTCATAGCATTTCTTGGCAGCCAGTGCCATGCCTGCTATACCCGGAACATTCTCTGTGCCGGACCTCATGCCCTTTTGCTGGCCTCCGCCGTAGCATATCGGAGTTATTTTAGTGCCCTTTTTGATATATAAAAAGCCCACACCCTTAGGACCATGAATCTTGTGGCTGCTGACAGACAAAAGATCTATGTTCATGGTTCTGGGTCTTATAAGTACTTTTCCATAGGCCTGGACAGCATCTACATGGAACACGATGTCCTTGTTTATACTCTTTATAATATTTCCGGCCTCTTCAATTGGCTCAATGGCACCGATCTCGTTGTTGATAAACATCATGGATACAAGGATGGTGTCCGGTCTGATAGCCCCTCTTAAGGTTTCAATATCAACCACGCCGTCACTTCCAACAGGCAGATATGTAACCTCAAAGCCCTCGTCCTCTAAGTGAATTGTGGTCTCCAAGATGGCTGGATGTTCAATAGCAGTTGTTATTATATGTTTGCCACGCCAGGCATTGGCCTTGGCCGCTCCCAGAATAGCCATATTATCAGACTCTGTTCCACCGGAAGTAAAAATGATCTCCTGGGGATCAACCTTAAGAGTAGTGCTGATGATGTCTCTTGCCTCAGCGAGTCTGTTTGCGGAAAGTACACCCATGTGATGAACACTGGAGGCATTTCCATATTCTGTTGTCATTATCTTCGCTACCAGCTGCGCAACTTCATCAAAAGCTCTTGTGGTAGCGGAATTATCTAAATACGCTTCCATTCTTATCCTCGATAATCAGTTTAACTTTCAAGATGGTACATTAACCAGGATATGATCGTAAACCCTGCTGTTTCTGTCCGTAGTATCCTCTTGCCCAGAGTTATGGGCTTGATACCGTTTTCCTGACACATGGCAATCTCCTCCTCGGAGAATCCCCCTTCAGGTCCGATAAACACAGCAATGCTATGTCCCGGTTTAATAATCCCTATAATCTCTTTTGTAGCCTCAATTCCCCTGGCATTTTCATAGGGAATGATCTTAACTTCCATATCCTTTGCAAACTCTATAGCCTGCTTCATTGTCATGGGCATGGTTACTTCAGGGATAATGGCACGCTTACTCTGCTTGGCTGCAGCCTCCGCAATGGCCTGCCATCTCTTTTGCTTGGACTGAGCCTTCTTCTCATCAAGCTTCACCACACATCTCTTGGTAGACATGGGGATTACCTGAAAAGCTCCCAGCTCCACCGCCTTCTGAATAATCAGCTCCATCTTATCCACTTTGGGAAGTCCCTGGAAAAGATATATCTTGGAAGGAAGCTCATTTCCAACCTCCTCCACAAAGCAAAGCTTACCTGTAACGGCGCTGTCTGTGATCTCTTCTATCTCATAGAAAATTTCCTTGCCACTGTCGTCATCTCTGATGCTGACAGAAAACTGCTCCCCGATCTTCATTCGAAGAACATTGGCAATGTGGTTAAAATCTCCGCCTGTGATCTCGACTTTTTTAAAATCAGGCGTTATTTGTGTGCTATCCACAAAGAAATGATACATTAGTTTTTCCTCGAAGTAATTGAAACCCAGTCACCCTGATGATGAATCTCAAGAATCTCAAGTCCTGCATCAAGATGTGCCTTTTTCACCTCTTCTTCCTTGGTGTTAATAATACCAGATGTTATATAAACACCTCCGGTCTTAAGCTGGTTCAAAATAACCGGTGTGAGAGGCACCAGGACATTGGCCAGAATATTGGCCACTACGATATCGTACTTATCATAACCAACCTTATCCTGAACCTGTTTATCATCAATAATATTTCCTATCATCATATCAAACTTGTCAGCAGGAATATTATTATTCTCCATATTCTCTTTTACAGCAGGAACTGCGCACTTATCAAGATCGGTTCCTACAGCGTGTTTTGCTCCAAACATCAGAGCAAGGATTGAAAGAACTCCGCTGCCTGTTCCCACATCTAAAAGCTCTGTATCGGCGGTCACATATTTCTTAAGCATTCTGATGCAAAGCTGTGTAGTCTCATGCATTCCTGTTCCAAAAGCAGTTCCGGGATCAATGTGAAGAACCATCTGTGCCTTATCAGCATCCTCTTCACTCTCTTTTTCCCAGGACGGAATTACAAGTATATCATCAATATAAAATTTATGGAAGTACTGTTTCCAGTTATTGATCCAGTCTATATCCTCTGTCACATCTATAGAAATGGTACCGTCGCCGATATCCGAAAAGCTCTTAAGATCATCCAACTTCTCTCTAATGGCCTCTTTCATCTGCTCAGGAGTTCTCTTCTCCTTAACATATTCGCCCTCATCATTTGGAAGCTCCACGGTTAGCATATTCTCATCATCGATTTCCAAAAAGAAATTGAGATAAGCTACTCCGCTCTCAATGCCGCTTTCCTTCTCATCAGGTTCCAGTTCCGGGGCATCAATGAACATCTGCTCCTTGTCTGCAGCAGAAAGAGGTGCGTTATCCTCAATCTGAGCTCCCTCAAGGCCAATATCTTCAAGGTAGCTTACAATTATATCCTCAGATTCTTCGTTGGTCCTGACTCTAAATCTCATCCACTTCATAAAAGCACCCTCTTAATCAATCATCAACACAAAAAACTTCCGTAGTTACATTATATTAACTACGGAAGTATAACACAAATCCAGTTTAATTCCAAAAGCCCTTTTTCTTCTTTTTGCCGCCGCCATCATTTGGACCCTTGTCGCCTGCGCCAAGAACTCTGTCAGCTGCACCAAGTGAATCTCCGGTCTTCTCATCAAACTCTTTCAAAAGATCTTTAGCCTCTTTGGAAAGCTTCTCAGGTACCTGTACCACCAATGTCACATAGTGATCACCTCTTGTATCCTTATCTCTTAAGGAAGGTACGCCCTTTCCGCGAAGTCTTACTCTTGTATCAGTCTGTGTTCCGGCCTTAACATCATAGGCAACCTTGCCGTCCACGGTATCAATAATAACTGTTCCGCCGAGAGTCGCGATTGCGAAGGACATAGGAACTACGGAATAGATGTCGTAGCCTTCACGCTGGAAGATAGGATGATCTGATACAATAACCTCTACCAGAAGGTCTCCTCTTGGTCCACCGTTGATACCGGGCTCACCCTTATCACGGATTCTTACGCTCTGGCCATTGTCAATTCCTGCAGGGATTGTAACCTTGATCTTCTTCCTGCTGGCAATATATCCTGTTCCATGACAGTCTGAACACTTTTCCTTGATAACTTTACCTGTACCACCGCACTCAGGACAGGTCTGAACATTACGAACAGTACCAAAGAATGACTGCTGTGTATATACAATCTGACCCTTACCACCGCACTTTGTACAGGTCTGGGCTGAAGTTCCGGGCTTAGCTCCGGTTCCGTGACAGGTTGGGCATGGATCCTTGATCGTAAGCTCCAATTCCTTCTCACAGCCAAATACTGCCTCAAGGAATGTAATTCTTACGCTGGCACGAAGATTGGCTCCCTTAGAAGGGCCAGATCTTGCTCCGCCTCTGGGTCTTGCTCCACCAAAGAAATCGCCGAAAATATCTCCGAATATATCTCCGAAATCAGCGCCGTTAAAGTCAAATCCACCGAATCCGCCGGCACCGCCATCAAATGCAGCATGACCAAACTGATCATACTGTCTCTTCTTCTCAGGATCGCTGAGAACAGCGTAAGCCTCAGATGCTTCCTTGAACTTATCTGCTGCTGCCTGATCTCCGGGATTCATATCCGGATGATACTTCTTAGCAAGTCCTCTGTATGCTTTTTTAATCTCATCCTCAGTAGCGTTTTTGCTTACACCAAGGACCTCATAGTAGTCGCGTTTCTGTTCTGCCATAGATATTCCTCATGTCTGTTCGGTCTTCAAGGTCATAGGCTGCATTGTGTAAACACAGCAGCCTATGACTTTTAATCCCTATATCACTCATTAAACCTCTCTATAATCTCCATCAACAACGTTGTCGTCGTTTGAAGAAGAACTCTGAGAAGCGCCACCCATATCAGGACCTGCGCCGGCACCCATATCAGGACCTGCACCTGCTGCGCCCTGTGCATTCTCATACATCTTAGCGAACAGTGCCTGAGCATCGTTCATAAGCTTCTCTTTCTGGCTCTTAAGAGAATCAATCTCAGAGTCTGAAAGCTCCTTGTCCTTGGTCTGCTCAAGAAGATCCTTGAGAGCCTTGATATCATCCTCAACAGTCTGCTTCTGAGAAGCGTCGATCTTGTCGCCTACATCCTGAAGAGCCTTCTCTGTCTGGAATACGAATGCATCAGCATCGTTGCGGGCATCAATGCCTTCCTTACGCTTCTTGTCCTGAGCCTCATACTCCTGAGCCTCTTTAACAGCCTTATCGATATCCTCATCAGACATATTAGATCCGGCTGTGATTGTGATGTGCTGCTCCTTACCTGTTCCAAGATCCTTAGCAGATACATTAACAATACCGTTTGCATCGATATCGAATGTAACCTCGATCTGAGGTACTCCTCTCATTGCTGGAGGGATTCCATCAAGTCTGAACTGTCCAAGGGACTTATTATCCTTAGCAAACTGTCTCTCACCCTGAAGGACATTGATATCTACTGCTGTCTGGTTATCAGCTGCAGTTGAGAATACCTGACTCTTCTTAGTAGGGATAGTTGTATTTCTCTCGATAAGTCTTGTAGCAACACCACCCATTGTCTCGATGGAAAGTGAAAGAGGTGTTACATCAAGAAGAAGGATATCGCCTGCGCCGGCATCGCCTGCAAGCTTACCACCCTGAATACCAGCACCGATAGCTACGCACTCATCAGGGTTAAGGCTCTTTGAAGGCTCATGGCCTGTGAGCTGTTTAACCTTCTCAACTACGCAAGGAACACGGGTTGATCCACCAACAAGGAGAACCTTGCTGATATCTGAATAGTTAAGTCCTGCATCCTTCATAGCGTTCTGAACAGGGATAGTTGTTCTCTCAACAAGATCATGGATAAGCTCTTCGAACTTAGCTCTTGTAAGATCTACATCAAAGTGCTTAGGGCCATCTGCGCCTGCTGAAATGAAAGGAAGGTTGATGTTTGTTGTTGTAGAAGAAGAGAGCTCCTTCTTAGCCTTCTCTGCAGCCTCTTTAAGTCTCTGCATAGCCATCTTGTCGCCTGAAAGATCAACCCCTTCCTTGTTCTTGAAGTCCTGAACCATCCAGTTGATAATAGCCTGGTCGAAGTCATCACCACCAAGGTGTGTA
>JAILMY010000030.1 GCA_024692165.1 Butyrivibrio sp. | reverse complement strand
CGGCAGGCAGTACCAACGATTTTGCAAAAGGTCTGGGTATACCTTCCGTCAGGTCAAAGGCTGTCAATGTGGCGGTTAATGGGACACCCTTTACCTACGATGTGGGTAGGATCAATGGCAGATACTTTAATTATGTAGCGGCCTTCGGAGCTTTTTCAAAGGTCAGTTACGCTACGGACCAGGACCTTAAAAACGTTCTGGGGTATGCGGCGTATGTAATAAGCGCCATTGCAGAGCTTCCGCAGAACATCGGCTACAGCTGCCATATGAAGATCGAAGCGGACGGAGTTTTTGAAGAGGGAGATTACATCTTCGGAGCTGTGAGTAACTCGGCTTCCGTCGCAGGTATGACTCTTTTTGCGGGGGATGATATAAAACAGGATGACGGGCAGATGGAGCTTTTGCTCATTAAAACCCCTAAAACTCTTGCAGATTTTAACGGCATTTTGGCGGCCCTTGCTGTGAGGGAGCCTGATAACCCCCACATAACCTACAGGCAGGTGTCGAAGGTACATATCGTTTCAAAAGAGGAAGTGGAATGGACCATCGACGGGGAATTCGGCGGTGCCTATAAAGAGACTGATATAGAAGTAGTAAATAAAGCGATTACAATAATGACAACTTGACACCTTACCTAAAGTCTGAAGGGCGCTGACCACTCAGCGCCCTTGATTTATTTTATGAATGACTTTTGCAAGATTTGTTTCATGAACCTTCATGGCACCCTTAGGACAGAACTCCTGGCAGCAGAAGCACTTGATGCACTTACTGCGGTCAATCTGCGGAATCTGAGATGCCTTTGACTCGCTATCTGTGAGAGCATTCTTTCCGGGGACCATAGTGATCGCCTTTGCCGGGCAGGTCTCGAAACATTTTTTACAGCCGATGCACTCGTCCTTTTTTAGCTCAGGTCTTGTGTTAAACACTGTCCTTATGGCAACAGATTTTACCTTGTTGAACAGTCCGCCGCCCTCAAAGTTAATGCTCTGATGAGAGGTGGCTCTTTTAAAGTCTAAAACCTTAATATCAAGTATCGATGCATCTCCCACAACATTAATTTCGGAAATATCCTTTGGCCCCAGATTTCTTTCATATGCTGCTTTTAAAGTCTGGCAGTCATTTATTCCCATATTGATTATATCAGCACAGGCCATATCAAGCGCATAGGGCCTTTTTGAAGCAAGTATGGCGCCGATATGTCTCTTTTCCCCGGCGGTAGGGCCGTTGCCCTCCATGCCATCTATGGCATCAACCACGTAAAGAGCCGGTTTAAAGAACTCGTTAAGATCAACCATGACATTGGCAAAAGCCATTTCCTCCGGAAAACGCATGTGGTACTCAGGCTTGGTGGCTCCGGGAATAGTACCGAACATATTCTTAACAGCGCAGCTCATACCCATCATGGCGTGGGATTTAAGCTTGGAAACATTTATTATGGCGTCGACCTTGTCCAGCCAACCTGTGTAGATAAAGCTTCTAAGAGACTTGCCATCAAAGGTCCCGTCGCTGATGGAGAAGTCCTCGTTAAGGCTTACTGTCTGCTTCGAGCCCTTTGCCTGCAGCTCTTTTTCCAGATCTTCAACCATTGATGTAAGTCCGCAGCCTCTGTAGATATTCTTTACAAATACCGGAGTATAGAGGCCTCCGGGGCTGTCGCCGATAACTACGCTGGCTCCCAGATCGGTGATCATCTGGCAGAGCCTTTTAATAAGCTGTGGGTGTGTGGTACCGGCCTTTTCAGGGGCCATGCCGGTAACAAGGTTTGCCTTGATTGCTACAATCATGCCGGGTTTTACAAAGGACAGACCGTCTATATCTGAGAGAGCCTTTGAGAGCACACCGGAAACTTCGTCGTAATCATATGAATCGCATTTGTACAATGAAACTGGTTCGAACATCTGTAGATCCTTTGCTCTGAATTTATTACAAAAAGTGATAGCACTCTTTCAAAGTATTATATACTATAATGGTGAAAATTCTTTGAACTGGAAGAGTAAAAATGTCTATAAATTACGAATTTGCAGAAGCAAATAAAGATGGTCATAAATATGTGATGATCACCGGCTATGAAGGGAAGGTTACAGACCTGATGGTGCCGGATGTTATAGAGGGGGTAGCTGTAGAAGTCATTGGAAACCATGCGTTTTCAGGCAGGCAGGATCTGATCAGCGTCACGATCCCGGAATCTGTAAGGACCATCTACGGGTTTGCCTTTCACAATTGCAGGAATCTTCGGAAGATAACTTTGTTTGACAGCATAGATGATTACTACGACGGAGTCTGCAGGCAGTGCGACAATCTTGAAGAGGTGGAGATCACAGTAAATAACAGCTGGTATGAAGTAATCAGGAACTTTCTGGCGGATAACGACAAGACCCTGCGCTTTTTGATCCACAGCAAAAAAAGTGATGATGAATACAGCACTTCCTGTCTGGTTTTCCCTGAGTACGTTTACGACTTTAATGAAAACACCATGGCCCGTACCATTCAGTTTTCCATTGCCGGATCAGGATATGCCTTCAGAGAGTGCGTGGACAGGAGAAAAATAGATTACAGGCAGTATGATTCTCTTTTTGCAAAGGCTATCATTGACGGCGGCGAGATAGCTGAGGATATCGCTATTTACAGGACTCTGTATCCCATGGAGCTGGAAGAACGCTTTGGAACTGTTTATGAGAAGTACATAAGAGATAATGCCGGAAGAATTTTGGAGAGACTGGTAAAAAAATGTTCTCAGTCCATGAACAGCACTGATTCGGTAAGTCTTTTGAAAACACTTATCCAGCGGAAGGGCTTATTTAATGCAGATGTGATGGACAAAGCTGTCGAACTGTCAGTAAATATGCAGAATACTGTTGTAACAGCTCTTTTAATGGCTGAAAATGGCTCTAAAAGAAAAGATACTGTCTCCGAGTTTGTATTTTAGGGTATTTTGGTGACAAAACATACGAAAAATAGTATAATTATTATGCTTCGTCATTTGTAACTATAGGGAAGAGTAAAGTAATGGGCCTACTACCATGAGTGCTTAGCAGGGGATGGAGGCATCATGCCATTTAGTCAGGGAAAAGCGTACAGTTACGAAGAATTCATTAAAGATAACAGGAGAATGGTGAACAGGTCATTGAATATAATTCTTTGGACCTGTATTCTTGCAGGGCCCGCCGTGGCGATTGGAATCAAGATCGGCCTGTTCAATGTTGTGCAATATCATGCGTGTGTAGATATTTCGATTGTTATGCTGATCATTGCTTCACTGCACACTTTGCTTTTTGAAAGGTTCTCGGATTCAGTCTGGTTGGGCATTCTTGCATTGGTCTTTCTGGATTGTCTTTTGTTCTATATGGTGTATCTGCACATAGAGATCACGTTGCTATGGTTTATTGTGCCTATTTTGAGCATTACATTCTGCGATTGGCGTATCTATTATTTTGCCTTGGTTTTTAACTACGTAACGATGGCACTTGTCACATTCATTACTGCGCCATATTTTGTTACCATGACCTCTGATTATACTGATCCCATCAAGTATTTTTTTAATTATATGTGGGGCTTCACTTATCAGGCCAGTATCTTTATGCTGGCGGGGTTCCTTCTTGGAAGACATGCCATCAGGCATTACAGGGAACTGATCCAGAGGAAGAATGAGGTTCTTGAGCAGATAAAAGAAACAAATGAGAAGCTGGAAATTCTGGATTCCATGGCGGAAATCTATGACAAGGTCAATCTTCTTAACTTTACCAATAATACTGAGATGTCCCTCAGAGATAAGACCAGAACTGAGCGCGGTATTGATCTGAACTATCAGACGCATACTTTGTTGAATCAGAAACTTCAGCAGACTGTTGTGCCGGATCAGCAGGATAAGTTCTTTGAATTTACGGATATTTCAACCGTCAGATCAAGGCTTGCCAAGAAGAAGGTTATTACCGGCGAGTTCATCGACATGGTAAACGGTTGGTTCCGTTCCCAGTATATCGCTGTTGACAGAACTCCGGACGGGATACCAAATATCGTTATTTATACTGTTTCCAATATTGAAGAGGAAAAGAGAAGAGAAGAGGATCTTATTCGTATCTCCATGACGGATGAGCTCACAAGGCTGTATAACAGACGATGCTATGATGAGGATGTGGAGAGTTATAAAGGCAAGATGATTCCTTCGAATCTGGTGATTTTCTCGGCAGATGTAAACGGCCTGAAGGAGGTTAACGATACTTTGGGGCATTCGGCCGGTGACGAGCTCATAAAGGGGGCAGCAGAATGCTTTGTTTCAGCCATTGGAAACAGAGGAAAAGTATACCGAATGGGCGGTGATGAATTCCAGGCAATGGTGTACACCGATGATCCGCAGCATATTCTGGATGAGATCAGGCGAAAGACTTCAAACTGGCATGGCAAGACTGTGGATAAGCTGGCAGTTTCCGTGGGATTTGCCACAGCAGAGGACATTGAAAATCCGACTATAACAGACATTGAGAAAGTCGCTGACGAGAGAATGTATGCTGAAAAGAGAGCGTACTATCAGCGTGAAGGCATTGATCGAAGAGAAAGCCATGGTCGATGCGTTGGATATGACCGGAGGCCAACTACAGACAATAAGTAAAAATAAACGAAACAGTATGAAAGCAGGCTGATGGTGACGGAATTATCAGTCTGCTTTTTAAATTGTGTGATAATATAGAATAAATTGTTGAAAAGAGGAGGAATTTATGAAGAAGAAACTAGTGGCAATACTGCTGACTGTTGCAATGCTGAGTACTTTCATCGGATGCGGCAAAGCAAACACAGCTCCTACTGAACCTGCGGCGCAGGAAGAAGCGGAAAGCGTTGCTGAGACAGCAGAGAGCAGCGCCGAGACCACCACAGAGGCTGAGACTACAGAGACAGCGGAAAGTGCAGAGGTTTCAGAAGAGAGCGAAGGAGCAGTTACAACGGGCGGAATCCCATGGATCGACTCGGACATCAAAGAGAATGTATCCGCAGATACAGAGGTGAACCTCAAGGACGATTTCCATCTTTATGCAAATAAGGATTGGATCCTTGAAAACGAGATCCCTGCAGGCTACAGTTCCTGGTCTCATTATGCAGAGTGCGGTCTTGAAGTAAAGCAAAAGTGCATGGAACTTTTGGAGGATGAGAGCATCGATGGTCACGATGCGGAGGTTGTTCATACTCTCAATAAGCTGATACTTGACTGGGATACGAGAAATGCTGCCGGAGTATCAGAAATCCAGGGTAATTTTGATAAGATTCTTGAAGCAAAGAGTACTGATGACATAACTGAGCTCCTTACCGGCAAGGATACTTTATATGAGTATTTTGATTTTGTAGGCTATGGTGCCGATACAGGACTTAACGACCCTGAGACATATCTGGTATGCGTTGGATCACCAAGTCTTTTGCTGGAGGATTCAGCTGAGTATACAGAAAGAACTGAATACGGCGATATGCTCTACGGCTACAGAAAGGATCAGTTCGCTTATATTGCCGCTAAATATGGTCTGTCAGATGCCGACATCGAAAAGTATTTTAATGCGGCCATTGACCTTGAGACTATACTTGCAAAAAAGATTCCTACAACCATGGAGCAGTATAGTGAGGACTTCTATGACAAGATCAACAACGAGATGCCATTTGAAGAGACAGTAGCTCTTTCCAAGGTATTCCCGCTTGAAAAGCTCCTTACAAATACCGGATATAAATACGGTGGTAAGTACCTGGTTACTACTCCAGACTACTTTGAAGCCTTGGACGAGGCATATACTGAAGAACACCTGGATGGAATCAAGGGCCTTATGCTTATTCGCTATGCTATGGGTTATGCCGGCGTAACTGATAAGGACACCTATGATACATGCAATGAGCTGGCCAATTCATATTTTGGAACATCCGGCACAGTTTCTGATGAAGAGATGGCATATAACAAGGTGGTTAGTCTTGTTCCTGCATCCATGCAGAAGGTATATATCGCAAAGTACGGATCAGCCGAGGACAAGAAGAGAATGGAAGACCTTTGCCAGGAGGTTATCGATACTTATAGAGAGATGCTTTCTGAGAATACCTGGGCTTCTGAGGAAGTAAAGAATTACGCTATTGAAAAGCTGGATAAGATGGTGATCCACGCCGCTTACCCTGACAAATTCAGAGATACTTCCAAGATAGACGTGTCAGACTGCACACTGATCGAGGCAGTAGACAGAATTTCAAGAGACGAACTTAACTATAACTTAAGCCTTATCGGTAAGAAGCTGGATAAGGAGATGTGGGCTGAAGGTTTCAATATTCTTGAGTGCAACGCCTTCTATTCACCGACAGAGAACACCATCAACATGATCATCGGAATGATGGGTGAGCCTTTCTATTCAAGTGATATGAGCATCGAAGAGCTCTATGCATCAATTGGTGCATTCTGGGTTGGACATGAGGTATCCCATGCCTTTGACAGTAATGGTTCTCAGTTTGACGCAGAGGGTGTTTACAGAGACTGGTGGACAGAGGCTGATAGGGAAGAGTTCGACAAGCGTGTAAAGAAGATGGATGACTACCTTGATACTATCGTTGCCTTCGGAGATCAGCACTTTATCGGCGCAAACATCGATACCGAGATGGTTGCGGATATGACAGGACTTCAGTGTGCCCTTCGTATGGCATCAAAGGTTGAGAACTTTGACTATGATAAGTTCTTTACCAAGTATGCACAGATGAACGCCAGCCTTGAGGTTTACAGCTCAGAGCTGCAGGTTCTTAAACAGGATTCACATCCGCTTAACTATTCAAGAAGTAACGTGCCGATTCAGCAGTTTGAGGAGTTCTATGAGACCTATGATATAAAAGAAGGAGATGGAATGTATCTGGCTCCTGAGGACAGACTTATTATCTGGTAATAGTTTTGGAATAGGATAAAAAGAGGCTTCACCCTTTAGCTTGATGAGAAGAGGGTGAAGCCTTTGTTTTTGTTATGCTTCAAGAGAGAAGACTACGAAGGACTGGCCCTTAAGAGTCAGTGTGTTGGCCTCCTGCTTGAATTCTCCGATGGAATAGACCGGTGTCAGCTTAGTGGCCTTTTGGTCATTTGGAAGAATATAAGCTTCTTCAGTGAGGGCTGCGCTGGCCTTGTTCTCTGAAGGGTTAATTGCAAGGAGCAGATTGCCTCGTCTGTAGACGAAGGGGAACTGCTTTTTTTCAGCATATATGACGTCAAAAGAGCCATCGGCCTGAAGGTCAGTGTATTTATGACGAAGAGCGATAAGCTCTTTTGTCACATTAAGGAGAGAAGAAGGGTCTTTTTCCTGATCCTCTACTGTGGGAGCATCCTCTGCCGGATCCTGGGGAAGGTATAGAATCTCTGAGCTGGCATCAGAAAAACCGTGGTTCCTTGAGTTATCCCACTGCATGGGAGTTCTGGTGCCGGTTCTTGTGTATCCACCTTCCTTTGTAGGGATATCCAGATATCTCATGCCGATCTCATCGCCGTAGTAGATAAATGGCACGCCCGGAAGAGTAAGAAAGAGAGCCCATGCAATCTTAAGTTCGTCGTAGCCAAGAGTTAAACGGGCTCTTGGAGTGTCGTGATTGCAGGTGATGAAGCTGATGTAGCCGTCATCCTTGGTGCCGTCATACTTAGGAAGATAGTCGATAAGGAAACGCATGATATCGCCGTTTCCGTCCTTCTTAAGGAAGCTGTGGTCACCGCCGGGAGTCTCATTGTCGCGAAGAAGTGTGTTATAGCCGTTTCCGTGGTGATCCAGATAAAAGTCTGCGTGGAAGCCGCTCTTTAAGGCCTGCTGAGGGTTGCACCACTCGGAAACGATAGCAGCCTCGGGATAATCCTTATCCAGCATTTCTCTGATGTTTTTCCAGATAGCGCCTGTGGCGGACTTGTTCTCATCATCTTCTTTTACCAGGGAATCTGCCATATCAACGCGGAAACCATCGCACCCATGGTCCAGCCAGAAGCGCATGATATCCTTCAGGGCCTCCCTTGTGGCGATGCACTCGGGAGCATCAGGAGCTGACTGCCAGTCGGCAGTGCGGTTTAAAAAGCCATAGTTAAGGGCGGGCTGACACTTGAAAAAGTTAAGCATGTAACAGCCGTCTCTTTCAGCCTCGCCGCCTATATAGGGGTGACCGGATATGCCGTAGAACCAGCAGTTGGTCCAGATATAACGGTCTGTATATTCATTCTTCTCAGCCTTTTTGCTCTCAAGAAACCATGGATGTTCTTCAGAAGTATGCCCCGGAACAAGATCCAGGAGTACGTGAATGCCCTTTTTGTGGGCTTCGCCAAAAAGCCTGTAGAGGTCAGCATTTGTACCGTATCTTGGAGCTACCTTCTTGTAATCTCTTACGTCGTATCCTGCGTCCTTGAACGGAGAATCGAAGAGAGGGTTGATCCAAAGAGCGTTACAGCCAAGGTCTCTTACATAATCAAGTTTCTCTATGATTCCGTTGATATCACCAATTCCATCACAGTTGGTGTCCTTGAAGGATTGGGGATATATTTCGTAGAAAACAGCATCTTTTAACCAGTTTGGCATAGTGATCCTCCTTGCCATAAATTATAGCTCCGGTAGTAGACAGAAATGGTCTGAGTTATAGCTTCCGGAAACGTTTCCATTATATATCAGTTCATGAATCTAGTATATAACTTTTTTTGGTAAATAATCACTACAAAATATTGATAAGCATAAACAAAAGCGCTTGTCTGACTTTCGAAGTAAATAACATTAGTCTTTATGGCGGTTTGCGGTCGCGAAAGTGATTGCGAACCGCTTTTTATCACAGTTTATACATATTTCTCTAATATAATAGCCTATAGAAGGTAACATTAAAAACAAATGGTAACGAATGATGCGCTTTGCAAATTCTATCAAAAGAATAATGGAGAAAGTGGTATGAAACACTACATAATAGCAAAGTTCAAGGACAGAGACGATACAGATAGGCTTCTTCCGGAGATTGAGGATCTTTTCCAAAAGACCCTTGATATAAAGGGAGTTGAGAGTGCGGTTATCCATAAATCAAATAGCACTAGAGATAACAGATACAGTATTATGATAGAAATGAATCTTTCACAAGAGGGACTGGAGGCTTTTGATGCATCTGAAGTCCACAAGGAATGGAAGAATACATATGGCGACAGGCTAGAAAGTAAAGCAATATTTGATTGTGATTGAAGTAAGCGATTTCTCGTGTGAGGAGTGGTCTTATTATTATGGTATAGTAAGATTATCTTTTGGTTGCCCCGTTCGATATTAATTTGGGATATTCAATGTGATAGTAAGCTCTATCGTAAGATAGAGGATGCAATGAGGCAGTTTCTAAACAATTTATAAACATTGAAAAATTAAGAAAATCTTTTAACTATAATTTAGGTTTCTTATTCATAATCCATTACAACAACAAACAAATTTTCCCTGATAAATGTTCAGGAATTACTAAGGAGTCTAATTATGAAAAGAAACGAGTTAAAAAAGATCTTATCTTTAGCAATAGTAACAATCATGTGCGTAGCTGTCACAGCATGCGGCCAGACAGCCACATCAACCGAAGGAACTGACACTGTAGTTACACAGGAAAGTACAGTTGAAGAAAGCAGCAACCCTTCTGATGCACCTGAAAAGCCGGACGGTGAGGCACCTGATGGAGCACCTGGAAATAAACCGGATGGAGAAGCACCTGGAAATCCTCCCGAAGGTGGTGGCGGCTTCGGAGGCGGAAGTAGCAGTGCTGATATCGATTATCAGGGAGCGGTAGAAGTAACTGGCTCAGATACTCAGGATGGAAAGACCTATGCCAGCACAACAGCAGATGAGAGCGCACTTCTGATCAGCACAAGTGACAACGTAACCATCACTAATGCAACTGTTACCAAGACCGGTGATTCAGATGGTGGAGACAATTGTAACTTCTATGGCCTTAATGCAGCTGTTCTTGTAAAAGACGGATCTACAACTACTATTACAGGAGCAAATATCACTTCTGATGCTGACGGAGCCAACGGCGTATTCTCATATGGTGGAAATGGTGGAAAGAATGGCGCTGAGGGTGATGGTACAACTGTCATAATTTCAGACAGTACTATCACAACAACAGGTGATGGCTCAGGTGGCATCATGACAACCGGTGGCGGTGTGACAAAGGCATCAAACCTTACAGTTGAGACTAGCGGAAGATCTTCAGCAGCCATCAGAACTGACAGGGGTGGCGGCACAGTTACTGTAGATGGTGGAACATATACAACAAACGGTCTTGGCTCTCCTGCTATCTATTCAACTGCAGACATCACAGTTTCTAATGCAACTCTTGTTTCCAACCTTTCAGAGGGAGTCTGCATTGAGGGTATCAATTCAATTACCCTTAATGACTGCGATATGACCGCCAATAATACTGATACCAACGGAAATGCAACCTTCTATGACACAATCATGATCTACCAGTCCATGTCAGGAGATGCAGACAGTGGTACATCGGTATTTACAATGAACGGTGGAACACTTACCAGCAAGAATGGCCATGTTTTCCACGTAACAAATACAACTGCTGTTATTAACCTGGATAATGTAAAGATTATTAATAAGGATTCAGAGAATATCCTGCTTTCAGTTTGTGCTGATGGCTGGAATGGTGACACAAACACAGCTACACTTAATGCAACTAACCAGACCCTTGAGGGAACGATCCTTGTTGGAAGTGATTCACAGCTTACACTTAGTCTTACTGACGGATCCAGCTTCACAGGCACAATAGGTGGAAACATCACTAATGCAAAGGGCGAAACAGTTTCCACAGAAGTAGGAACAGTAGCTGTTTCTATAGATAAGAGCAGCACCTGGACACTTACAGCAGATACCTATATCTCATCATTTGATGGAGATATTTCCAGTGTCGATACTAATGGATATACACTTTACGTTAATGGAGTTGCTCTGAACTAAGACAACAAAAGATATATCGAGATTGAGATATCAAATTTGCAGAAGTGGCTATTTATGAGCCTTCTGAGATGATATACACTTAAATCATCAGAAATGGAGGAAAGCTGTATGGGGTCACTAATCATTTGGCTAGTAATAATGGTTCCTGTGAGTGCATTATTTACAGGGCTTGGGATTTTTGCATGGAGAAGACAGAAACCTATGTGGTTCTGGTCAGGTCAGGCAGTCAGCGAAGAAGAGATATTGGATGTAAAAGCCTATAATAGAGCGAATGGCATAATGTGGATCATTTTCTCATTGTTTATGTGGATTTGTACATTCTTAGCATTCTCAAGCACAAAACTGTCAGGAATGATAATGATTGTCGGTTGTATTCTTTGTTTGCCAGTGCTTCCATATGTGTATGGAAAAATATATTTTATAAAAAACGGAGAAGGAACAAATGTCAGATTTCGAAGATTTAAAGCAGGCTGATTTTTGGGCTGCAATGGCATTTAATAAGAATGCACCCGATGACGAGTTAAGAAAGCGGTTCAGAAGTTTTTCTTTAAGAGCAGATAAGATGCTTCTTGAAGATTGGAAAGATTGCAGTGACAAAAGGATGTTGGAAGTCAAGAAAATCATGATAGAAGTCATAAAAGAAAAAGAGAATCCGGGATTATTTAGTATCGTGAAGGATATGTTCAAATAACAGGAGACAGCAGGATCATAATGTCCACAATCGATTATGACGCACTTTTAAAAAATGAATTATTCGACGAATCATCTTTGGTTGAAGCCTTATCAGAGTTCTTTTCATATGATGTCAAGGTGGCCGAGCGGTTTAATAGAACTGTGTACATTGAGATGTATTCCGATGAGAAGCTTGAATGCGGGGTGTATCTTATTGGATATGCTGCGGATGCTACATGGGATTCTGATATCGTTAACGACGAATACTTATACAGGCAATGCTTAAGTATTGCACTGGATAAAGAAAATGCAGATATGACCATTGTAGCAAAGGTAATGCGCTTTCTCTTGAATCTGGCAAAGACAAAGAACCTGGAAATGCTTGTCAAATCATGCGTTCATGATGATATTTGCTATGTAAAAGATGGAAATGCTGTATGGAAAGAGTCTTTTTACTGTAACTACAAAGATTTAATCTGAAAGCAAGTTAAGGAAATTCTGATGATAGATAAGTATATTGAGATGTTAGTGCTGTTTTGTAGCTGCTATGGATATATCAGTACTGGAGATTTTCTAAGTTTTGCTTATTCAAATATAGAAGAATACGAATAGATATTGGATGAAGAAATATACCTGAGTCTTTTATCTGCGAGCCTGACAGATAAGGAATCTGTTATTGCCCTGACTAATAGATCAAGGGAATTTGTTAACAAAAACTACGCCTCATATGCTGAAGAAATAGATAATTATGCGTATGTTGAGCGAATTGTAGAATCAGACAGGGATGATTATGTAGCAAAGTGTCTTAGAAAACTCTATGAAAGACGCGATAGAGCTGTAATAGATATGGCGAGGGTAAATTCAAAAGAGGATATCGTAAAGCTGATCAAAGAGAGTATCGTTCTTCCTCAGTGGTGTGGCAATGGATGGGATGCTACTCTTTTTAGAAATCTGTTGCAAAAGAATACGCCAAAGTACTGCATAGTAAAGTATGTTTGAGAGTTGGTTTTCCGGGCAATATGCTTCAATGGCGAGGTGTATGAGTTGTCAGACTTTCGCAGTAGATTTTCCGCTAGTTATTAGAATCAGTGTAGAAAAGACCATTTCTCGTGTGAGGAGTGGTCCTTCTAATTATTATGGTATAGTAAGATTATCTTTTAATTATATGGATTATCACTAAGGAAGGAGGGCTGCCATGATGACAAGAAAACCAACACATCCCGGAACTGTTTTTCTGGAAGATGTAATGAAACCATTAAATTTAACAGTAACTGCTGTGATATGGAGCCTGTTGACCTGTTGAAAGAGCTAGCAGTGAAGTGGGTAAGCCTTAACAGCGATCCGATCGAACTTGGGAAGGTTTCGTATAAAAGATAACTGTTTTCGGGAAGAGCAGTGTTCATTCATATTCCGACTATAAAACATATGGACGAACACTTGACTGAGGTAATGAAACTGGTATTAGGAGAAAAACTATATGTATGAGAAAATTTCATTCCCGAAACATGAATATGAATCTATTCAAAACTATTTAAATAACTTAGGACATTGTTATACAACAAGAGTATATAAAGAAGTAGGAAAATACATAGTTGGTAAATCATATATCGCCCCGTGGGGTGATATATTAAAAATAGACGATGTTCAAACATATTGGAAAGTATCTGATCGTCCTTACTATGATGAAATGACATACAATGAAAAAATGGAGATTCGCAAATATTCTGAAGATATAGGATTACCGTATGAGTTTATAAGGTTTTCTAAAAGTACAGAAAAATCTTGCTAAATCGAAATTTGTCGAGCTGCCCGGCTAACAAAGATGGATTGGCATCGATGGCGTGTGAAAATAACCGATATAACGTGCGGATATTACTGCCGGATATAGAAAAAATGAAATATTATCGTAGCTCGAATTTTTACTTACTGCCAGATTTGATTTTTATGAATTTTTTTCGTAGCATCGCAGCTGATTATTCTATCTTGAACGAAAAATATCATGGCTTGTTACGGCTTTAATTCTCTTTTTCCTAATATGACAGTAAGAATCAAACAAAACCATTTGAAATTTACTTCAAAAACAGCTTAGGGTTACTAAAAAAATAGCTATTTTATCATTCTAGCAGTAATGATTTTTATGGTTTACGGAGATATTTATTGATTTCAAAAGTAAGCAGTAAAAAACGCACTATAAAACGCTAGATAATTATCGATAATAGCAAATGGCAATAAATAGACTGGCAAAAGTGCAAATTCGCAATTTGTCTATTACATGAGAGGAAAACATAATGCTTAGATTAAGACCATATAAATGTGAAGATGCTGAGACCATTATCTCATGGAGCAAAGATGAAAAAGCTTTTTATCAGTGGAGTGCTGGAGTCATGGGCGGGTATCCTTTGACAAAAGAAAAGTTCCGATTTGTTGATTCGCTTATGGCATTTACTGCATTTGATGAGAACGGAATAGTTGGATTCTTTACACTACGAAATCCTGGAGGAGTGCTTGATGTGCTAAGAATAGGATTTGTTATTGTTGATCCTTCGCAAAGAGGAACAGGAAAAGGAAAAGAAATGCTAAAGTTGGGGCTTAAATATGCCTTCGATGTCTACGGCGCAAAGAAAGTGTCTTTGGGTGTTTTCGAAAACAATGAACCAGCTTTTTTCTGCTATAAAGCGGTCGGGTTTAAAGAAGTCATTCTTGAGGTGACAGAGACATATAAGGTTATGGATGAAGAATGGAAATGCATAGAAATGGCAATTGAGCGATGACTCGGAAGTTAATTCGTTTGCGAGGTAATTTTCTTCGTAAAAGAACAGATATTCCTTATTATTATTATGGTATAGTAAGATTATCTTTTTAAATATCGTGCTACGGCACAAATCAAGGTTGGGGATAATCCTTGTTGAGGAGATGATATGGACTACAGAATAATAGATGGCGCAGAGAATATGAAAATGGAAGATATCCAAAGACTCCTTACATCACTTTTCAAAAGAGGAAAAGATTCCTTTATATGCGAATCTTTGGCAGGCACTTAAGCCCGATGGATATTTTATCCTGACTGATTATTTTGCAGAGACAGATGAACAGGAAATGTTTTTCAGGCAGGAGCAGATTAGACTAAGAAAAGAGCAGAATTTGCCGGATGAAGTGTTTTATCATTATGACACTCCGCTGACTGTGGAGCATGAAAAAGAAGCTTTAATAGCTGCTGGATTTACAAAAGTAGAAGTGCTTAATCATTGGGAAGCAACATATACACTGAAAGCAGGAAGGCGATAAGGTAAAGAACTATGAGGCTACAATTTGTAAAAGCAAGCACTTCTGATGCTTTGACACTAAATGGAATATCTAAAAGAGCTTTTGACAGCGATGTTCAGGTCGGAGCACCTTCAGCAGGTGGACCACCTGGATATATGTCTGTGCCTTATCATACCAAGATGGCCAGATCAAATCATTTGTACAAGTTAACCGATGGTGGATTGATTGTTGGCGGAGCTATTCTGTTTCTTGATAAAGATAAGCTGAACATCGGAAGGATATTTGTAAGTCCAGAGCATTTCCGTAAAGGCTATGGAATCTACATGATGCAGGAAATTGAGGCGATGTTTTCAGATGTAAAGGAATTCACGTTGGATACGCCCATTTGGAATGTCAGAACACATGCATTTTATTCTAAGCTTGGGTATACAGAAGCAAGACGGGATAACGAGTTTATTTATTATTCTAAGAAACATGAGTGAAAGAGGTAAGTATGGCATCAACTAAAGAGTACCTGGATTTTATATTAGAACAGCTTTCGGGGCTTGATGAAATAACATATAAGGCAATGATGAGCTTCCTGAGCCCAAGAAAAAGTAGTGAGGCAGAAATTCATGTGGAAGATAAAGCAATTTTTTGATGGGGACTTTGGCTGCGAGGAGCTCGCGCCAGGAGAAAAGCCAAAGGTCTCAGTAACACTTGAAAACGAAGAGGGCCAGACAAAGTTTGTATCTGTAGAGGATGCATGGCTTA
>JAILMY010000145.1 GCA_024692165.1 Butyrivibrio sp. | reverse complement strand
GAGAAGATGATAGAGCTCTCAAAAGCGGAGCATACCTGTCTTATTGACCTGGGAAAAGAGACTGCTGATTATAACACTTTGATCGGTGAAGAAGCCTGCAAAAATATCTACATGAACCTTGAAAAGGGCATGTTTGAGAGTACTCCGGAGGGAAAAGAGGACAACGCTCACCTGAAATTTGAGGGTGCCTTTGTTTATGCCGGTTTTGTGGCTAAAGGGCTGAAAGACATTTTGAATCTATAAATCATGTTGGGGAAAATTCATGAGAGAAATTGAGAGATTAAACCGCGGACTTATTGCGGTAAAAACAAATACAGGGATCTTTCTGTCCTGGAGATTTTTTAAGAAGGAGGCCAGTGGCTACAGCAACAGCGGCCTTACGGGATGTGACTTTGAAGTATACAGGGACGGAGAAAAGATCGCTACCGTCACAGATTCTGCTAATTACCTGGACAAAGAGGGCAATGAAAAGAGCAGATACAAGGTTAAGGCGGTAGGAAATGAAGGGGAAAGAGATGTCTTTTGCCCTGAAGTTTCAGCCTTTGAGAGTGGAGCAAACTATATTGACATTCCTGTAAAGAAGCCTCAAGGCGGCGTAACTCCTGCAGGCGAAGCCTTTGAATACACTTTAAATGACATGAGCGTAGGGGATATCAACGGAGACGGCGAGTATGAATATATCGTAAAATGGGATCCCACAAACTCACAGGATGTGTCAATTAAGGGCTACACAGGAAGATGCATTATCGACTGTTACAGCCTTTCGGGGCATCTCTTCTGGCGTCTTGATATGGGACCAAACATCAGGGCCGGAGCTCATTATACTCAGTTCATGGTCTACGATTTTGACCTGGACGGGAAAGCTGAGATGGCTGTCAAGACGGCGCCCGGCACCAAAATGACAATCTACGACAGCGATGGAAATATCGTCAGTGAGAAATTCATAACCATACCCGATGAGGATATCAGGAAGGGCTATTCAAACGAGGATAACTATGTCTGTTCCGCAGAGGATTACAGGCAGCACCTTATAGAGCTCTTTATGTACTGGGAAGATCAGGAGGATGTTGCAGATGGCAACTGGCCAGGGACATTAGAGGAGTGCTTTGGCATAGAAAAGAGGTATGACTATCCATTAAGTTTTGAGGATGCCACGGCACTTGTCGATTACTTTCTGGATGAGTACGCGCCTTCAAAGAGCCCTAGAAATGAACTTAGAAAGTTTGAAGGCTTTATCTATGAAGGACCTGAGTACCTGACAATGTTTTCCGGAGAGGGAAAAGAACTGACTACTATCGATTACCCTTTTCCAAGGCAGGATGACGGACTTATGTGGGGAGACTATGCCATGAAGCGCATAGAGCCATGCAACAGAGTGGATAGATTTCTTGCGGGCGTTGCCTATCTTGACGGAGTAAGGCCAAGTCTTATCATGTGCAGAGGATACTATACCAGAACAACACTTGCTGCCTATAATTTTGACGGCAAGAACTTTGAAGAAGTATGGAAGATTGACTCAGGCCATGTTCCTATGAAGAATCCGTTTAATGACAACCCTCACGCAGGTGTTGGTACAGATCCTGTATATGGCATTCTTGCAGGACAGGGCAATCACAGCCTCTCTGTAGCTGATGTTGACGGGGATGGAAAGCAGGAGATCATCTACGGCGCCGCCTGCATTGATCATGATGGTAGCGTTCTCTATTCCAGTTATGATTATCTGCCTGACGGTACCTATGCAAAGATGGGCCATGGAGATTCCATGCATGTGGCGAAGATTGATCCTGACAGAGAGGGCTTTCAGATATTTAATGTCTTTGAGGGAGCAGAAGCTGCGCCCTATGGATACGCCTTGAGAGATGCTGCCACCGGTGAGGTTATTAAGGGAAGAGATGAAAATGGTGATGAAACCGGTAAGTTTGGAGTCTTTGCCACGAAGGATCTTGGAAGGTGCATGATAGGAGATATATGCCCGGGGGAGAGGGGACTTCAGTGCTGGGTAAACGATGTGTATAACTGTCGTGGGCAGCAGCTGGATATCAAGGCACCCTCGACAAATCAGGCCATAAGATGGGCGGCAGATCTTTCCACCCAGTTAATTGACGGTCCGGACTATCTTGACGGTGAGCACAGAGGAGTTATAAATGACATTACCCATGGCGTCATGCTAAGGCCAAAGGGAACTCTTACCAACAATGGCACAAAGGGCAATCCCTGTCTTGTGGCGGACCTTTTTGGAGACTTTAGGGAAGAAATCATATTAAGGCTTGAGGATAGTTCGGCCCTCAGGATTTATACCAACACAGAGATAACTGATCACAAGCTATACACTCCTATGGACGATGCCATGTACCGGGTCAGCGTAGCCTGGCAGAATACCTGCTATAATCAGACCGGTTACACCAGCTATTATTACGCCTCTGATATGGACTTTTCAAAAGTGCCCCTGGATGATCATTTATAGGAATATAAGAAAAGCTTCCCCGCCTGGGAATATAGGCGTGGGAAGCTTTTTGGGTTTATTTACTATGGATAAATACTGCAGAAGATTACAGGTTAGCTTTGATCTTATCGATAAGCTCCTGATATTCTGCATCTGTCAGCAAAGTTTTGCCGGGATTCATCTCGAAAACTCCGCCCCATTCAAATCCATCCTTGTACTTGGGAACCAGGTGCATGTGCAGGTGACAGCCTGTGTCACCGTACGCACCGTAGTTTACCTTATCAGGATTAAATGCCTTGTGAATAGCCTTGGCAGCTCTGTTTACGTCTGCAAAGAAAGCATTTCTGTCCTCATCTGAGATATCAACGATTTCACTTACGTGATCCTTGTAAGCTACGATGCAGCGTCCAAGGTGGCTCTGCTCCTTGAAAAGAATGAGCTGGCTTACACTAAGATCGCAGATCTTGATGCCGAATTTTGCAAGAGGTTCTCCGCCTACGCAATATCCACAATTGTTATCGATCATTTTAAATCCTCCTGATAGCTGGTAATAGAATAGAAATAAACGTTTTATGAAAGTACTCATATTATGAACTTTTTTTCTGCCATTAAAAAGGAGAAATATTGAACAAAAAAAGTATAAACAATGCAAGATTTTTGTCTTTTCGAGAATAGTATTAACCGAATGTCTGGCTTATACTATAGTTAGATTTTGTACAATTAAATTCAGGAGTATATATGTCAAATTCAGCAGCTAAGAGATATTCCAAGGATATGACAGTGGGTGTTCCAACTGCCCTGATTTTATCCTTTATGCTTCCCATGATGATGGGAAATATATTTCAGCAGTTTTATAACATAGTGGATACGATCATTGCCGGCAGATTCATTGATGCCAAGGCACTGGCGGCTGTAGGTTCTACCGGATCTACCACCAATCTTTTTTTTGCCCTGGGAAACGGTCTTGCCACAGGAATCGGAATACTGGTGTCCCAGAACTTTGGCGGTGGAGACATGAAGAGCGTCAGGAAGGTTATCACCAATGCTTTTGTGATCGTAAGCATAACTTCAATATTTGTGGGAGGTCTGGGCTTTGTATTCGCCAGACCTGTGCTCACGCACTTTTTGAAGACACCGGTGGATATCCTTGATATGGCTGCTTCCTATATGTCCATCACTTGTATTGGTTTTATCGGAACCGCATTGTACAACACAATTTCCTATATAATGCGTGGAGTGGGAGACTCTAAAACGCCTTTGTATTTCCTGATCGCATCAAGCTTTATCAATGTGCTGATGGATCTTTTGTTTGTCATCGCCTTTGATATGGGAGTTGTGGGGCTGGCAGTTGCTACCATCACAGCACAGGCCATATCGGCAGCAGGCTCCATCACCTATGCATTTCTCAAAAATCCTGTTTTCAAAATAGAAAAGAGTGACTGGAAGCTGGACGCTGATATTATCAGAAAATGTTATACGCTGGGCGGATCCATGGCGCTTCAGAGCGGACTTATTGCGCTGTCCTTTGTGATCCTTCAGAGAGTCATAAACTCTTTTGACTATATGGTTGTTGCAGCATTTACCACCACCAGCAAGATCGAAAACATAGTAAATATGCAGTTTAAAGCGCTGCAGGATTCGCTTTCAACCTTTACGGGTCAGAATATGGGAGCTAAAAAAGGTGAGAGAGTAAAGCAGGGCTTTAAGAGCGGAGCCATAATGATGGCAATTTATGCCGCGGTCATGATCATGGTCATGATGCTATTTGGAGACGTTCTGGTAAAGATCTTTATCGATGCAAAAGAGACTGAGATCATAGCCTTTGGCTCAAAAGCCATGAGAATTCTTTCTGCATTCTATCTGCCGCTTGGAATGATCTATGTGTGCAGGGGAATCCTTAACGGGGCAGGAGATGCCAAATTCCCGCTTATTTCCGGTATCGCAGAGATGACAGGAAGAGTTATCTTTCCGGCATTTCTTTGTTCCCTTCCATTTCTTGGAGCCTGGGGACTCTGGGTTGCCACAGGAGTTACCTGGGCAATAGTCGGAACAACAGCTCTTGTGCGCTATAACATGAAGGACTGGAGACGGGGACTGTTTTAATTCCATATCCGAAAATACAGAATAATCAACAAAGGAAGGACCTTAGTGTCCTTCCTTTGTTTTGCGTTTCATCCTATACATCTGATCATCAGCAATGGCAACAAGTCTGTTTATATCCATGCCTTCTTCGTAGATGGTGGAGGTTGAACCAAGGCTTGCAGATACGTCAAATCCAACTTCCTTGCTTCTTTCTTTTAAGATGCTTTCTATATTTTTCTGTATCTTTTCAACATCACAGCCATCAAATATCAGCGCCAGCATCTCGTCACCACCGGTCCTTACACATAGAGCTTCTTCAGGGCAGGATAGCCTGAGCGCATCAGCAACAGCCTTGATGGCTTTATCGCCTTCAAGATGTCCAAAGTTGTCATTTATCTGTTTCAGACCGTTAAGATCCATAACGATTATAGTGATTTCTTTTCCCACGGTATCCGGTTTGGAGAGGATATCAGAGAGTATGTTGATAAAAGCAAGCCTGTTGTAGAGCCCTGTAAGAGCATCATTCTGATACATTTCCTGGAGCTTATCCCGCAGGTAATTCTGGTATCTGGTGACTACATAGCCGCCCACACTCATCTCGAAACAGTTGGTGAGATTCGGGGTCTGGTTATAATCTATGAGCATTGTTCGCGGATATGAATAGCACACGAATCCCAGACATTTATCCATATAGATCAGGCAGTTGAATATAATAGGCTGGCCTGTTTCCATTATTTTATCAAGGTGCGGAACAATCCCGGAAGGGTCATAGGGGTAGGAATCGTCATTTTCATCATAAGGGTCTAATATGACGATCTTTTCACCCTCTTTACCATCGTCGTAGAAGAAGTTGTTCTCAAGGTCAAAGCAGGATTTTTCCACTACGACCAGGGCATATTTGGCCTGATTTTCCTTTAAATATCTAAGACTGCTTCTGATTTCTTTTCCCATCATGAATTTGGAGATGATGCTCTGCATGGCGTGTACATCATCCTCGTGATGGTAAAAGAGATTGTTAAGTTCGCTTACGGTTGCTGTAATGTGAAGATCCTTTTTAGGACAGCCACAGGACTCATTGGGGATAAAAAGAGGCTTAGCCCATTTGATGACCTTTTTGCTTCCGGAAAGAACTTCATCCAGGGTGTCCATTACATCGTGAGCCAGCTCTTTCATGTCACAGATAGCAGTAGTTATGCCGGGAGATGATAAAAAGGCCTCATCGATTCCGTCAAAGCCTGACACCAGTATATCATTGGGAACCCGTATGCCTGCTTCATTTAGAACATCGCATACATTAATTGCCATAATATCATTTGCGCAGATTATGGAATCCGGGAGTTCATCCCGTTTAAGAAGCTCCGCTGTGGCAGCACGACAAGGCAGAGCCCAGAAATCACCATAGCTGACCATGGAATCGTCAAAGGACATATTATTGTCCGCAAGGACCTTCTTGAAAACATTTATTCTCTCGGTTGAAAAGACGTTATTTCTGTGACCTGCCATGAAATGAGGTTTTTTGGACTTGTGATCATCGATGACGTGCCTTACTACCTTTTCAAAACCTTCGGCGTAGTCGTAGCGCACCATGGAGACATCCTCAAACTCTCCGTCCACCACAACAACAGGAACGTTTGCTTTGTGAGCACTGTCGATGATACTCTGAGAAGCAGTTCTGCTCTTGATCTTTTCATTCATTATCACCACAACATCAACCCTGTCGTAGGGGATAAGATCAAAAACCTTAACTTCAGCAGAACTATCATCTATGATTCCAATCTCGGAATTCATGGCATATATAAAAAGAAAGCAATCATGCTCAGGGATGATTTTTCCAAGTTCAGAAAGAAAATCGAATTCCTGGGCCTCATATATTCCATATGTGCAAAGTGCAATTATTCTTTTGCCATTTATCATTATGATTCCCTCAAAGAAGTAGCTTTTTTATGGTAAAAATCCATATAAGCAATTATATTTTAATGCCATTTTATGCCCATGCCAATAGTAGAAATTGCTTTAATATTCCGGTAGAAAACGATATGATAATACTTATGGGAAGAGTAAGGGTATAAAAAGGGAGGTTATATGCTAAATATCAGATTTTTCAGTAATGAAAACGGCCCTACGATTGGGGTCAACACTGCTCAGGTAGTGGAAAAGGACGGTCTGTATTTTAAGGACCTTGAGGGCACCGGGGAGCTTTTGCCCTACGAGGATTGGAGGCTTACAGCAAAGCAGCGAGCGACTGATCTTGCGTCCAGGCTTACAATCGAAGAGATAGCAGGACTTATGATGTACAGTCCTCACCAGGTGGTGGAGGAGCCTGAGCTTACGGATCAGCAAAGAAGTTTTCTTTCCAAGGATCACCTTAGGCATGTGCTTGCTATGTGGCTTAAGGACGGAGAGACTGCTGCGAAATGGAACAATGAGCTTCAGGCATTTTGCGAAACCATGCCCCATTGCATACCGGTAAATATCAGCAGTGATCCCAGGCACGGAGCCGGGGCAGCAGCTGCAGAGTTTAAGTCCGAGGCAAAGGGAACAAGTAAATGGCCGATGGGTCTGGGCCTGGCAGCGCTTTTTTCCACCGAGGATGTAAAGAAATTCGCCCGTATTGCTGCAAGGGAATACAGGGCACTGGGTATAGCTACAGAGCTTGGTCCCCAGATCGATCTTGGAACAGAACCAAGATGGATGCGAATTCCGGATACCTACGGAACAGATCCTGACCTGGTTACAGCATACGGTAAGGCATATTGCGAAGGACTTCAGGAGGATGACGGCACCGGCAGTCAAAGAGTAAATGCCATGGTGAAGCACTGGCCGGGCGGAGGCCCTGTGGAATCAGGAAGAGACGCTCATTACCCTTTCGGAAAATTTGCGGTTTATCCCGGAGATAATCTGAAGCAGCACATGAAGCCTTTTACTGAGGGCGCTTTCGAATTAGAGGGCGGCGAAAAGGCATCAGCTGTTATGCCGTATTATACAATCAGCTGCAATGTGGATCCTTCCGGTAAAAATGTTGGAAACAGCTACAGTAAATATCTTATAAAAGATGTTCTTCGCGGAGAATATGGCTTTGACGGAGTTATATGTACAGACTGGGGAATTACACAAGACCCTCTTCCTGAAATAGACTCTTTTAGTCCAAGATGCTATGGAATGGAGGATCTGTCCGAGGCAGAAAGGCACCTTCAGATCATAGAGGCGGGGGTTGATCAGTTTGGCGGAAACAGCAATATAGAGCCAATCCTTGAGGCATACCGTCTTGGATGTGAGAAGCACGGTGAAGCTGCCATGAGAAAGCGCTTTGAGGAAAGTGCAAAAAGGCTCCTGGTGAATATCTTCAGCTGCGGCTTATTTGAAAATCCCTATCTTAATCCTGAGGAAAGTGTAAGGATACTTGGCTGTAAGGAGTTCGTGGATGCCGGATTTGATGCCCAGTGCAGAAGTATTGTAATGGTGAAAAACTCTGTTCTTCCTATATCAGAAAGGAAAAAGGTGTATATACCAGGCAGACACATCGGCGCCCATAAAGGGTTCATGAGAAACCCTGTGGATGCGGTGGATATACCGGGGGCTGATAAGGAAGCTGTCTCTAAGTTTTTTGATGTGGTGGATAAGCCTGAGGATGCAGATTTTGCCATCTGCTTCATGGAGAGCCCTATCAGCGACGGCTATACAAAGGAAACCGGCTACAGGCCCATAACTCTTCAGTACAGACCTTATAAGGCAGAGTATGCAAGGGCTGAAAGCATTGGTCAGGGAGACTTTAGAGAAGCGGATAATCCAAACAGAAGTTATCTTGGTAAATCCAATACCGCTGCCAATGAGCGGGATCTGGATAACGTTATAGAGACTAAGAAGATAATGGGAGATAAGCCGGTTATTGTATCCATAAGGGTCAATAACCCATGTGTCTTTGCAGAGTTTGAAAAGTATGCAGATGCAATTCTGGTTAACTTTGGTGTGGAGACAAAGGCTGTACTTTCTGTCATTAACGGCAGCGTTGATCCCTCAGGTCTTTTGCCTGTAGTTATGCCAAAGGACATGGAGGTTGTAGAAAAGCACTGCGAGGACGTGCCCTTTGACTATGAGGCCTACACCGATTCTGTTGGTAATAAGTACGACTACGGCTTTGGCCTTAGCTTTGAAGGCGTCATAAAAGACGGCAGACATTAAGTATCATCCGTGAAGCTCGTAGATCTTTGGCGCAATCTTAAGCTTCATATAAATATCGGCATATTGGGATGGAGAAAGATCTTCGACGTAGTTGAGCTCGAAATTTTTCTTTATCCCATTTTTTATAAGAATATCAGCGGCCTTGTTGTAGGCAATGGCAGCCTCAGCCTCGGAGTTGTATTTTCCCACCACATAGTTGCTTTTCAGGTGGATCACGGTTTTGTATTTTATAAAGCCCTTTTCTGCAAACTGATTCACGCCACGATATCGGTTTAAGATGATAATGTTCTCATAGCGGAAATCCGTGGGGTCATCATTGACAAACTGATAGTCTCTTCCTTCAACGGCATAGCTCTTAATACCGTAGCGGGCAAGGACAGACAGCTGGCTTCCATAGTCTGCCACGAACAGGTGAGAACCTCTTTTCATGATCTTATGGGAGGAATAATAGAAAAGATCCTCTATGTCGAATTTCAGCGTAAGAGACGGAGACAGGTAGTAGTTAAAATACTTTTTTTCCAGATAAATAGGCGTGGAAATGTACATACCCTTGTCCCGGTAGTTTATCAAGGTTACGAACTTCTCAAAGGGAATATTCATTCTGGGTTTGTAGGATGCAATTGATATGGATTCGTCCGAAAGGATCTTAGAGGCTTCTTTGTAGACAGCCCCGGCCTTTTTTTCCGTGTCAAAAGAACCAAGAGCAATGTGCTTGCCCCTGAAAGTGATGGATGCCCTGAAGGATGGAGTGCCATCCTTCAAGGTTGTTGAATAAACCCCCGTGGTTTTCCTGCTTGTCATTGTTTCCCCTCATAATTAAAACAATTATAGCCAGAAATTATTGATCAAATATCACAACTTTAACAGTTCAAAGCGCTAAAATATTGGTAGATATTATTTGGCGGGTTATGGTATACTGAATACTCAAAGGGATGGATCTTATACCTTTTTCTGAGTTTTCGATATTTAGCACTTGTATTATCAATATTTTACCAACAAAAGAGGAGTAAAAGCAATGGCAAAGGAAGTTTTGTATAGCAGCACAAGAGGAGCCAAAGGTCAAATCAAGGCATCTGAGGCTATTTTGAAGGGACTGGCCACCGATGGAGGTCTTTATGTCCCTGATCATATACCACAACTTGAAAAGAGTCTCAGAGAGCTGGCTCAGATGGGATATCAGGATGTAGCCTTCGAAGTAATGAAGCTTCTTTTAACCGATTATACCGAGGAAGAGCTTAAATACTGCATTTCTCATGCTTACGACTCGAAATTTGATACAGAAGAGATCGCACCAATGGCAGAGGCTGACGGAGCATATTATCTTGAACTTTATCACGGAGCTACAATTGCTTTTAAGGATATGGCTCTTTCAATTCTTCCGTATCTTATGACTACAGCAGCCAGGAAGAATAACGTCAAGAATGAGATCGTTATTCTTACAGCCACCAGCGGAGATACAGGTAAGGCTGCACTTGCAGGTTTTGCAGATGTTCCGGGCACAAGGATCATTGTCTTTTATCCAAAGCACGGCGTAAGCCCTATCCAGGAACAGCAGATGGTCACTCAGAAGGGAGATAATACCTGTGTTATCGGAATTGAAGGTAACTTCGATGACGCCCAGACCGGTGTTAAGAAGATATTTACTGACCCTGAGCTGGCAAAAGAGCTTGATGCCAAGGGCTTCCAGTTCTCATCAGCAAACTCCATCAACATCGGAAGACTTGTACCACAGATTGCGTACTATGTTTTCGCTTATACAAGACTTCTTAAAGAGGGCAGAATTGCTGACAACGAAGATATAAATGTGGTTGTTCCCACAGGTAACTTTGGTAACATCCTTGCCGCATACTACGCTAAGTCCATGGGAGTGCCCATTGCAAAGCTTATCTGTGCATCCAACTCCAACAAGGTACTTTTTGACTTCTTCCAGACAGGAGAATATGACAGAAATCGTGATTTTGTTCTCACATCTTCTCCTTCAATGGATATTCTTATTTCATCTAACCTGGAGAGACTTATCTATCATATCGCCGGCAACAATGCTGAGAAAGATGCAGAGTACATGGCACAGCTTGCCGGAGCAGGTAAGTACGAGATTACAGAGGAGATGAGAAGCAAACTCACAGACTTCTTTGGAGGATATGCTACCGAGGAAGAGACTTTTGCTACTATCAAGAACGTATTCGAGAAGACAGGATATCTCATGGATACCCACACAGCCGTTGCAAGCTCAGTTTACAGCAAGTACGTTGAGAAGACCGGCGACAAGACTGTGACAGTAATTGCCAGCACAGCAAGCCCATTCAAGTTTACCAGAAGCGTAATGAACGCTCTTGGAAAGGGTGATGATTCCAAGGATGATTTTGCTCTTGCAGATGAGCTTTCAGTTGTTTCGGGAGTAGAGATTCCGGAAGCTGTCACATCCATTAGAACAGCCGAGATCAGACACAAGACAGTTGTGGACAAATCAGAAATGCAGAAGGCAGTACTGGATTTCCTGGCTTAAGAGGTAAACTTTAATGGATTCATTCAATAATGTTTTTGATATCGCCATCGTCATCGGTGGTGTCGCGATCCTCTTTTTTGCAGTGCAGATGAAGGTTAATGATTTCATAAAACCCGGAATCATTATCCCTCCGGATATAAACGACAAGAGGATGAAGGACCGCGAAGCTTTCAAGAATTATGCTTATCCAAGGCATTGTGTACAGGGAATACTTCTGATCATTTTGGGAGTGGCAGGTATCTTTCTTGATCTGATCGGCAGAAGTGATATTCATATTTTGACCTACTTAGTTGCACTGGTTGTTCTGCTTTTTGGTAATTTCATAATGGAAAAGGGAAAGAGACGGTTTTACTAAATAAAAATAATGGAGGTGCGTATGGATTTAGGTAAAGGGTATTACTCGGAAAACACACCGGAAATTGTTGAACTATCTGAGCTTTCAAGGGAAGCTGACCTTATTGAGAATGATCTTTTTATAAAATATGATGTAAAAAGAGGTTTGAGAGACCTAAACGGTAAGGGCGTTTTGACAGGCCTTACCAGAATTTCGGAGATTGTTGCAAAAAAGATTGTGGATGGAAAAGAAGTTCCTGCAGATGGAGAGATCTATTTCAGGGGCTATGATGTTCATGAGCTTGTGGAAGCTGCTGTAAAGGAGAACAGGTTTGCCTTTGAGGAGTGCGCATACCTTCTTTTGTTTGACAAACTCCCCACGGGAAAAGAGCTGTTCGAGTTCGAGAAACTCCTTGGCATTTACAAGGGGCTTCCCACCAGCTTTGTTCGTGATGTTATCATGAAGGCTCCAAGCAGGGATATGATGAATACTCTGGCAAGGAGCGTGCTTACTTTGTATTCCTACGATGATCACGCAGATGATGTGTCACTGCCAAACGTCCTTAGGCAGTCACTGCAGCTTATAAGCATGTTCCCTCTGCTTTCTATATATGGCTATCATGCTTACAATCACTACCATGTGGGTAATTCTCTGTTCATTCATCCACCTAAGGAAGAACTGTCAACGGCAGAGACTATTCTTTACCTCTTAAGGCCTGACAGTCAGTACACAGAGCTGGAGGCGAGACTTCTTGATATCTGTCTCGTGCTTCACATGGAGCATGGCGGTGGTAACAATTCATCTTTTACCACACATGTTGTTTCATCGAGTATGACGGATACCTACTCTGTTATCGCAGCAGCTATCGGATCCTTGAAGGGACCAAGACACGGCGGTGCCAACATCAAGGTTGTGCATATGTTTGATGATATTGAGGCAAATGTCAAAGACTGGAAGGACGAGGAGGAAGTGGAAGCTTACCTCGATAAGATCCTTAACAAACAGGCTTTTGACGGGGCAGGTCTTATTTATGGTATAGGACATGCCATTTATTCCAAGTCGGATCCAAGAGCCATGATCCTGAAGAGCTTTGTAGAAAAGCTTGCCGCCGAAAAGGGAAAAGAGGATGAGCTTGCCCTGTACGAGCTGGTAGAGCGTCTGGCACCAAAGGTTATCAGCGGCGAGAGAACCATGTATAAGGGCGTCAGTGCCAACGTGGATTTCTATTCGGGATTTGTATACAGAATGTTAGAACTCCCTGAGGAGCTTTATCCAACTATTTTTGCCATTGCCAGGATCGTTGGATGGAGTGCCCACAGAATGGAGGAGCTGGCCAACAACGGCAAGATCATTCGTCCTGCCTACATGGCCATAGAGCCCCGAAAAGAATATGTTGATATGAGTAACAGAGATTAAAAAAGATAAAAGAAAAAGGTCAGGAGTGACATGCATCACTTCTGACCTTTATTATTTGTAATCTGAATTAAAGATTGTACTTTGCTGCAATGAGAGGAGCAACCTTGGATGAACCGATTCTGCTGCAGCCTTCCTCAGCGTATGCAAGAGCATCCTCGATAGTTCGGATACCGCCGGCAGCCTTGATCTTAACATCAGGACCAATGTGTTTTTTGAAGAGCTTGATGTCTTCGAGTGTTGCACCGGCGCTGCCAAAGCCTGTTGATGTCTTGATATAGTCAGCCTTTACCTCTGTAACGATCTTGCAGAGCTCGATCTTCTCTTCCTCTGTGAGGTAGCAAGTCTCGATGATAACCTTAAGGAGCTTATCGCCACAAGCCTCGCGGATCATCTTAAGCTCTTTTTTCACCTCATCATATCTGTGGTTCTTGACATCGCTGATATTAACAACAGTGTCGATCTCTTCAGCACCGTCAGCGATAGAATCCTTAGCCTCAACAACCTTTGATGATGCGCTGTTGTAACCAAGAGGGAAACCGATAACTGTGCAAAGCTTTAAGTTGTCGCCGTACTTATCATGAACTCTTTTAAGATATGTCTGAGGAATGCAGACAGTAGCTGTTCCGTATTTAACAGCCTCATCACAAAGTGATACGATCTGCTCCCAAGTAGCATCTGCCTGAAGAAGTGTGTGATCAATAAGTTTAAGAATTTCTTTTTCTTCCATTTTGATATCCTTTCCTTGAATCAAAAATGATTGTCATTTAGCACGATTGTGCTCACTAATTATAACACAATTGTGCTATAATTTCTTTTGGTTATTTTGAGCTGACAAATGAGCTGAAAAGGAGTATAAACATGGCTTACGAAAATACAGTAATAAAAGAGAGACTACTTAGACTTCGCCAGAAGATGGATGAGGAAGGCATTGACTATTACATGATGCCTACATCTGATTTCCATAATTCAGAGTATTCAGCAGACTTCTTCAAGGTAAGAGAATATTTCTGTGGCTTTGACGGATCTAACGGAACCCTTGTTGTATCCAAGGATTTTGCAGGAATGTGGACTGACGGAAGATATTTCATTCAGGCTGAGAATCAGATGAAGGGCACCGGGGTTGACCTCTACAAGATGATGGAGCCGGGAGTTCCTACAATCTCAGAGTTCCTTTCAAAAGAATTGAAGGAGGGACAGGTCCTTGGATTTGACGGAAGAGTTATCTCCACCAGTATCGGCCTGGACCTTGAGAAGAAGCTTTCAAAGGTAAAGGCAAGCCTTAAGATTGACAAGGATCTTGCTGAGGATGTGTGGACAGACAGACCTGCACTTCCATGTCACGATATGTATGTTTTATCTGATGAGCTTTGCGGCAAGTCTTTCAAGGAGAAGCTTTCAGATGTCAGAAAGAAGATGGTAGAAGCCGGAACAACAGCACATCTTTTGTCCAAGCTTGATGATATCATGTGGCTTACAAACCTCCGTGGAAATGACGTGGAGTGCAATCCTGTAGCTCTTTCCTATGCATACATCACTATGGATCAGTTCATCTTATTTATTCAGGAAGAAGAGGTTACAGCCGAGGTTAAGGAATATTGTGATAAGGAGGGCATTTCATTAAAGGGCTATCACGAGCTTACTTCTTTCCTCGACAGCGTGAAGTTTGACGGAGATGTTCTCTATGATAAGAGAAATACAAATTTCCTTACCTACAAGACACTTTCTGATAAGGCAAAAGAGGCTTCTGTGGAGCTTAAGAATGAGAAGAATCCTACAGAGCTCATGAAGGCCATCAAGAACGATACAGAGATCAAGAACATCCGTGAGGTTTACCTTAAGGACAGCGCTAAGCTCACTGAGTTCATCTACTGGGTAAAGAAGAATGTGGGCAAGATCCCTATGACTGAGTACACAGCAGCTATGAAGCTGGATGGTATGAGAGCGCAGATTCCGGGATTCATCGAGCTTTCTTTCCCGACTATCAGTGCGTATAATGCCAACGCAGCTATGGCGCACTATGAGGCTACAGAGGACAACGCTGCTGAGGTAAAGCCTGAGGGACTTCTTCTTGTGGATTCAGGAGCTACATATATGGGCGGCACAACTGATGTTACAAGAACTATCGTAGTTGGAGCTATTTCCGATGAGATCAAGAAGCACTACACAGCTACCGTAAGCGGAATGCTTCAGCTGGGTGCAGCCAAGTTCCTGGAAGGTTCTACCGGAAGAAATGTTGATCTTTTCGCAAGACAGCCCCTTTGGGATATTGATATTGACTACAACCATGGCACAGGTCATGGAATCGGCTATATGCTCAATGTTCATGAAGGACCTCACAGTATCAGATGGAGATATTCTGCGGCTAACGATGAGGCGCTGCTTGAACCCGGCATGATCGTATCTGATGAGCCCGGAGTTTATATCGAAGGCAGCCACGGTATTCGTATTGAGAACATCGTTGAGGTTGTTAAGGACACTAAGAACAGCTATGGTCAGTTCCTTAGATTTAAGCACCTGACTTATGTTCCGATTGATCTTGAGGCTATCGATACCAAGTACATGAAGCCGGAGCAGATAAAGCTTCTCAACGAGTACCACAAGGCAGTTTATGAGCGTATCCTTCCTCTTATTGAAGACGAAGAAGTCAAGACCTGGCTCAGGGAAGCTACAAGAGAAATATAATTACAAAGCCGCATGGCTACGCTGAATTTAAGATGCATTTTCCTATAAAAAGTGTATAAAAAAGAGCTGTAAAAGCTTGAAAATTGGTGCGGTATGACTATAATAAGAATTAGGAACTACCTAGTAGTTCACCTGGGATGTCCGACAACTCCTGTGTAATTTGAACCTACATTACTTTAAACGGGATTCCTAGATCACCATATTTGATGTCACGCCTTCGGTGCTGCGCATGCGCAGATAAGCTATGGGAGAGGAAGGCAGAGATTATGGTTGCGGTAACCCACCTGGCGTTAGCTAGGAGTCAAATAACAGGAACCGGCATTTTGGGAATATATTTAGGAATTAAAAGCAGTCATTAACGTGGCTGCTTTTTCCTTATGAGAGAGGAGACAGTATGAAGCTTAACGGTAAGTGGGTAAAGAAAAAATGGGTATCCTATACAATTGCAACCTGCTCGGCGGTTGTTCTGTATATGATTCTTTCTCATTTAGACAGCATTTCTGCCGGTCTGGATTCTTTTTACAGCTTTATGAGACCTGTTGTTTCAGGACTTATTATTGCGTATATTCTTAATCCGGTTTCCAAATTATTTGAAGATCATGTATTTAAAAAGCTAAAGAACGAAAGCTCCAAGTGGAAGCTGTCAGTTGGCTTTTCTCTGGTGGCTATCATTCTGGCAATTGTTCTTTTATTTGTTGCCCTGATACCTCAGCTGGTGGACAGTGTGGCAACCTTTATCAATAACGTAGGGGGCTATGTTGATGCTTTGCAGCTTTTGCTTCATGAATATGAGCATCAGAGTTATCTGGGCATAGATATCGGCTCTATTGCAGGTATTGGTGATAAGTTACTTACTGCTGTAAGTGAATATTTCTCCAAGAACGTGGGGAATGTGGTCAATACCTCTGCCAATATAGGAAAGGGTGTGGTTGATCTGCTTCTTGCCCTTATCCTTGCTGTATATCTTTTGCTGGATAAAAAGAGACTTAAGAACGGCCTTGCAAAGCTTTTCGGACTTATCATGAAGGCTGAGACTTATTCAGCTACAGGAGATTTCATTCGCAGATGTAACGGAATCATCATCAGATATATCAGCTTTGATATTGTCGATGGAATTATAGTTGGTATTGTAAATGCAGTGTTTATGCTTGTTGCAGGAATGCCGTATGCAGTGCTTATTTCGGTGATCGTAGGTATAACCAATCTGGCACCTACCTTTGGTCCTATTGTGGGAGCTTTGATCGGCGGCTTTGTTCTTGTTCTGGTTAAGCCCTGGTACGGACTTGCATTTATTATTTTCACTGTCATTATACAGACAATAGACGGATATATATTAAAGCCAAAGCTCTTTGGAGAGAGTCTTGGAGTATCGCCTCTTATGATACTTGTTTCTATTATCCTTGGCGGAAGGCTCTTTGGAGTTTCAGGTATCCTTCTGGCAATTCCTTTTGCAGCTATTTTAGACTTTGTATACAGGGATTATGTCATAAAAAAGCTTGAGGAAAAGCGAAGTAAGAGGTACAATAAATTGTGATATAGTTATCGCTTCCCACAATATATGTGGCTTATTGGAGGATGTTGTATGGACATTGTAGTAAATGTGATAGATACAGCAGTTAATTTCACCAAGAATACGATAAATAAGGCAATGGAAATATGGGATACTTTCGATGACGATCGGAAGAAACTCTACGCAGGCTGCGCTGTGGCGTTAGTATGCGTTGTTGTGCTCGTGGGGATTGCCTATGGAATTGGGAAAGCTCACGGGAGAAGTATTGCCCTTGATGAGGAAGATTTTTAGATATTAAAGGCATCTGCATTATTGCAGATGCCTTTGTGCGTTTTTATACCTGATTTGTTGCGTAAACCATTCTTTTTTATGAAAGAAGCAGGTGAACTATGAAAAAGGTATTAAAGGTTATAGGCATGATTCTTATTGTGCTGGTTTTTGTTGCAGGTACTCTTCTGGGATACCTGACCATTGACGAGTACAAGCCGGCTGACATTGAAGACCTGGAGATATCCGGAAATGAAGGCGAAGAGATCACTCTTTCACAGGAACATACCATAATGACCTGGAATGTGGGCTATGGTGCTCTTGGTGATAATGCAGACTTCTTTATGGATGGAGGCAAGAAGGTCTATTCATCCGACAAGGCAAGAGTAAGCGAGAATCTGAAAGCAATTGCTGCCGGGATAACTGAGGTTGATCCCGGGATTCTCTTTCTTCAGGAAACAGACAGAAGCGCCTCAAGATCTTATTTCATAGATGAGTTTCAGACCATAAGAGATGATGTGAATACTACTGTGGCTAAGGGACAAGCTGTATTTGCACCGAATTTCAAAGTCGCTTTTGTTCCGCTACCTATACCGCCTATCGGAAAAGTGTATGCAGGAATCGGAACCATGTCAGCCTACAAGCTGAGCTCCGCTCAGAGATATGCTTTGCCATGTCCTTTTTCATGGCCTCTTCGTACAATAAATCTTAAGAGATGCCTGGAGATCATGAGAGCGCCCATAAGCGGATCAGATAAGGAACTGGTGCTTATAAACCTGCATCTTGAGGCTTACGATGAGGGAGAGGGCAAAATTGCTCAGACCAATACGCTTAAAGAAATCATGCAGGGTGAAGTAGAAAAGGGGAACTACGTCATCGTGGCAGGAGATTTCAATCAGACCTTCTCGAGTACTGATACCAGCATGTACCCGTGTCTTGAGGGCATGTGGGAGTCAGGAATCATTTACGAAGAAGAGTTTGGGGACAACATTAAGTTTTATGCGGACAACAGCGTGCCTACCTGCAGGTCTTTAGACAGGATCCTTGCTGGTACATCAGCAAGTGATCCGCAGCATTTCCAGTATTATATGCTTGATGGATACATTGTATCTTCAAATGTTGAAGTAAAGGAGGTAAAGACATTAGATCTTGGCTTTAAGAATTCAGACCACAATCCGGTTACTATGAGATTTGTGCTTAAGGCAGAATAAAACTATAAATTCAGAATATTTGGGGATTAGTTAAAAGTGATAATTATTGTTCGGAAACGTTTTTTCGAATATAATTATAAAGTATTACTTTTGAAAGGGGTTGGAGTTAATGGTACAGAAAAAGAAAAGGAACGTAATTGTTGGACAGTCGGGAGGCCCTACAGCGGCTATCAATTCCTCACTGGCGGGAGTTTACAGGACTGCTATCGACCGTGGATACCACAAGGTATACGGAATGATCCATGGCGTACAGGGCCTTATGGAAGGAAGATATGTTGACCTTTCTGAGCATATTCAGAGCGGACTTGATATTGAACTTCTTAAGAGAACACCTTCTGCTTATCTTGGATCCTGCAGATTTAAGCTGCCAGAGATCTTTGAGGGAAAAGAAGTTTATGAGAAGATATTTGATATTCTCAAAAAACTCGAGATTGATTGCTTTATCTACATCGGTGGTAACGACTCAATGGATACCATCAAAAAGCTTTCAGATTATGCTATCATAAGCGGATCTGACATCAGATTCGTTGGTTGCCCAAAGACTATTGATAATGACCTTGCACTTACAGATCATACTCCGGGTTACGGCTCAGCAGCTAAGTATATCGGAACATCTGTTAAAGAGATAATCAGAGACAGCTGGTCACTTGAGACTACAAGTGGACAGGTTATCATTGTAGAAGTAATGGGAAGAAATGCAGGATGGCTTACAGGCGCTACAGCTCTTGCAAAGGGCGAAGATTGTGATGGACCTGACGCTATTTATCTTCCTGAGCTTCCATTTGATATGGATGCATTCATCAAGAAGATCAAAGGTCTTCTTAAGAGCAAGGCTTCAGTCGTTGTTGCAGTTTCTGAGGGTATCAGGACCAAGGACGGCAAGTATGTCAGCGAACTTGGAAACAGCATCGAATATGTAGATGCTTTCGGACACAAGCAGCTTACAGGTACAGCAAGATACCTTTGTGATGTTGTTGCTAAGGAGTGCAGCTGCAAGACACGTGCTATCGAACTTTCAACTCTTCAGAGAGCTGCCAGCCACTGTGCTTCCCGCGTAGATATCCTTGAGGCATATGAGGTAGGTGGTGCTGCCATGAAGGCTGCTGATGAAGGCGACAGCGGCAAGATGGTTGTTATCGAGAGACTTTCCGATGATCCTTACCAGGCTGGAACAGAGGTTAAGGACGTTCACAAGATTGCTAACGATGAGCGTACAGTTCCAAGAGAGTGGATCAATAAGGATGGCACATATGTTACAAACGAATTCATTACTTATGTAAGGCCACTTATTCAGGGTGATGTTGGACCTATTATGGTTGATGGTATTCCGAGACATCTTTACAGACCGGGTTTCCAGGATTTACTTTGATTTAACCAATGGCTCACAATGCGAGGTTTTTCCTCGTGTTGTGAGTTTTCTAAACTAAAAAGGTATATGCGTATGATCAGATACAATACGGGTACACTGGTACTTGATACAGATTTAAACATCGTTGACATGACAGAAGGATATACTGAGTACGTACCTGCCGGTAAAGAAACTTCCTTTATCGATAACGTAAAGACTGAAGATCAGCACCTGATTCACGAGATGATTCAGACTTTGGCTGATCAGTCCAGGACGGAAGTATGTTTCAGGCTGCGCAAAAAAAGTGGAGGTTATAACTGGGTAACAGCCATGTGCGAAAGGGTTGCTACAGACAGTTCTTATAATGCAAAGATTTTTTTCCAGGATATCTCTATTATCGGTAATGATGAGAATGCGGAGGAAATTGATTTTAGTACAGGTCTTCTAAGCAAGAAGGCAATTGTTGATTATGCAAAAGAAATGTGTAAGGATCCGAACAACAAGATAGATCTTTGCATAATTGATATAGACAATTTCAAACAGATAAACGACTCCAAGGGACATGCTTTTGGAGACAGGGTTTTAAGAGAAGTAAGTGAGATAATCAGAAGTGTTGTGGGAAATGACGGTAAAGCCGGAAGAATCGGAGGCGATGAACTGCTTCTTGTCCTTCTTAATGTTGAGGATAAGACTAAGCTAAGGGACTATCTTAAGCCTATCAGAGAAACGGTAGAAAGACTTTATAAGGATAAGAACGGATTCCCGATTGTTACAGTTTCTATAGGAAGCGCCAACTTCCCGCTGTTTGTGGATAATTATGAGGCGCTTTTCAACCTGGCAGACGGGATGCTTTACAGGGCAAAGAACAGAGGAAAGAATCGCTATGTAATGTACAATCCTGATATTCACGGGAAGATTGTGGAAGGTGTTCTCAAGGAAGAAAACAGAGTTGTTCAGGATACAACACCTCAGGACAGAATGAAGCTGATGCTCTCTGCCATTGATGGCTTTTTTGGGGAAAATAAAAACTCTATTGATAACATTCTCATGGAGACACTGGCTGCTTTCGAACTGGATGAGGGTTATATTTTCAGAAACAATCTGTCAAAGAGTATTTCCGGTTTCAGGAGAACCGAGAATACAGTTCTGGATGACCAGAACAGCGTCAGTAGAGTAGTTGAGAACGATGCCGATATCAGGTATGTGACAGAGCCGGCTTTTGATAAACTCTTTAACTCTAATGGAGTGATGGTGGTAGATTCTCCGGAAATTCAACTTGCAAAGACTGAAGAGGCCAAGAATGTCTTCTCAGATAAGGGAATCAAGCATGCCTTCTTCTATAAAATGAGTAGTGGTGACCAGTTGGGGTATGTGGTGTTCTACAACACCAGGGATTTATCGAGAAAATTCCCACAGCAGTACGTGACAGACTTTACCTACCTGGGAAAAATGATAGATATTGCTCTGAATAGCAGGTAAAAAGTGGATTTTTTTGAACAAAATTTGAAAAATTCCTTGTTTTTCGCTGCTTTTGGGTTGTTTGAGGTACAAAAGAGTGGTAAAATGGGCTTTGTAATAAAATATTTCTTTTTGGAGGGAAAATTACATGAACAAGACAGAACTTATCGATGCAATCGCTAAGGAAGCAGGACTTTCAAAGAAGGACGCTGCTGCAGCACTCAACGCATTCACAGAGACAGTTACTAAGGAGCTTAAGAAGAAGGGCAAAGTACAGCTCGTAGGCTTCGGTACATTCGAGACAACAAAGAGAGCTGCTAGAACAGGTAAGAATCCTCAGACTGGCGCTGCTATCAAGATTCCTGCATCT
>JAILMY010000134.1 GCA_024692165.1 Butyrivibrio sp. | reverse complement strand
ATAGCTTATAGGATTTGAAGTAACAAAGAACATTCCTACAATACCCATCATAAGTACTGTGTCATACCACTCTGCAATTTCTACAAGACGAAGGCTATGACCGGAAACGACTGTAGTAAGACCCTTAACCATCTACTGGTGCATATGGCGAGAAGAACTGAGGTCAAATCGTGCTTTACGAAGCTTAATGATAAGGATGAATGCAAAGCCGATGAAGAATCCCGGAATCTGTGCGATTGCAGGAAGATCAGCCTTGATAAGGTCATTAACCATGAAGCTTCCGTTTGCATAGTAGAAACCAATAGCAACAAGAAGAGTCATAGGCTCATAACACATCATCTGAAGAAGCTCACGCTGAGCACCCATGATACTGTAAGGACCGTTTGTTGAAAAAGCTGCAAGAACAAGCATTACTTCACTCATTGAAAGAGCAAAGAATACAAGCAGCATATCTCCGCCGGCAAAGAAAAGCGTGCCGGTAAAGATAGTAAATACAAGATATACAGTTACGAACAGAACCTGAATACTGTTAACAACGGTGGTCTGTTTGTTAAGGAGCTTGTTAACGTCATAGAGAGGCTGAATAACAGGAGGGCCTACTCTTCCCTGCATTCTGGCGGAGAAAACTCTGTCTACGCCTGAAAGAAGTGCTCCAATAAATGGTGCTAAAAGAATATAAAGTAAAGCTCTAACAATCATTATTCCTGTCATCAGAAAGCACCTCCAACTACAACTATAAGCATTACAAGGACAAGGACAGCTGCAATCCAGATGCAAGGCCACAAAAGCTTCTTCTCACCGAAGAAATCTTCCATGTACCAGTTGGACATATAGAGAGCTCTCTCCTTACCAAATGAATCAATGTAATGTCTGTCATCACCTGCATTTACACCGGCAACATATGACATACTCATCTTGGAATTCTTACCAAGAGAAAGGAATCTTGAAGCAATCGGGATAAGGAATATCATAGTAACCATGATCATCATGATTATTACATCACTTCCACCGATAACATCAGGAATATTTGTATGGAATGCTTCATCAAGGATTGGCTGAATCATGTGACCTGACATCCATGGGAAAGCAAAACACATAACTACGATCATAATTGTAAGAGGAAGGATTGAAACCATTTCACTCTTAGGAGTAATATCCTCAAGCTCGAAGGACTGGTGAATTACAGTACAGATCTTGCCGAGCCATTTTGCCCAGTAGAACAGTGTACTTCCTGAACCAAATACCAGGAAAAGAACCAGCCATACAGAACCTGAATCTACGAATGACTTAAGAGCTGCCCACTTGGAAACAAGCATTCCGAACGGAGCCATGAACATTCCGCAGATACCGATGATCATGATGAATGCAAGTCTTGGAAGCTTGATGATAAGACCGTGCATATCCTCGATATCACGGCTGTGCATACAGTTCTCTATATCACCAACAGTCTGGAACAAAAGAGACTTTGAAACTGCATGGAACATAACGAGCATAACAGCTGCCCATACACCCTCTGTAGTACCGGTTCCGGCACAGGCTGTAATAAGTCCGAGGTTTGAAATTGTTGAATAAGCAAGAACCTTCTTACCATCACTAACAGTAATTGCAAGAAGTGATGCTGCAAAGAATGTAAATCCACCGATGACTGTGATCATAACACCTGTAAGTGTTCCGTACATAACCGGTGAAACTCTTATCAACATATATACACCGATCTTAACCATTGTAGCTGAGTGAAGAAGTGCACTTGAAGGTGTTGGTGCAACCATGGCACCAAGGAGCCAACGTGAGAATGGGAACTGTGCACTCTTTGTAAGAGCCGCAAAAGCAAACAAAGTAACAGGCACGATAACAAGAGCATCTGCTCCTACCTCTGTAACCTGACTTAAGTTGGAGATGCCAAGGCCGATATTGCAGTACATAAGTCCTGCTGCAAATCCGCATCCGCCAAGAAGGTTCATCCAAAGAGCTCTGAAGGAATTGTCCACTGCCTCCTGAGTTCTTGTATATCCGATCATAAGGAATGAGCAAACGCTGGTGATCTCCCAGAAGAAATAGATCCATCCGAGATTATCAGATGAAATAAGTCCAAACATTGCTCCAAGGAATACAAACATAAGAGCCAGGAAGTAGTTTGAACGATCCTCAACGTCTGTGTGATGATGATGATAATCTTTCATGTATCCTGATGCATAGATACAGATAAGAATACCAACGATACCTACAATAAGGTACATAACTGCAGCAAAGGTATCAATTCTCACATGAGTATTGCCCTCTACCACATTTCCTGAAAGGTCCATCCAGAGAACAGGAATTGTACCAATCAGAGAAAAGAAAATTGCATAATATTTCTTGTACTTAATACTAAGAAAGCACACAAGTCCCATAAGGAAAACTTCGCCGCAGATAACAAACGTATCCGGAAGATGAGTCTCCTCTAAATACATAAACTGTGTGGTATCACCGGACATAAGTACGTTTACAGCAACATAAACAGCACTGATCATTATTGTAAACCCGCCAAGAATGATCACTGCGCTCCTGAGAGGAGTGGCTTCCCTAAGAAGTCCAATTATTATTGCCATAACGAAAGGAAAAATAATTAGAAAATTAACTATAGTTGGAATTGCCAAGGTGTTCGCCCCTTTCACATACGTATTTCATGAACAGATGTCATGAATTTTTCATAAATTTGTCGATAGCTTCATTAAGCTCAACAATAGCTTTGTCATCACCGTCTTCTACAGCATGGACTATACAGTGACTAATATGCTCTTTTAATATCTCATTACCGCATTTATTTATCGCGGATTTAACAGCAGATAACTGTATGAGTATCTCAGAGCAATCTCTGTCATCTTCTACCATTCTTTTAACAGACTCAAGGTGTCCGATAGCCTTGGAAAGTCTGTTTGAAATGTTTTTAATATGCTGAGGATCATGGTGATGATTATGGGTATGAGAACTCATAATAACCTACATAAAACAATGTGCGTTTTTGTTAATTTTGTGACTTTTAAAGCCAAAAAATAATCTTGCCAATAAAACGCACATTTAAAGCCGAAGTTTATTTTATTCCTATTATAAGTAAAAATCAATTATCAAAACTAAAATTAAATAAATATTATCTTACATTTCCAATAATCTTATATAAAAGATTATAGAGACACTGAACCTCTTCAAGTGAGAGTTTAACGCATGTTCCCATCTTGGCCGGAATGCTGATTGCCTTATCTCTTAAATTCTCCCCTTCCTTAGTGATCGTAACAACAAGATTTCTCTCATCCTCATTGGATCTTTCTCTGTTGATATAACCCTTGGATTCAAGCTTCTTTAAAACAGGTGTAAGTGTACCGGAATCAAGATATAAAGACTCTCCCAGTGTCTTAACATTGACACTCTTCTTCTCCCAAAGGACCATCATTGTAATGTACTGAGTATAAGTTAAGTCAATTTCATCGAGAAAGGGTTTGTATTTTCTGATAATTTCTTTGGAACAGGCATAAAGTGGAAAGCACACCTGATTACATAATTTTAATGACTCGTATTTTTCTTCGTTATTCATTTCTATCTCCTGACAAAATAATTGAATACTATTTAATTATATCACAATATAAAATTTTTTCATTTGTAAAAATCACAATTTTAAACGTGATTTAAGAAACGCTGTGTTTTAGCCTCAATAGTACTAAAAATACGAGTCAGATATCTCATAAACGGTTCTGTTGCAATAGCGAATAATACAAAAAGCATTACACATTTTGTTGATACATAACTGATGGAAAACAAATCATGGAAAACAAATGCGCCTACACACATAATGATAATACAACCTATAATTACTCTTATCCTGTAGGTATTTACAGGAGCTGATATATTTGCAAGTATTATGAAGCCAACAATTGCCAGCAGGAAGGTTGCTGCAACTGAAACGTCCTCTGCATCTACGCCAAAGGTATTACTGAATACCACAAGGGCTGCAATTGCCAGGAAATCAGTAATAGCTGCCGGCATAGCCTTCAACATGACCTTAACAAGGAAGTGCCCCTTTATTCTGCGATTATTTGGTTCCATAGCCAGGAAGAATCCCGGGATTCCGATATTTACAAGGCTAACCATAGTTATCTGTGATGGCTGAAGCGGATATGTAAGTACATTGATAATTGAGAAAAGGGCCAGCAGTAATGAGAAAATGTTTTTTACAAGGAATAATGTAGCTGATCTCTCGATATTGTTGATGTTACGGCGCCCCTCAGATACAATCTTAGGCATTTTCGAAAAATCTGAATCCAAAAGAACTACCTGGGCAGCCTGAATTGCCGCATCAGATCCTGCAGCCATTGCCACAGAGCAGTCCGCATCCTTCATGGCGAGGATATCATTAACTCCGTCTCCGGTCATGGCTACTGTATGGCCATCTTTCTTAAGAGCTTTGACAATCTTCTGCTTCTGTTCCGGTGAAACACGGCCAAATACTGTGTATTTCTTAACAGCATCACCTATTTCAGCATCATCCAGAGTGCTGGCATCAACATATCTTTCAGCCCCTTTTATACCGGCGGTCATGGAAACCTCAGATACAGTTACAGGACTGTCTCCGGAAATAACCTTGATATCAACACCCTGTTTCCTAAAGTATTCAAAGGTCTCTTTGGCATTTTCTCTGACAGGATTCTGAAGAAGAATAAATACCAAAGGAATACAGTAAGCGCCGCTAAGTTCTGTATTTGGTACGGGAACAGACAGATTCATGGCATCTTCATCAAGAACCGTAGTACCATCGGCTCCACCAAAATACTGGGCAAAGCAAAGAACGCGAAGTCCCTTTGATGCATAGTTATTGATAATCTGGCTGTAATCATCGAAATTAGCCCCGAGAATAAATTCCGGAGCACCCATAACGTATGTTGCATCATCAAACTGGACTGCGCTGTATTTGTATTTTGAGGAAAATGCATGAAAGCTTAAGCATGTACGATTTGTGGAGTATTTAAAGAAATCCTCCAGGGCGTGCATGGTTATATTGTCATCGGGAACACAGCCTATATAGTCAGATATCAGAATGCTGTATCCCTTTAGAACTTCGTCATCATCTGTATCCTGGGCCACAACCGCATCTGCCACAAGCATACTGTTATCAGTTATGGTTCCTGTCTTGTCGACGCAGATAGTATCAACTCTGGCCAGTGTCTCAATACTTCTCATGTCATGAAGCATGATACTGTTCTTGGCAAGTCTTATGGTACTAAGACCCAGAGTAATGCTAAGAAGAAGGTATAAGCCTTCAGGAATCATACCGATAAGAGCAGCAACAACCGATGGAACTGTCTCTGCAAAGGAATTACCCTGAATATAAAAACTCTGAACAAATAAAGCTATGCCGATCGGAATAATAGCAAGACCGGCAGCCTTTACTATCCTGTTGATGGATCTTACCATTTCTGATTGCTCGGATGCAGGCATCTTTTTTGCCTTGAGCATAAGCTTGGAAATATATGAATCCTTGCCAACCTTGGTAAGAACCGCAAGACATTTTCCGGACACCACAAAGCTTCCGGACATGAGTTCATTTCCCTTAGTCTTTAATATTTCATCTGCTTCTCCGGTAAGAAGAGCTTCATTTACGCTTATCTCGCCATCAATAACTTCTGCATCAGCACATATCTGGCTTCCTGCAGTAAGAAGGACCACATCTCCAAGAACAAGCTTATCGACAGAAACAGTGTCTTCATCTCCGTCTCTTATGACGGTTACGTTGGTCTGATTGATAACGCTGAGCTTATCAAGGACCTTTTTTGCCTTCAATTCCTGAGCGATTCCGATAAGTGAATTACATATAATAACCGGTAAAAATGTAAGTGAATTAAAAGCCCCGGAAATAATCAGCAAAATAGCCATGATAAGAAAGATAAGGTTAAAGTATGTGAAGACATTTTCTTTAACAATATCCTTGGTGGTCTTGGCCGTATTATCTACCTGGGAATTGCCCTTACCCTGAGCATAAAGTTCCTTAGCCTGTGTTGTAGTCAGTCCTATTCCGGTGTATTTATCTAATTCAAAGTCCATATAATCACCCTTATCAAAAGAACTCGGAATTCTAATTAATAGAGCCGAGTTCTCAAGATTATTATTTAGCTGTATGATTCATATTCTTGATAGGAATATTAGCGTAAAGAGCAGGAAGTGTCTTGCCATCCTTCTCCTCTGAATCGATCTGGGTTATATTGATGTCGATTCCGTCAATATCCACCTCGACGTATTTAGATAACACTTCTATAATGTCGCTTCGAATCCTCTGCATGATCTCAGGTGAACAGCTTGCGCGGTCAGAAACCAAAACAAGCTTCAAGCGATCCTTAGCTACATCGCTGGAAGATTTTTTCTTGAAAATATCTGAAAATTTCATGCCTGCTCCCCCTGTTATTTCTTCCTAAACCATGAAAAGATGCCTTTTTTAGCCTCAAGATCAAGGAAAGGAACCTGCTCTCCTATAACGCGGCGGCAAATGTTCATATATGCCTGACCTGCGAGAGAACTGTCACCAACAAGTGGTTCGCCGTTATTGGTTGCAACTACAATATTCTCATCATCAGGAACCTGTCCGATGAGCTCTACAGCTAAGATATCGATAACGTCATCTGCTGACATCATATCTCCGCGTTTGATCATATCAGGACGAAGTCTGTTAACTACAAGCTGAGTTTTCTTGATCTCATTGGCTTCAAGAAGTCCGATGATCCTGTCTGCATCACGAACTGCTGAAACCTCAGGTGTTGTAACAACAAGAGCTCTGTCAGCACCGGCAATGGCATTCTTGAATCCCTGCTCAATTCCGGCCGGACAATCAAGGATTATGTAGTCAAATTCTGCCTTGAGCTCTTCTGTGAGCTTCTTCATCTGCTCAGGAGTAACACTGGTCTTGTCCTTGGTCTGAGCAGCGGGTAAAAGAAACAGTGTCTCATACTTCTTGTCTCTTATAAGCGCCTGCTTAAGTTTGCAATTGCCCTCGATTACATCTACAAGATTGTAAACAATCCTGTTCTCAAGACCCATAACTACATCGAGGTTACGAAGTCCTATATCTGTATCAATAAGAACAACCTTTTTGTTTAATTTGGCCAATCCGGTACCTAAGTTGGCAGTTGTAGTAGTCTTACCAACTCCTCCCTTTCCGGATGTAATAACAATAACTTCTCCCATTTTTTCCTCCGTATCTTACTTGTTATATTGTCTCAAAAATGAGGTGCCATAGGATGTTTTGACGATATGACCATTGTCAATGTAGGCAACCTCAGGTTCATTGTCTGTATTTACCAGCTTCTTTTTCTTGAATCTGATCTTCGGTCCCTTTTCTGCATCAGGCGAAATAGCAATGGCATCTGCAATTCGAACCTGTAAAGGATCCAGTTTAAGAGCCATAACTATAGCCTCCCTGTCTCCGCCGGCTCCGGCAAAGGCATTGCCCCGGAGCTCTCCCAGTACAAATACACTGCCATAGGAAGTAATGCTTCCACCGGGCTTAACATCTCCAAGTAGAATAACACTCTGCTCGCAGGAAATATCCTGTCCTGAGCGCAAATTCCCTGTATAGATAAGTGCACTGTTATCGTAAGCTAAAGCGCTTGCTGCAGCACTTACAGCTTCTTCCTGAGATTCCAAAGAAGCGGATTTCTCTTCTAAGGCCCTCTCCTCTTTCTCGATATTAAAAAGTCTCTCTGTGGTGGACTGTTCATCGACGATACAGGTAATTGTAAGATTGCTGTTATTGACTATAATTCCAACAACTTCTTCCTGCTCGGATTCAGAAAGCATCCTGCCTCTGATTATGAGTCCCATCTTATGCTTGCCAAGAAATGAAGAAGCTTCCTGAAACTTGTCAGCTATCTCTTCCTTCAACTCTGCAAATGAAACGTTTTCATCAAGGACCAGAATGATACCGGATTTTGTCCCCTTAATTTGTACTGACTGACTCAAGATAACTCACCCCAACTTTTTAAAATCATACCACTATAGTATACAACAAAATCCCAAGAATTAAAGCAAAAACGCTATTACGTACAAACATATGTTTATATCAGAATAAGCAGAATTTAAAATATAAAAAGGGCCTCGGATTAAATCCGAAGCCCACTGATCTCATATCTAAAAGATAAGACTTATGCAAGTCCGCCTGCCTGCTTAGCAACTTCCTCAGCAAAGTTCTCGTTCTTCTTCTCGATACCTTCGCCGGTCTCGAAGCGAACGAATCTCTTGATTGAAAGGTTAGCGCCGTTAGCCTTGCCAACCTGTGCAAGGTACTGACCAACTGACTGCTTGCCATCCTCAGCCTTTACATAAACCTGATCGTTAAGGCAGATTTCCTTGAACTCCTTGTTAAGACGTCCAATAAGCATCTTCTCAATGATCTCCTGAGGCTTTCTCTTGCCCTCTGGAAGCTCCTCGTTCTCCTTCATAGCCTGAGCAAGAAGGATTTCCTTCTCATGGTTTCTGTACTCCTCTGAAATCTCCTCAGAAGAAACAAATTTAGGATTAAGAGCTGCAACCTGCATTGCTACGTTCTTAACTGCGTCTTTGATTTCATCGTTAACAACATCTGTAGTTGCCTCTACGATAACAGAAATCCTTCCGCCACCGTGTACATAAGGAACAACGATACCGTTCTGTGCAACAACCTTCTCAAATCTTCTGATGCTGAGCTTCTCTGAGATAACTGCTGTGATCTCAACAAGAGCATCGTTAACTGTCTTAGACTCATCAAGGTTCCACTTCTCAGCCATGAATGAATCAAGATCCTGTGACTGTGAATTTACTGCCTGCTGAGCTACAGCCTCAACGAATGCCTGGAACTTCTCGTTCTGGGCAACGAAGTCAGTCTCTGGGTTAACCTCAACTACTGCTGCTGTCTGATCATCCTTAACTGCGATTCTTGTAAGACCTTCAGCTGCGATTCTGCTAGCCTTCTTCTCAGCCTTCATGATACCGTTCTTTCTAAGGTACTCAACGGCTGCATCCATATCTCCGTTAGTCTCTGTAAGAGCCTTCTTGCACTCCATCATTCCAGCGCCTGTAGACTCACGTAACTCTTTAACCATTGCTGCTGTGATAGCCATGTTCATTTCCTCCGCTTTGCGTATTCGTTATATTAATGATGCCAGAATAAATCTGGCACCATAGAATTCATATGTTTACTGATTACTCAGCTGTAACTTCCTCAGCTACTTCCTCAGCGTCCTCTGCAACATAGTTTGCAGCAGCGTCTGACTCAGCGCCCTGGTTAGCCTCGATAACAGCGTCAGCCATCTTACCAACGATAAGCTTTACGGCTCTGATAGCATCGTCGTTACCAGGAATGATGAAGTCAAGCTCTTCAGGATCACAGTTTGTATCGCCGATACCGATAAGTGTGATTCCAAGTGACTCAGCCTCCTGAATGCAGATTCTCTCCTTCTTAGGATCTACAACGAAGATAGCATCAGGAATTCTCTTCATATCTCTGATTCCACCAAGGTTAGCCTGAAGCTTAGCAAGCTCCTTCTTAAGCTGTGCAACTTCCTTCTTAGGAAGAACATCGAATGTTCCATCTTCCTGCATCTTCTCGATGGTCTTCATTCTGTTGATTCTGCTCTGGATTGTCTTGAAGTTTGTGAGCATACCACCAAGCCATCTCTCGTTAACATAGTACATACCGCAACGCTCTGCCTCAGTCTTAACTGCGTCCTGAGCCTGCTTCTTTGTACCTACGAAAAGAATTGTTCCACCCTGCTGTGCGATCTCGAATACTGCCTTGTAAGCCTCGTCAACCTTTACAACTGACTTCTGAAGATCGATGATGTGGATACCATTTCTCTCTGTGAAGATGTAAGGAGCCATTTTAGGGTTCCATCTTCTGGTCTGGTGTCCGAAATGTACACCTGCTTCAAGTAACTG
>JAILMY010000088.1 GCA_024692165.1 Butyrivibrio sp. | reverse complement strand
AGGACAGAGACCACTTCCGGAGACGATAAGAACCCTGTTTGGCCGGAGGTTAATTTATCTGAAAACCAGCGAATTGAGAATCGTTCATCCAGATATGCAATGGAAGGCACTCTTCGATATAAGTCATTCTGGTCCTACAAGAAAAAGAACACTTCTTTTGAAATCAGGGAAGAATGGTGGAAAAAGGTAGACAAGGGACAGACTGTTTCTGTGACTATTAGTGATGACAGGATTACCGGGCTTGAAACTCTGAAATAGCATCATGTTTTGACATAAAAGGGGCTATCGCGCTAAAGCGATAGCCCCTTCTTTTAATAGATTACTTTTTAAGATAGATCGCATAGTACATGGCACCGACGCATAGTCCTCCACCGATGATGTTGCCGATGGTGACAGGGATCAGATTGGTTACGAAGTAGCCAAAGAAGCTAAGACCCTGAGCCGGAATATTGTAGAGTGCTGAAGTGAGCATTCCTGCCGGAATAAAATACATGTTGGCTACGCAGTGCTCAAAGCCGCCCACAATAAAGAGCATCACAGGGAGCCAGAGAGCAAGAACCTTTCCTGCCAGCTCGTCAGCTGCAAAGGCGCACCATACAGCCATGCACACTAAAATATTGCACAGGATACCTCGAAGCAGTCCATCGGAAAAAGAGATGGTTGCCTTGGTTACAGCGGTATTGACAACCATAGTGGCAAGATTCCCACCATCGAAGCTGTATATATGGCTAAAGGCAGCAAGGGCAGCGATAATGAGGCCACCAAGCATGTTTCCAAAATAAACCAGTACCCAGTTTTTTAACATCCCTGAGATCTTTGCCTTTCCTGAGAGCACAGGGACCATGATAAGGCAGTTTCCGGTAAAGAGTTCGGCGCCGCCAACCAGTACCATAAAAAGGCCTATGGGGAAAACCACAGAGCTTATCATTCTTGCAGCAGAAGGATTAACTGCATCACAGGAAGCAATCTGGCTTCCAAGACCACCAAGTGCTATAAAAGCTCCGGCCATTATTCCGAGCAAAAAGGTTTTGACTGCAGGAAGCTCAGTTTTTCCCTTTCCTATTGATTCGTACTTTACGGCGATTTCTGCTGGAGATTTCATAATAACAATTCCTTTCTTTTTCATACAATCCACTATGAATCCGGAATCAGAGATATTACTGGAGGGATTCGAAAAACGCGGATTATTCGATTGTACACCTTTTTTAACCGGTTAACACCAACTTTTTATTGACGGATTATTCTTATACACTATATAGTACATTATCTAACATAAAAACACAATATATAGTATTTACAAACTCTGATCTCTTGGGGAAATTACAATGCAAACAAATAAATTTTATAAAATCTTTATAATGTCAACATGATTATTTCGCAAAATTAGCGGATAATATATAGGTAAAGCGACAAAGAAAACGTTTAAGCACTGATGAAATCTGTGTAGAATGATAATTAATTAGTGTTTTCCTTTACAAATTGTTTTGTTATGGCATAATCATAAAGAAAGCTTGTTGAGAAAACCAGATTTTGTAAAGGTGTTGTAAATAGCGTTAAGGGAGTGTTATGAAGAAACTTGTAGAGATCAGGGACGTGTGTAAGATATACAATCCCGGAGAAAATGAGGTCAGGGCTCTTGATCACGTGAGTCTTATTATCGGAGAAGGCGAATTCGTTGCCATCATCGGACAGTCCGGTTCAGGAAAATCCACACTGATGAATATGCTTGGCTGTCTGGATACACCCACCAGCGGCAAATATTTTTTGCATGGTCAGGATGTATCGCATATGACTGATGATGAACAATCAGACGTCAGAAACAGAGAGATTGGTTTTATTTTCCAGGGCTTTAACCTGATTCCTTCACTTACAGCCCTTGAGAATGTAGAGCTTCCTCTTATTTACAGAGGAGTTGCCAAAAAAGAAAGAAGTCTTCTCGCAATGAACGCCCTGTCAAAGGTTGGACTTGGACAGAGAATGACCCATAAACCAAATGAAATGTCAGGTGGACAGCAGCAGAGAGTTGCTATAGCCAGAGCCATCGCTCAGGCACCACCGATACTTCTTGCGGATGAGCCCACAGGTAACCTGGATTCAGGCTCCAGCAAGGAGATAATCAAGATAATCAAGAGATTGTATTCTGAGGGAAGAACAGTGATAATAATCACTCATGACCCCGGAATTGCCAAGCAGGCCAAGAGGATCATTACCATTTCCGATGGCCAGATAGTAAGTGACATCATGAATCCGGACTATAAGGAAGATTGATCCGGATATTAGTAGACACAGGTACTTTACAGGAAATAGTTACAAAGGGAGGAATACCATGGCACAGGACAACGAAATTAAAAGCAGCTCAGAGAATACTGAAGTAAAAGAAGTTGAGGCACCTAAGGCTGAGCTGAATACAGTTAATACGGCGCCCCAGGCACCGGTGTATGAGGACTATGAGGCACATGAAGTTGCCAAGAAGCCCAAGAAGAAGTTCAAGAAAAGATATCTTGCAATCGGCGCAGCAGTTCTTGTGGTAGGCGGTGCTATTGCAAGCCGCTTTTTGAATTCAGGAAACAACATAGTTTATGTAACTACTGAGGAAGCAGCTCTTGGTACAATCGAGAATGTTCTTTCCATCTCAGGAACAGTCCAGAGTGCAGAGACTAAGAATTATTTTGCAGAGACCAATGCTAAGATTGCAGAGATCCCTGTAGCTGTAGGAGATAAGGTATCAGCCGGCGATATTCTGCTTAGCTATGATCAGGAGGACCTTGATCTGGCAAGACAGACTGCTGAGCTTTCCATCAAACAGGCAAAGAGCAGCTATTCAGCTAATTTTTCAGGTACATCTGCAGCGGACAGAGAGTATGCCCAGGGCATGAATGCAGAGCAGATCAATGTAAGGCTCGATGAGATCACAGTTCAGATTGACACTCTCAACAATCAGATCACTGATAAAAAGGCCCGCATAAACCAGACACTTACAGACCTTCAGAAGGCTCAGGCAGATATCAACCAGAACGGTATTGCCGACAACAGTGAAAGTCTTTTTGAGAACGGCAGCGACAGCTATCTTTACAGAAATGAGTTTGATGTCAAGAAGGAAGATGATAAGGACAAGTTTGACAACCCATCTCCAGAGAATAGACAGATGTCACTGGCACTTCAGCAGTCAATCGCAGATGTGCAGTATGCTCTTTCCTATGATCCTGAGATCCAGAGCTGGAGCAACCAGATCACAGCACTTAACGAGGAGAAGTCACATCTTCAGACTGCAAAGGCATCACTGTTAAACCCTGGACAGATCGCTTCAGCGAAGGCACAGCTTGATTCCACAGAGCTTTCACAGGAAGACGCCATCGAGAGAATTGATGCGGCAAAAGAGGGAGTGAAGGCTGATTTCAACGGAGTAGTATCTTCAGTTAAGGCAGTTGAAGGACAGAGCGTTCAGACAGGAACATTACTCTTTACCCTGGAAAACCTCGATGAGGTAGAGGTTGCTATTCAGGTTTCAAAGAGTGACCTTCCAAAGATTTCAATAGGTCAGCAGGTTGATGTGGCCATCAACGGAAATCCTTACAACGGCGAGATCACAAAGATCTCAGGAAACGCTGTAAAGAACAATAACGGTGTTGCTGTTGTTGATACAACTATCAAGATTAAGAACCCTGACTCAAACATTATTCTTGGTGTTGAAGCCAGCAACAAGATTCATGCCCAGAAGGCAGACAATACTCTGGTGCTTCCTTACGAGTACATCAATACAGACTCTGAGGGTGACCATGTTTATGTGGTTGAGAACGGAGTTGTGGTACGTAAAAATGTAACTCTTGGCATTACTTCCAGCACAGAGGCTCAGATTGTAGATGGCCTCAGCGCAGGAGAGGCTATCATTACTTCAGACACAGAGATGCTTACAGAGGGGTTAGCTGTAGCAGTAGCTCCAGCTCCTTGATACTAAAGAGAAGACATGGGAAAACTAGGCGAGTATTTTAAAAGTGCAATTAAACAGATAGTGGGCAATGGATACAGGACCCTTATGACCATGCTGGGTATTATCGTAGGTATCGCGGCAGTTATTGCGGTTGTGGCTCTCGGTAATGGAATGACCCAGTTTGTTCAGAGTGAGCTCAATGGTATCGCGGGAAATTACGGTGAAATCTATGTGGATTCCTCCAAAACTGCTGAGAAGATCACTCATGATGATATTGAGTATATAGAGTCAAATGTTACTGATATATATGGTGTTTCACCTCAGATGTCTGCTTACGGAAAAGTAACCGGAAACAGAGGAACCTATGAAGCTAACGTAATGGGCGGAAGTACCGCCATGGAGCATATGCTCAGCAACGGCATCATCAAGGGAAAATACTTTAACAAACAGCAGGTGGACAGCAGCCAGAGAGTCTGCGTTATGTTAAGGGACGATGCCAAGAAGATATTCGGTACTGAGGAAGCTCTTGGCATGGAGATTGAACTTACCATATGGGGCAAGACCGCCACATATAAGGTAATAGGTCTTAGAGACAGTATGAACAGACTCTATTCCTTCATCATGGAAGGACAGGACTATTCTGCTCAGATTGAGGTTCCTTACACTGCTCTCGCAGCGGACTTTGATTATTACATGGAAGATTTTTACAGTATTCTTCTTTTTGCTGATCAGGGAGTCCTTAACACCAAGGTTGATGAGGTAAAAGAGATTCTTACAAACAGACATGGCCTGAGAGGAACAAAGGCTATTACAGCCTATTCCATGGCAGACTTTTCAGGTGAACTGGACCAGATCCTTGGATATGCCACCACATTCCTTCTGCTTGTGTCGGTTATTTCGCTGGTAGTAGGTGGAATCGGGGTTATGAATATCATGCTGGTGTCAGTAACGGAGAGAACCAGGGAAATTGGAATCCGAAAATCCATCGGAGCCAAGACCGGAGCCATAATGGTGCAGTTTTTGTCAGAGGCAGCCATACTGACTTTGCTCGGAGGAATCATTGGCATTTTGGTGGGAATAGGCATGGCTTATTTGATCTGTACAGCCATAGGCTTTAAGGTCATTGTTACACCGACTTCGGTTATTGGAGCAGCTCTTTTCTCTATCCTTATCGGACTGTTCTTTGGCCTTTACCCTGCAAGGAAGGCCGCTAAAATGAAACCAATCGATGCACTTCGTCTGTAATAAGGCGCATCGAAGATTTATATACGTTACTTATGGAGAAACTATATGTATTTTGAATACATAAAAAGTGCAATAGCAAGCATAAGAAGTAATAAGGGCAGATCATTTCTGACCATGCTGGGAATCATTATCGGTATCGCAGCTGTTCTTATTGTACTTGTTATAGGTGATGGCATGAAGGCAACCGTTAACAGTGAGATTGACAGCATGGGTGCATCTACAGTAACGGTATCGCTTGATACATTAAAGACTGAAAAGACCTTTACAAGAGAGCAGATGAATACCATCGAGGATACCTTGAAGGGAATATACGGCATTTCTCCTTCAATGAACTTTGGTGCATATTTTGTTACCCCCAGAAAGACCTATGATGCCTATGTGAGCTGTGGCAGTGCTGTAAAGGTCAATTCCGGCGGCAACAAGATCATTCATGGACGCTACTTTAGCGATGCCGACGTGAATGAAGCAAAAAAGGTTCTTGTAGTATGTCAGAGCACAGCAATGAAACTATTCGGCTATGAGGAAGTCGTGGGCGAAACAGTACACATGGACTTTTATGGTTATGAGGCGGATTTCGTGATCGTCGGCGTCAGGGAAGATACTTCAATGGATGCGGCTTATGCCAGCTTTGGAGATGAACCTACTCTAATGTGCGATGCACCATACACTTCGGTGGCAGAGGTTATCAGCTTTAATCCGGATGATCAGTTTACAAGCTTCGCCATCTATATGGATAAAGAGAACAAGGACCAGGTTATTTCTTCAGCAAGATCGATTGTTGAAAACGTAATGGGGCTTCGAGGCGAGAATGCTGTAAAGATTCAGGCTTCAGCAGGCATGGACCAGACAACTGATACCATTCTTAACATCATTACCTCAGTTGTAGCCATTATTGCAGCCATTTCCCTTCTTGTAGGCGGAATCGGCGTTATGAACATCATGACGGTTTCAGTAACCGAGAGAACCCGTGAGATTGGAATTCGTAAATCTCTGGGCGCCAGAACCGGTTCAATTCTTACCCAGTTCCTGGCAGAAGCTGCGATTCTTACCTTTACCGGCGGAATCATCGGCATTATTACAGGGCTTTCAATCGCCTACCTGATCTGCAATGTTGTAGGCTTTACATTCATGGTGAATCCTATGCTCGTGCTGGGAGTTGTTCTGATTTCCACCAGCATCGGATTGTTCTTCGGAATTTATCCTGCAAAACGCGCTGCACACCTTGATCCTATCGAGGCTCTGCGCACGGAGTAAAAAGGGTTTAAGACACTAATTTCTTCACCCTCCGATACGCTATCTATGATATACTAAATTATGTATATGCTTGGATAACTTTGGGGTGAGTTGTGAAAGAAATCGTAGAACAGTTACTTAAAGGTAAATATTTTTACGCAGAGAGAAGTCTGGATTTTTCAACTCCGCGTATTGAGTTATATCTGGGGACCGGAGAAGCCGTTGAGGGGACCTTTACAATCTTTGGACCGGAAGACAGACTCCTTGTGGGAGAGATCAGTTCCACTGAGGTCAGGATGCAGGTTATCACAAGGGATTTCTCAGGCACACCCTATGAGGCCTCCTACAGGTTTGACGCCACCGGTCTTTCCAAGGGAGACGTGATACAGGGGGATTTCCGTATCATATCCAATCAGGGAGAGTATTTTCTTCCTTTTGTAGTTAACGTAAGGCTTGATCATATTGCCTCGAGCCTTGGTGACATCAAGAATTTATTCCACTTTGCAAACTTAGCCAAGACAGACTGGAAGGAGGCTGTAGACCTCTTTTATTCAGATGAGTTCATTTCGATCTTCAGTGGAACCGAAGGTCAGTATGAGAGTCTTTACAGGGGACTTTCTGAGATCCGGGGCAACGAGCAGAATGTGGAGGAGTTTCTTATTGCCATCAACAAGAAGCAGCCCATGAATTTCCTTCTGGATGTGAAGGAGTTAAATACCGATTACAACGGTACTTCCAGGGATAACACCATCACGGTCACAAGAAGTGGATGGGGGTATTCTGATCTTTTCGTAGATATTGATGGGGACTTTATCGCACTGGACAAAACCGTCATAACCGATGACGATTTTACAGGCAGTAGCTGCCATCTTAAATACAGAATCCGACAGGAGAAGCTCCACAACGGTAATAATTTTGGCAAGATTACCTTCAGAAATGCCTTTACCAAATTGGAACTTCCTGTTGTGGTTTCAGCCGACGTTTCCGGCGCCCATCCAACAGTTGATTATCAGGAGAAGAAAAAGCTCATAGTCCAGCTGGTAAAGGTCTATGAGAATTTCAGCTGTAAAAAAATAACCTCCAGAGCATGGCTTTCCGAGACGGGTAAGATTATAGCCAAGATGAATGCCATAGATGACAGGGATCTGGAATTCAGGCTCTATACTGCTCATTATTACATCACAGCGGGCAGAGTCAACGAAGGCCGCTGGATCCTTGATCAGTGTGCAAAAGAGGTGGAGGATGCCCCGGGAGATACCCTCTACAGCTACTTCCTGTATCTTTCAACATTGAGCAGCAGAGAGGACAGCTTCGTCAACGATATTTCCGAGCGCCTTGAGGGCATATTCAGAAGAAATCCTGATAACTGGCGCATTGCATGGCTTCTTCTCTATATTTCCGAGGAGTTTACAACTTCAAGCCCCAGAAAATGGATGACTTTAGAGAGTCAGTTCTCCTTTGGATGCAGAAGCCCAATACTTTATCTGGAGGCCATGAATCTATTAAACGATTCGCCTTCAATGCTTACAAACCTTAATGATTTTGAACTCTATACACTTGAATATGGGGCAAAGAGGGAGATGCTAAGCCTTAGCCTCATTGACCAGCTTGTTTATCAGGCAGGAAGAGTGAGAGGCTTCAACGAGAGACTCTTCAGGATACTGAAGGCCTGCTATCAGATAAAAGAAAGTGATGATGTCCTTGAGGCAATCGTATCCCTTCTTATCAAGGGAGGAAGAACCGACAAGGCTTCCTTTGAATGGTATGAAAAGGGTGTTAGCAGAGAGCTTCGTATCACAAGGCTTTATGAGTACTACATGATGTCCATATATACCGACGAGGATGGACTTCTGCCCTGTGAGATCAGCAGAATGGTACTTATGTATTTCTCATATCAGAGCGATCTTGAGTACGATAAGAACGCCATTCTCTACAGATATGTCCATGAGAACAAAGAGGATTATCCTGAGCTCTACGAATCCTATGTTCCTCAGATTGAGAAGTTCCTCATGGCACAGCTGGATAAGGGCAGGATCAGCAAGGATCTGGCATACCTTTACAAGAATATGCTCACCAAGCAGATGGTTGATGCGGCCAACGCTTCAAAGGTACTTGGAGTTCTTCATACATCTGAGATCAGAACTGATGATAATAGAGTCAGCAGCGTTCTTGTGGTCTATGACAAGTGTGAAAGAGAGATGCGCTATCCGGTCAATGACGGAAAGGCCTACGTTCCTCTCTATGGCAGTGATTATGCCATTCTTCTGGCTGACCGCGATGACAACAGATACGCCACCACGATTCCTTACAGCAATATAAAGATGATGCTTCCCGGTAAGCTTCTTACCTACGCATCACCCTATATTCAAAAGGGAAAAGAGAACTTCGACTTATTCCTTTCAGACCTTGGTAAAAATGCCTACAGCATTACCATGGACAATGTGGGAAGATACAGAGATCTGGCGGCCTCTGAGCTTGTGCGCAAAAAGTGCAGGGACGAGATCAGAGATAACCTGGTCAGATTCTACTATGACAATGATTTTACAAGGCAGCTTACGGAATACCTCATGGATATAGATCCGGTGGATCTAACCCCAAGGGAGAGAAGTGAGATACTGGAGCTTATGGTCATGAGCGGCTTGTATGACAGATCCCTTGAGTGGCTTAAGAACTACGGAACCCATGGAGTTGATCCTAAGACGGTATTAAGGCTCTGTGGCAGGATGATCGACAGAGATATGTATCCGGCAGCGCCTACAGAGGTGGAGATCGCGTATTACGCTTTCACCAATGGCAAATACGATGAGCAGCTTCTGGTTTATCTGGTTAAATACTTTGAGGGTACCCTTAAGGAGATGCGTAATATCTGGAAGGCAGCGGAGTCCTTTGGCCTGGACACCTATGCACTTTGCGAGAGAATGCTTATCCAGATGCTCTATACAGGCTCCTATGTGGGAGAAAAGATTCCGATTTACAAGGAATATGTACAGAGCGGCCCCAACACTGATATCGAGACGGCTTTCCTTACCCAGAATGCCTACGACAGCTTTGTCCATGGAAGAGTGGCAGATGGCTATATCTTCACAAGAATAGAGAGACTGGCTATAGAAAATGTGCCGCTTCAGGACGTCTGCAAGCTGGCATACCTTAGATACTACGCAACAGAGAAAAGAGCTGATGAAGAGATAAACCCTGAAGTTGCGGTTTACTTCTTAAAAGGACTTATGGGACAGGGAATATTCTTCCCGTTCTTTAAGGAATACGAAGAGCTTCTTCCCGATATGTACCAGTTCAGCGACAAGACCATGCTGGAGTACAGAACCGCCCCGGGAAGGCGCTGCGTTGTTCATTACAGGCTTGATACCGATGTTCAGAACGAATACAAGAGCCTGGATATGATGGAAATGTACGAGGGAATCTTTGTGGCAAGCTTTGTTCTCTTCTTTGGAGAGCAGCTTCAGTACTATATCACAGAGGAAGACAAGGACAATGCCGAGGTGGCCACAGAAAGTGGCACCATATCCAAGAGTGATATTGTAAAGGATTCCAGCGGAGGAAGATACAGCCTGATCAATGACATTATGATCGGTGAGACTCTTCAGGATTATGAAACTGTTGACAGACTTTTGCAGGAGTATTATCAGAAGAAGAATGTCTGTCAAAGGCTCTTTACGCCTATCATGGAAGATGAGGAGGAACCATCATGACGAAGTCATGATTTGGAATGGTTCCGACGACATGGCAAGATTACGAAGTAATCGTGCTGACACATATTAATGAGGACTAATACTGATGTTGTTTGGAAACTCAGATGACAAGCGCTTTGTACTGGGATATGACCTTGGAGACAAGGTCTCACAGATAAGTTATCTGTCCTCCGATGCTGATATGCCGGAGACTCTCTCAGTGCTGGCGGGAGCTGAACTTTATAATATTCCTACCGTCCTTTGTAAAAGAAAGGATGTAAACCAGTGGTATTACGGCAAAGAGGCAGTGCGCCATATTGAGGATGGCGATGCCACACCGGTTTACGACATCCTTCAGGCTGCAAGGGAGGGCAAGCCCGTAAAGGTATTGGATGCTGAATATGATCCGATAGCTCTTTTGACCCTGTTCATAAAAAGAAGTCTGTCACTGCTGTCTATGGAGCTGTCTCTGGACAAGGTGGAGGCTATCATGTTTACCACCAAATCCCTGGATCACAGGATGGTTCAGGTGCTTAACGCAGTTACGGCAGCGTTAGAACTCAAGACCCAGAACATTTACTATCAGAGTCACGAAGAGAGCTTTTACAACTACATGCTCTATCAGCCAGACGAGCTGATGCGCCACTGCATACTGGCCTGTGACTATGATCTGGACAACTTGTGCGTTTATAAGATGAGTCTGAATCACAACACCACTCCGGTGGTGGCAACCATAGATGTTACAAACTACAACAACTTAAGGCTTGGAGCCGAAGGCTTTCCTAAGGATGCAGCTTTTTTCCACAGGACCTGTGAGAGACTGGATGATGAGTTTCTTAACATCTGTCAGAAGGTTTGCAGCGACAAGATTATCTCCACGGTTTTCCTTCTCGGAGATGGCTTTAAGGAGAAGTGGACCAAGAGATCTCTGGAGTTTCTTTGCAGGACAAGGAGAGTTTTCCAGGGCAACAACCTCTTTAGTAAAGGCGCCACAATAGCTGCAAGAGAGAGGCTTCACCCCACTGAGGATGCGGCTAAATACGTGTTCCTGGGAGAGGATAAGCTTAAATCCAACATCGGCATGAATGTGCTCAAATGCGGAACCGAGTGCTATCACGCCATTCTGGATGCCGGTGTGAACTGGTTCGAAGCCCAGTCCCAGATGGATATCATCATTGATCAGAGTGGGGTTCTGGATATTCAGGTGACTCCACTTACGGGAAAGAGTCCAAAGGTTGTGCAGCTTTTCCTGGACGGACTTGAAAAAAGACCAAGAGGCACCACGAGACTTCGTCTTTCCATGGCCATGAGCGCCGTAAACGAGGTGGAGATAAGAGTACAGGATATGGGCTTTGGAGAGCTGTTCCCGGCTACCGGCAAAGTGTGGGAGCAGACAATTGAACTGTAGTTAATGGCTTTGATAACCAAGATATTTTGCAACAGGAGAAATACCCTATGGGTAGACCGATTCTTTGCATAGGAACCTATGCGGAAACTCCATATTACATAGACAAGATAGGCAAAAATGTATACTGCATCGAGGAGCTTTGCTACTGTATCGTGCAGAATGCATTCCTTCTTGATGAGGACAGCTTTGATAAAGCGCTCTTTGACTGGATTGCCAGGGAGTGCTCCCTGGACAGACTCGCTGATGAACTAAGGAGCATGCATTCCAAGCGCTGCTCCATGGCTTCGATTGCAGGAACCATTCTGGATTACGCGGGCTACAACACCAAAAAAGAGGTGGACAAGACCGAGGAGATACTCAGGGAAAATGCCGGAATGGACATCTACAAAAAGCGCCTTTCAAGAGCGGATTTCCTTATGATGAACGGCCGCTATGCCATGGCTTTTAAGGAGTATGAATTCATTCTCGCAAATACTCCCGATATGAACAATAAGCTTCGGGCCAGGATTGAGCACAACGAAGGCGTAATGTACGCAAGGCTTTTCCGTTTTGAGAAGGCGGAGAAGATGTTTTTAAAGGCCTTTGAGGATGGCAGAAATCCTGAATCCTACATACAGTATCTGTCGGCAGTCAGGATGAGGCTAAGTCCCAAGGATTACGTAAACTTCGTAGCTGATAACGATGATGTATATGAGGCTTCCCTGGAGCTGGAAAAGCGTATGAACGAAGCTCTGGAGCTCTACGGAGCCAGTGATGATAAGCATAGTCTTGGCACGATCTCAGTCATCAAGGCTGAGGGCAAGATGCATGAATACTACGATATGGTCGGAGAACAGACCAGAAACATCAAAGAAGAGTACAGAACTCTGGTCATGGAAAAAGTTGGGAGCAGGTAAAACAGGGAGTAGGTAAATGGGGTTTTTAGAAACTATTTTTGGAAAAACTCACGAAGAAGAGATTACCAGAAATTCAGATCTTGAAAACTGGAATGACATTGTTTACACCCGTAAAGATCTGGATATGAATGATCCGGTTCAGCGAAGAGAGTACGTGGGGAGCTGTCTTGCGCAGATGGAAGAGGCTGCCAAGGAACTGGACAGCCTTGAACTGGAATATTACGATGTCACCAGCCACTTAAGGGATATTGAGGAGATCGATGCCCTTCCTGAGGCCCAGAGACAGGAAATCAATGATTGCGCCCAGAAGATTCTGGATTCAGAGCAGCAGCGTGAGAAATTCTCCCGCCGCAAGAGCAAGATGACAGAGGAAGAATACGAGCGCATGGAGAGACTTCAGTCTGAAGCTAAGGGCGGAATCAAGAAGCTGGCTGAGGCTGAGGATTACCAGAAAAAGATAAAGAGCGACTTAAAGCGCCTTGACGGAGAGCACCAGGCCTATCTTTATAGAGAAGAAGAGCTGGAAAAGACCATGGATTTCTGCAAAAAGATGATCATCGTGGTTGCCGTTACTCTTGTTCTGATCTTCGTGGTTCTGATGATCCTTCATAGTACCTTAAAGCTTAACGTATCTTACGGTTACATGGTATCTGTACTTTTGGCAGCTGTGGCACTTACTCTTTTGTTTATCAACAATTCCAATTCGGAGGTTGAACTCAAGGGCGTGAACAAGTCCATTTCAAGACTTATCATGCTCCAGAATCAGGTTAAGATCCGCTATGTTAACAATACAAACCTTATAGATTATCTGTGCCTCAAGTTCAGGGTCAACAACGCCAAGGAACTGAAGACCCTGTACAGCAAGTACCTTCAGGAGGTAAAAGAGAGAGAGGCCTACGAGGATGCCCAGAAGAACCTGGATGTGAATCAGAAGGATCTGGTTTATATGCTAAGGCGCCTTCGTATCAAGGATCCTGAGATATGGGTTCATCAGGTGGAAGCTCTTTTGTCCCATAACGAGGAAGTTGAAATCAGACACAGCTTAAATGTTCAGAGACAATCCCTGCGTCGCCGCATGGAGTACAACAGGGATGTGGTGGCAGGAAACGCCAAAAGAGAGATCGAGGATATGGCAAAGCAGTATCCCGAGTATACTCAGGAAATTCTGGATATGGTTTCCAGATACGAGGAAAAATACCCTGCATTCTGACGAATGCGACAACCAAGCCAATTTGAATCGACTTCGTCGATGAGGCTTGGTTGACTCTTGAATCACTTTCTCACGAAATCCGCAGCCAGTGCGGATTTCTTAAATTATAATTAAGGTGTCATTTTTTGAGAAATATGCTAATCTTTATATTGGCTTTAAAGTTACTTTTTTTATTATGAGGAGATGTTATAAAAATGGTTGAATATACAAGTTTAAAGGCAAATTATGAAATGTTTGCTGCGGAGTATGAGGAGGCAGCACT
>JAILMY010000035.1 GCA_024692165.1 Butyrivibrio sp. | reverse complement strand
AGTGTCGTTGGTTCGAGTCCGACAGGGGGAGCTAGAGCACCTGATGAGGTTTTGTCGAAACTAGGCTCCGTGGTCAAGCGGTCAAGACATCGCCCTTTCACGGCGGTAACACGAGTTCGATTCTCGTCGGAGTCACTCAATAATATGATGGTGACATAGCCAAGCGGTAAGGCGTGGGTCTGCAACACCCTGATCGGCAGTTCAAATCTGCCTGTCACCTTTAAAAAGGTCTGTAAGCTTAATTGCTTACAGACCTTATTTTTATGTTCATAGTCTGATATAATAAATTTCGTGATTGCAGATATGCATTCATTAGACCAGATCATATTTTTTAGATTAGCGGAGGTTGTTATGGCAGAAGAAACTATGAATGATTTTAAGGATGAGATTGACAGATCCTTTAGGAAAGTTAAAGAGGGAGATATCCTTGAGGGGACAGTAATTGATGTATCTGATACAGAGGTTACTTTAGATCTTAAGTACTATACTCAGGGAATAATAAGGGTCGCAGATATGAGTGATGATCCTAAATTCTCTGTTCACAGAGATGTTAAGGTTGGTGATGAAGTATCTGCTACTGTTATCAGTACTGATGATGGCAATGGCAATATTCTTCTTTCAAAGAAGGAAGCAAATCACGTTCTTTCCTGGGATAAACTGAAGGAGTATATGGATTCCGAAAGTTATGTAGACGTTAAGGTATCTGAGGCTGTAAAAGGTGGATGTGTAGCATTCCTTGAGGGCATCAGAGGATTTATCCCTGCATCCAAGCTTGATCTTCAGTATGTTGAGGAGGATAAGATTCCTGAATATGTTGGAAAAACTCTTAAGGTAAAGGTCATCACAGCAGACAAGGAAAATGATAAGCTGGTGCTTTCCGCAAGAGAGTTTTTAAGAGAAGAGGCTGATAAGCACAGAGCTGAGATGGTCTCAAATGTTGAGGTTGGTCTTGTTACAGAGGGAGTTGTTGAAAGTCTTCAGAACTATGGCGCATTTGTAAATCTTGGTAACGGAATGACAGGCCTTGTTCATATTTCTCAGATCTGCAACCAGAGAATTGCGCATCCTTCATCTGTTCTTAAGGTTGGTCAGAAGGTTAAGGTGAAGGTTATAGCTATAAAAGATGGAAAGCTTAGCCTTAGCATGAAGGCTCTTGAGGAGATTGCAGCAACTGAGATTACCGAGGAGAAGATAGAATATGAGAGTGATGGAGAGGCAACAACTTCTCTTGCAGCACTCCTTAAAAAAGCAGGATTTTAATAGTAAATCATATTAAAAAGTAATATAAAATGAGCAGTGGGTAAATCTGGGAGGATTCACTGCTCATTTTACATGGTGAATATTGAAAGGAATGGTTATAGCTGTTTGATTATGGTATCGAAGGGTTCGATATCATTAAGGGTAATAACTCCGAACTCGGTTTTTACAGAAGTACTTTGCTTCTTGTCAGAGTTATTGATAACAATCAGCTTCTTATCAGCCGGGAAATATGCACATTCTGTGTTTGCGTTGTCGGTTACATAATTTGCATCGAATGGAATATCCGCTGAGTATAAAAGTATATTGAGCAGAAGCCTGTTGTTTAATGTGGTTGTCTCAAAGGTAGAAAGATATATTCCTTTGCCTTTTCCAAATTTATTTATGGTAAAGGTTGGAGTATTGTCTACCGATGAGATTACCTCTGCTTTTCCATCAGTCAGATGCACCTTACATCTAAGAGATACGCCGGCACCATTTGGAATAAGTCCCGGGATCTCTTTTAGCTGAAATGTCCATTTGCCATGGCAGACTCTGTCGATAGTGTCCTTATCAACCCCAAGAATTGATGACATTCTGAATACGCTGTCATAACCGGTAACAGCTGATGGCTCATTGATACCAATGAAGGTTCCACCATTAAAGACAAATCTTGTGATAAGCTCTTCAACAGCAGTGTCGTTCCATCTTTCTCCGCCGCTCCAGGAACTACCTGCAATACCTGCGTTGATTATCACATTATATTTTGACAGATCTGCATTTTTAAGATCATCAAAACTTATATAGTCCACATCAACGGGAAGTCCTGATAGTGCCTCATTGACGTGAATGAGGTCGTTCATGTAGGTCTCGTGGAAGTGTCCGCTTAACGTCCAGCTTCGAAGTTGTCCCCAACAGTGTAATACTGCTACATTGATATTAAATCTATATGGCCTGTCATTTGTATGAAGGTCTCTGATAAGACGGAATTCATCTGAAATTTTTGCTATATAATCCACAAAGTCCGGATAATTTTCAACCAGGTGAAGATATCCTCCAAGACCGATTCGATCTATTTTCGCTCTCAGAAGTGCTCTACGGGTGTGGTTCCAGTATTCTTTTGCATCTTTTGTAGGATCTCCACCATCGGAGAAGGTTGGAAGTCCGCCCAAGCCCACCGGGAAAAGATATGGATGAAGTCTTATCTCTTTTGTCTCAATATCGGCTCCGGCGCAGAGACGAACCTCATATCCGGAGAAAACACACTTGATAAGACCGTCAAAATCAAAATCTTTGAATCTTTTGCTGTAAGGTTCTACACCTACCCAGCTGTCATCATAGAATACATAAGCTTTTTTGCCGTATTTATGGACGAGATCCACAAGCTTGCGTCCATAGGATACAACGAATGAATTTACAAAATCCATGTAATCCAGCTGCGTCTTTACAGGAGGCATATGAGTTACATGAAGTGCCCCCTTATTGATGAAATCCTCAGCTGTAAGACTGTAACCATACTTTTCGGCAAAGTCATCAAGCATCTTTGGGCTTACGGTAAAGTCATAAGATCCCCAGTCAGTAAAGAGGTTTCTGTTCCTTGAACTGCTTCCCCAGATCCAGACAAAGTTGTAGAACATGGAAGTGAAACGTACGACAGTAGTTGCCGGATGAGTTTCACACCAATTTGTAAGCCAGTTTGTCAGATATTCCTGGGTCTGTGGGTGAACAGGATCAATGGGCATGAGATGCTCTTTGTCCCAGTTGTTGGTGGTGTGATTGTACATGGAAATCTCTTCCCAGATTCTGTATGCCAAGAAGCTTACAGTGTAGCGATGGAAAGGAATTGTATTGTTTACAATGACGTTACCGGCTTCTTTTTCATAGGTCCAGAAATTGGAACTTATTTCCTTGCCGGTGGTTCTGTCGAAGACCTGCCAGTATTTCATTGAGTCAGCAGAGTCGTTTACCATAAACTGCTGATCAAAGAAATCCTCCAGAAGATGAAATGTCAAAAAACTGTCCTCTGCAACCTTGGGCTGTGTCATAAGAAAACTCTGCTGGAGTTTGTCCATGTTATTTTTTGCCCATTCGTTGTGATCTCGAATTATGCAGATGGTAGAATAGATGCCGTAACCTGAATTAAGAATATCATCAGAGAGAACTGTACCATCGCTGTCTCTGATAACGTCAGCGCCCCATTTTTCGGCCAGTTCAAGCGTTAACTTCTCGTAACCTGATTCTCCGGGGAGGGTAAAACCTCCCTTGCTATGCTCCACGCTCATAAAACCCCCATAATTTAAGTTGAAAAAAATAGTTATCAGAGTGCTCCGTCGCTACGGATTTTGTCATAATTAAGAATGCCTGCCAGATAAGCAAGAGCCAGTCCCTGTCCCCAGCCCTGAATCCACTCTCTGGAGATTCCGCGGTAGCCTTCTCTGTCCTTCATGACTGCTGTACCACCTGAAACATTAAGAACTCGTCCATCCTCTGTGATGTTCTTAAGGATTCCTTCGGTGGCTTTGTTGATGTATTTGATGTGAAGAGGATTTCCTTTGTTGATCATTGCAGCAGCAATACCACAGGACGCGGAAATCTCTTCATAGGACTCTTCATCATCAAGGATAGTTCTGAAAAGACCGTCCTTTGTCTGCAGAAGCTTGATGGAAGCAAGCTGTTCGTTAAGTGAGCCTACCACATCAAGGAATTTAGGATAAAGGTAGCATTCAGGCAGCACCCTTCCAACCTCTGACATGGTGTAAGCTGCCCAGGCATTAGCTCTTCCCCAGAAAAATCCGGACATATGGTCGCCGGTAATATTGTTGTATCCATGATAGAAAAGCCCTGTTGCAGGATCCTGAAGATATTTGATGTGCCAGTAGTACTGGTTCAGTGCATCGTCTATGAGTTTCTCGTCCTTTAAAAGAACTCCGGCTCTAAGGAGGAAAAATGCTGCCATGAAAAGAGTGTCGGCCCAGCACTGCTCAGGGAAATCATTATTTACTGATACTGTGTGCTGAAGAACATTGTCACCAAATCTGAGAGCCTTATTCTCAAGATAGTCGATTTTACTTCTGGCAATATCCAGATACTTCTCGTCATTTGTGTATTCGTAAAGAGTGAGCATGGCATGTCCCATGGCACAGGTGTTAACTGTCCAGGAAGGAAGACCGAGCTCAATGTATTCATCGACACGCTCCTTGAGCATTTCGATATATTCCTTTTTACCTGTTGCCAGGTATGCTTCACATACACCATAATATGCAACGCCACCGGGCCAGTCCCAGGTAAGGTCCATTCTCATTGTGCGCTTTACGATAGAGTCTATAGCTGTTTCTACCTGCTGTTTGTCGTAGATCAAATTTGCCATGGAATTCCACTCCTATTTTTGAAAAATCTAAAGAAAAATAAGTGATTTTGACTAAATTGTATTAGTGCGTGGTCGAAATGTCTATTCAAGTAAGTTAAAATACTGTGCAATTTCAACTATTTGACTAAGTATAAATGATTTTGTAAAATAAACGCATTCACGTTATAAAAATAAGGAAGAGCACAATGGCAAAACCAAAGAAAACCGTAATAGAATACAGAAATTATGAGCTTCCAATGAACTTTCCGGTGCTTCTTTTGACCGGTGACAGATGGCATATATCGGACATAAAGTCCGGTAAGCTTCACTTCCACAATTGTCTTGAGATTGGTGTATGCCACACGGACAGCGGATTTATCGAGTTTAACAACACGCCGGTTTCATTCAAGGCGGGAGACATGACCTTTATTTCCAGAAATGTTCCGCATACAACCTACAGCTCTAAAGGTGAGGCCAGCCTCTGGTCGTATATATTTATTCAGCCGGATGAGCTTTTGAAGGGAGTCTTTGATGATTCCTATCCTTATGCAGAGGTGTTTGTTGATATGCTGCAGAACTTTCAGCTTATTCTCAACAAGGAACAGTATCCGGATGTCTACAGCATACTCAGCATGATCATGTATGAGCTTGAACACAAGGGTGTGAACTATCAGCTTTCGGTAAAGGGGCTTGTGCTGGCACTTTTCATGAAGCTCATGAGAATACATTCAGCAAACAAGGGAACGGAGCTGACTAATAAGGATATTCATGAGAATGCTATTGTTATATCGCCGGCTCTGGACTATATAAAAGAGAACTACATGATGAACTTTCCTATGGAAGAGTTGGCAGACATGTGCCATCTGAGCCAGACCCACTTCAGGAGAGTATTTCATGAGATCATGAATACCAGTCCTTTGAATTATCTGAACACCACGAGAATACTGCAGTCATGCATACTTCTCAGAACCACAGAGGAATCAATTCTTTCTATCTCAGAACGGGTGGGATTCAGATCGGTATCCAGCTATAACAGACATTTCTCGGAGATCATGGGAACTCAGCCAAGCGAATGGCGCCATAACATGGCCAAGGTCGACAATGCTTCAATCCTTGAATACACTGGCTGGAAATGAACAAAAAAGCGAAAACGATTACGCAGCAATATGCACAAATATTGCTGCGTATTTTTATGTATATGGGACATATCACACTAATGAAATAAATTTAAATGGTTGTTTATGCAAAGTATTTTCGGCTAAGTGATTAGATATGCTATCTAAATTATTTTAGGATTGTTTTATACAAGGGGAGGGGCAATACAGGTATGAGCAATCAAAAGAAATCCAAAGGGGGAATCAAAACAACTACATCGTGGAAAAATGCTTTAAAACGTGATTGGCAGTTGTATCTTCTTTTAATTATCCCACTGGCATTAGTCATCATATTCAGTTACGGAGCGTATCCTGGACTTCGAATGGCATTCATGGACTACAAACCGGCAAAGGGGTATGCCGGAAGTAAATGGGTAGGTCTTGATACATTCCATAAGGTTTTCAAGGACGCAGATTTCACAAGAGCATTAAGAAATTCAATAGTATTTAATATTGCGGATCTTCTGGTTGGGTTCCCGATGCCAATCATTCTGGCACTTATTCTTAACGAACTCAGATTTCAGAGATTCAAAAAGGTTTCGCAGACAATACTTTATCTGCCACACTTTTTATCCTGGGCTATCATCGGAAGCGTTGCACTTACAATGTTTAAGCCAAGTAGCGGACTTGTAAACGTTGCAATGATGAATGCAGGACTTATTGAACAGGGTATTCCGTTCCTTAATGAGAAGTGGCACTGGGCTATTACTTATCTGCTAATCGGTGTATGGCAGGGAATGGGCTGGGGAACAATCCTGTACCTGGCAGCTATTACCGGTATCAGCGGAGAACTCTATGAGGCAGCCATGATCGATGGTGCAAATCGCTGGCAGAGAATGGTACATATTACACTTCCAGGAATTAGAAGTACTATCGTAACACTGCTTATCATGAATCTCGGAAGAGTTATGGGCAGTAACCTTGAGAGACTGACTGCTCTTGGAAATACACAGGTCAAAGAATTCCAGTATCAGTTGGCTGTCTATATCTTCAACAAAGGTATCGGCAACAACAAATTCAGTCAGGCTACGGCTGTAGGTCTTTTCCAGTCTGTAATCGGAGTTTTACTTGTACTTATGTCTGACAGAATTGCCAAGAAACTTGGCGAAGACGGCTTGCTGTAGGAGGGATGAAATGGCTAACACAAAGACAATAAATGGCGAGGAGAGCTTCTCAGCCGGAGGAGCCCATGCCGTTATAGGATTTAAAATAAGCGACGCGATAATGATGCTTGTCATAGTAATTCTTTGCGCTACATGCGTACTTCCGTTTGTTCATGTGGCAGCAAAATCTATTTCGGGCAATACGGCAGTAATGTCACAGTCAGTTTACTTCTGGCCCAAAGATGTTACCTTTGATGCATTTACCAGAGTTTTCGCTGATGAGTCCATGACTAAGTCTATGTTTTTCTCAGTATGGATAACTCTGCTCTTTACACTGCTTGGAATGATCGTTTGTACCTGCGCAGCGTACCCTCTTTCCAAAAAGAGGCTTAAGGGCCGTCCGGTAATTACATTTTTACTGATGGTTCCCATGTATTTCTCCGCAGGTATCATTCCGGCATACATACTTTATCATCAGCTTCATATTTTGGATACCTTCTGGGTACTGATTCTTCCGCTTATTTATTCTCCGTACAATATGCTTATCATGAAGAATTTTTTCCAGAGTACAATTCCGGACAGCTTGGAGGAATCAGCTTTCCTTGATGGAGCTACTAATTTCCAGATTCTTGGTAAAATAGTACTTCCTCTGTCCAAACCGATCCTGGCTACGCTTTCACTTTTTTACGCAGTTGGACGTTGGAATTCTTATGCGGACAATATGTACTTCACAAGATCAGCTGACCTTAAGATGATTCAGTATAAGCTTTATCAGCTGGTTGCATCTGCAACAGAGGCACAGAACGCTTCATTGGCAGATACGGGAGGAGTAGCGCAGACTACACCAGAGGTTTTACAGGCAGCATGTATCATGTTTGTAACCGTTCCTATTATCGTTATTTATCCTTTCCTTCAGAAATACTTTGTACAGGGAACTATGATCGGGGCGGTAAAAGGCTGAGAGAACTTGCTGAGGTATTTCGAAGCTAGTTCGAACGTGTCATGGCGAGCGAAGCGAGAGCATGGCTTCCTTGTTGATAGAACAAAACTCAGATAATGAGTTTAAATATTTATTTTTATAAGGAGGGACTTTATGAAAGGGTTAAAGAACAAGGCACTTTCACTGGCGCTTACAGCTGCTATGACAGCAGGCGCTCTTGTAGGATGTGGACAGACAGCTTCTGACACAACTACAACAACCGGGGGAGAGACAGCAAAAACAGAGACAACTCAGGCTACAGAGACTACTGAGACTACAGCTACAGAAACTACTGAAGCTGCTGCATCATCTGATGTTACACCCGGAGTAGATGGTTTTGAGCCATTTGCAGATCAGGTAACACTTAGAGTAGCTGTTTACGACAGAGGCGATGCAGGAAACGGATGCTCTGACGTTGAGAACAACTATTGGACAAAGTGGGTACAGGAGAACTTTGGTGATAAGTACAATGTAAAGGTTGAGTACGTTGGAATCACACGTTCAGATGTTATGACTGACTACGCAATGCTTGCATCAACTGATACTCTTCCTACACTTTGCATGGAATATGACTACGATAAGCTTGCAACATGGGTTGCTGACGGATATTTACAGCCATACGATCTTGAGCAGTTCAAAACTATTGCTCCTACATATTATCAGGCTATGGTAGATAACAACCTCACAGGCTACATTGAGATGGCAGATGATAACTACCTTGTAGCAGGTCAGAGACCATACGGTGCATCAACTTATACATTCTGCACATGGTATCGTCAGGACTGGCTTGAAGAGGCTGGATATAAAGAGCTTCCTACAACAAATACAGAGCTGTTAGAGCTCTATGCTAAGCTTGTTGAAAACGGACATGAGTATCCACTTAGCGGATCAAAGGTAGCAGGAGCAGGTGCAGATCAGAACTATGGATTCCGTGATTATCCACAGGATGAGGACACATGGGCTACAACAGGTGACTACCAGATCCCTGCTCTTTCAACAGAAGCACAGAAGAGACTTCTTAAATGGAACAACGAGCTTTACAACAAGGGATATATCAATCCTGAGTACTACCTCAGAAGTACATCTGATGTAGAAGCTGATTTCGTTAATGGTAAGGCTTTCCAGTGGTCAGGTTATGTATCATCAACAATGAACGTTCTTAATACTCTTTATGAGAACGAGCCTGATGCAAAGCTTGCAGTAGCTGTTTGTCCTGACAAGTTCATCCAGGATGAGACATGGGGCGGAAGCAATGCGTATCGTCCAGGTGGCAGCATCGGTGCTATGATCGGTTTTGCTAACAACGCAACTGAGGATGAAGTTAAAGCCGGAATGATGTATCTTGAGTGGCTTTCACAGCCTGAGAACCTCTTCACAATGCAGTGGGGTATCGAGGGTGTTAACTTCAACTATGATGAGAACGGCAAGCCTGTAGCAGTTGGTGATCAGGCAGGTCTTGAAGAGCAGCAGGGTCACAACAACAACGTTGATTACTGGATGGTTGTAACTGCAATCAAGGTTCTTGGAAACATCGAAGACGACATCAGAGCTATCAATCCTCAGGGACTTCCTCAGGACTTCTATGATCAGATCCTTGCAAACTACAACGGACAGATGGCTATCTACAATGCAGGTTATGCAAATGTAGACTGCGCATTCCAGTCAGCTCTTGAGTCTGTAACAGAGTATGGCACATCTCTTAAGGAAGAAGTTTATCCTGAGCTCCGTGATCAGCTTGTAATGTGCAAACCTGAAGAGTTTGATGCTCTTTATGAGGAGTGCTCAAAGAAGTATCTTGATGCCGGATATCAGGCAGTTATCGATGAGAGGAAGCAGCTCCTTGATGATGGTCTTACAACAAGACTTAAATAATAGGATGGATACTGCGATTTGAGGGGAATTAAATAAGAGGTGGAATCCTGCGGGCTATATGGCCTGCAGGATTCTTTTTTGCTTTTTCAACTATGAAAAACATGACCGGAACCAGCCGAATTTGGTACAATATAGTAGTCGGGTTAAGCAAAAAGAAGTATCGGAAAGGGGAAGCCATGGAAGAACAGATTAAACAGTTTAAAGAGATGATAGATGCCTCTGAGAACGTTGTTTTCTTCGGAGGAGCCGGTGTTTCCACGGAAAGTGGCATTCCGGATTTCAGAAGTAAAGACGGCCTCTACAATCAGCATGATGTAAGGTTTGATATGTACCAGCCGGAGTACCTTTTGAGCCATAGCTGTCTGGTCTATGAACCGAAGGTTTACTATGAGTTCCACAGGCAGAAGATGGACACAAGAAATATAGAGCCCAATAATGCTCACAAGTATCTGGCTGCTTTGGAAAAAGAGGGCAAGCTTAAAGCCATAGTAACTCAGAATATTGACGGTCTTCATCAGAAGGCCGGAAGTGAAGTGGTTTATGAGATTCACGGAAGTGCTCTTAGAAACTACTGCATGAAATGCGGAAAAGAGTATCCGGCAGATTACATTTTTGAATCCACTGAGCCTATACCAAAGTGTAGCTGCGGAGGTACAATAAGGCCTGATATTACATTATATGAAGAGGGTCTTCCTGACGATCAGGTTTCCGGAGCAATTGATGCGCTGGCAAGGGCAGATATGCTTATAATAGGAGGAACTTCACTTACGGTTTATCCGGCGGCCTCATTTATCAACTACTTCAGGGGAAAATATCTTGTTGTCATCAATGAAAGTGAGATAGCTGTAAGGAAGGCTGAGAACACGCTTATTATAAAAGAGAAGATTGGTAAGGTATTTAAGGAGTTGGCTGATCTGCAGGGCATTTCCCTGTAAGGCTTGCTTTTACTAAATTGTTATTGGTTGATTTGTATGGACATTCAAGTAGGAAACATAATTAAATTAAAGAAACAACATCCTTGCGGAAGCTTTGAATGGGAAGTTTTGCGAGTGGGGGCTGACTTTAGACTTAAGTGTACCGGCTGTGGACATCAGATAATGGTGCCTAGAAAAACGGTAGAGAAAAACATTCGGGGAGTCAGATGAAAATGCTTGCATTATTGAATGGAATATGCTATAATACCATTCTGTGAAATATTCCTTGCTACTTGGACTGATACCAGTAGCCAGAGACCAAAAGGAGGTAACAAAAGCATGAACAAATACGAATTAGCCGTTGTTGTTAGTGCAAAGATCGAAGACGATGCCAGAACAGCAGTCATCGAGAAGGTAAAGAAGACTATCGAGAAGCATGGTGGTCAGATTACTAACGTAGATGATTGGGGTAAGAAGAAGCTCGCTTATGAGATCGAGAAAATGACAGAAGGCTTCTA
>JAILMY010000048.1 GCA_024692165.1 Butyrivibrio sp. | reverse complement strand
AGCTTCCTGATGGCGCATCAATCGGTATTCCTAACGATCCTGATAACGGAACAAGAGGTGTTGACCTCCTTGTACAGAAGGGACTTCTTGTATCAAACGGTGGCTTTGGAACAGATGACAACTACACAGAGGACTCCCTTACAAACGATAAGGAAGCTAACCCTCACGGCTATGTGATCACACCACTTGAGGCAGCAAGCCTTCCACTTTCACTTCCTGATCTTGATGCAGCTACAATCAACGGAAACTACGCACTTGAGGCTAACCTTCCTGCAACATTCCCAGCATTGGATATCGAGGAGTTCGACGCTGAGACTACAGTTAAGAGAACAAACTTCCTTGTAGTTAAGCAGGGCAACGAGGAATCTGAGAAGACTAAGGCTCTTGTAAAGGCTCTTCAGTCTGAGAAGGTTCAGAGCTACATCGACGAGACATACAAGGGTGCAGTTATCACTTCATTCATCGACGCAGAGTAATTATCAAGTTAATATGCGGTTTCATTAGCCGCTTAATAGTCATAAAAATCCTACCTACTATAATAACGTTGACACGCTGCTCATTTGTGGCGTGTCATTTTTTCGTTATAGGATATTTTGTCGGTAGTTACAAGAAATGACATATGTGCTATATTTTATAAGTGAGTTTTTAACAAGTAAATGTAATATGAATGGGAAAAGAAAATGATTCAGATTCAAAATGTCAAAAAAGCCTTCAATAACACAGAGGTTCTGAAGGATATTTCACTGGAAATCGAAAAGGGAGACATCTTTGGAATAATCGGACAGTCCGGAGCCGGCAAGTCTACGCTGCTGCGCTGCATTAACGGTCTGGAGAAATATGACCAGGGCTCAATCCTTGTGGACGGAACCAAGGTGGATATAAAGGATAAAAAGAATCTTCGAAACCTCCAGAAGAGAATGGGCATGATATTCCAGGGATTCAATCTGCTTGAGCGTCTCGACGTATATGCCAATGTCGCTCTTCCAATGAAATTCTGGGGAATTCCTACAAATACTCCTGAGGCAAAAGAAAAAATAATGAACCTGATAAAGCTGGTAGGCCTTGAGGAAAAGGTTCATTCCAAACCCAGAGAACTTTCAGGCGGACAGAAGCAGAGAGTTGCCATCGCCAGAGCACTGGTGCTGGATCCTGATTTCCTTTTGTGCGATGAGGCCACAAGCGCCCTTGATCCTGAAATCACAAAGGGTATCTTAGCTCTTTTGCAGAAGATCAATAGAGAGATGGGAATCACTATCATCGTGGTAACTCATCAGATGGAAGTTGTTAAGCAGATCTGCCAGAAGGTGGCATTCCTTAGCCAGGGCAAAGTCCTTGCAGTAGGCAAGCCCGAGCAGCTCTTCGTATGGCCCAAGGAGAGGGAAATTCGTGATTTCCTTCGTGAGGAGAGTGACAAGCTTCCTGAGACCGGCGTCAATCTTAAGCTCTTTTTCTTTGGAGAAGGCAACCAGCGTCCTATCGTAACTATGATGTCCCAGGAGCTCCATACAGATTTCAATATCTGCTGGGCGAAACTTGAGGACTTCAGAGAGGATGTCTATGGCAGCCTTGTTCTGAACATGGATGAAAAAGATCTGGAGAAAGCCTGTGCATTCCTTGATTCCAAGAATGTAACATGGGAAGTGATCAAATAATTTGGAGGAAGCGTTATGTCCGGTATTTTAAGCTCCACTGGAATGTGGGAAATTATTTTAAATGCATTTAAGCAGACCCTTTACATGGTGTTCTGGTCAACTATATTTTCGGTTATTCTGGGATTTATCCCTGCAATCATACTTACTCTTACAGCTCCTGACGGCCTTAAGCCCAACAAGCTGGTTTATGAGATTTTGAGCTTTATAGTAAATGTTTTCAGAAGCTTTCCATTCATTATTTTGCTGGTAATTCTTATTCCTTTTACCAGAATGGTGGTGGGAAAGGCCATTGGAACCACAGCTTCCATAGTACCCCTTACTGTTTCTGCAATTCCCTATATTGCCAGGGTGTTTGAGACAAGCCTTCGTGAGACCAATCACGGTGTCATTGAGGCTGCAAGAAGCTTTGGTGCTTCCAATTTCCAGATTCTCATGAGAGTCTATGTAAAAGAGTCTATTCCGAGAATGCTAAATGGTATAGTGCTCCTGGTGATCTCTCTTATTGGATATTCAGCAATGGCAGGTACTGTAGGAGGCGGCGGTGTCGGTGATATCGCAATCCGCTACGGTTATCAGCAGTACAAGACCGATTATCTGATCGTATGCTCCATAATCCTTATCGCCTTTGTTCAGGGCGTTCAGATGCTGGGCAATTATATGTACAAGAAAATGAGCTGATCTGACAGTGGGTAAAAGAGAAGGATAAAACAGGTATGGATAAACTTCGTGAACTTGGAGTTATGATTGACTGTTCCAGAAATGCAGTGGTTAAGCTGCCTGCGCTGAAGGATTTTATTAAAATCTGCGCGGATTTTGGATATGACTATGTGGGGCTCTACACGGAAGATACCTTTGAGGTTGATGGAGAGCCATATTTTGGCTATCAGAGGGGACGCTATACCCAGGCTGAGATAAGGGAAGCGGATCAGTATGCAAAGAGCCTTGGCATGGAGCTTCGGCCCTACATCCAGACCCTTGCCCACATCAATCAGATTGTAGACTACGCTGATTATATTAAGCACATTGATCTTGAGGATATTTTGCTGGTGGGAGATCCGCGAACGGAGCAGCTGCTGGACAATATCCTTTCTACTGTTTCCAAGACCTATTCCACTAAAAAAGTGAATATTGGCATGGACGAGGCCCACATGGTGGGCCTGGGAAAATATCTCGACCTTCACGGCTATCAGAACCGGGTTGAGATTCTTCTTGAGCACCTGAATATGGTGGTGGGACTATGTAAAAAGCATGGCCTTCAGCCTCAGATGTGGAGCGATATGTTCTTCAGGCTTCTTTCACAGGGTGCTTATGGCGCGGAGGATGAGGAGTCTGCAAGTAAACTGGCGCAGACCCTGGCAAAAGAGGTAAGGATTCCGGAGGAGCTTGAACTGGTTTACTGGGATTACTACAACACAGATCCCGGGCACTATAAGAGCATTATCGCGCAGCACAAGGCAATGACAGATAACATTTCTTTTGCAGGGGGAGCCTGGCGCTGGATGGGATTTACCCCCTACAATGATTTCAGTATTCATGCCACAAAGGCGGCGGTAAGCGCCTGTCTTTCAATGGATGTGGATTCCTGTGTTATGACAATGTGGGGAGATGACGGAACGGAGTGCAGCATGTACGCGGTTTTGCCGGTACTGTATGAGGCAGCCGTGACAGGCGGAAAGCTTACGGATAAAAAAGGCGGCAATCAAGGAAAAGAACGATTTGAAGAGGTGACCGATTATACCTTTGAAGAATTCATGCTCCTTGATGTGGCTAATCCCGGCAGCGTGGGGGAGAAGAGGAATCAGCTTTCAAAGATCCTGCTGTTTAATGATCCTCTTCTTGGAATATACGACAGCCTTGTTCCAAGGAACGTTGCGGAATATTACAAAAGTGCTTCAGACAGGCTTTTTGATGTGATTAAATATGGCAACCGGAGGTTTGATCAGGTATTTGAGATGCAGGCTCAGCTATGCCATGTTCTTGAACTAAAGGCAGACCTGGGGATCAGATTAAGAGGCGCATATCAGACTGAGGAAAAAGATGCTCTGGCAGATATCTGCAATAAAGTTATTCCTGAGCTTGTTCTGCGACTTGATGCTTTTTATGAGGCATTTAAAAAGCAGTGGATGTGCGAGAATAAGTCCTTTGGATTCGAGGTACAGACCATCAGGCTCGGTGGCCTTAAGCAGAGATTACTGGATATTCAAAGCTATCTGAAGGATTACCTTAGCGGCAAATTGCAATCCATCGAAGAACTTGAAACCAAGGCGCTTCCTGTGGGCTACGCTCTTTATGGCCCCGGCGACGATTCACCTGAATATAACAGATACCAAAAGCTTGCCACCACCTCAAGACTTACATGGTGATGATGGTTGGAGTAACAAAATTTATGGAAATTTTCTAATTGGCTTCATTTATGAATGCTAATATTAATATGATATATTGTTTATTTTTGTTGGATTATTAGTAGACAGCATTATCTTTCTGAGGCTTTGTATGGACAGGAAAATGATTTTAAATAAATTAAGATCATTGATGGTGACGGTGGGCATAGCTTTTTGTGCTGCATTTTGCGTAGCCATGGTTTCCGGCGTTGCCATGATCTATGGTGCGTTGATTGTCCATGCGCAGGATGTTCCGGAGTACGATATAAGTTGCGACCGAGCGGATGAGTCAGGTGTAGCTGATATCTCTGTTGCTCTGGGAGTTACAGAGTATTTTAGTATCACAAAAGATAGTGATGATTTCTTTCCTCTCGCATTTGAAGCACAAGATGATTTTAATAAATTTAACCTGGCTTATGAATATGGTGGAGAGATAGTTCCGGATTCTGAATCTGGTAGTGCCATCCTTGAACCACAGGAAGTGCTTTGTTTTAAAGTTAGTTTAAAAGATGATGCCGGACATGGAGAATTTAGAGCCAGCTATATTTTTTACAACTATGATGATCCTACCAGAGCCCATGAGGTGGTAGTAATGGTCTCTGCAACAGTTGAGGCTCCAAAGCCAGCAGTAACAGGCGTGGTAATTACTCCTTCCGGCGGAACTGCCCAGACCGGAAAGTCCTATTCATTTAAAGCAGAAGTAAAAGGTGAGAATCTTACTGACAAGAGTGTTTCCTGGTCTGTAAACGGAAATAACTCGCCTTATACATATGTAACTGCCCAGGATGATTACAGTGCTGTTCTTACCATAGGAAGTGACGAGAGCGCTTCATCAATTACGGTAGTAGCGACAGCTAATCAGGAGGGCCTATCTGAGGATAGTCGCCGAAGCGCGGCCGTTTCCCTGACTGTTCAAAAGTCCGCTGTCTATGTGGATACCCAGGTCAGTGATTACAGCGCCGGAACCATTACTTCCGGAAGCTATGTAACTTATGGCGGAAGCTATGACATAACTGCGAAAGCCAATACGGGATATAAGTTCGTAAGGTTTGTAGAAAATGGAAATACTCTAAGCCAGTCCTCTTCGATCAAGTTAAGCAACATCACCTTTGACAGGGAGATTATGGCTGAATTTGAAAAATCAAAGTACACCATCAAAGCCAGCATTTCTCCCGCAAGCTCAGGATGGGTTGATAATCTGGGCACCTACGAATACGGAGAGCAGGTATGGCTCAGGGCTGTCCCAAACGATGGCTATGATTTTGTAAGCTGGGTAGTAAGTGGCCAGACGGTATCTACAGATGTTGAATACCTGACCAAGGCCCTTGAGGCCGATATGACCATAACCGCCAACTTCAAGAAGCAGGAAGCCAGAAAGATCATGATAGCTTCAGGCACTGCGGACAACGGCGGAAGAATTTCACCGGATGGTGAGAACCTGGTGGAAGAGGGCAAGAGCGCAACCTATAAAATGATCCCTGACACCGGCTACAGGGTTGCGGCAGTAGCAGTGGACGGCGTCAGCATAGGCGCGGTTGAAACCTATACCTTTAGTAATGTCTATGAGGAGCATTCCATAGCCGTAAGCTTTGAGAAAATCCCAGAGGAGACCTTGAGGAAAACTTCCACAAACACAACAGGTACGACCTCAGATTCTAATGGCGACGCTGCCCAGGATATTCTGGAGGATGACACCATGTTTTCTGTGGAGAATCTGGAAGATGAGGAAATGTCCGAAGAGGAGATGGCAAGGATTGCCAGTGAAGCAGAGGACCAGTCCGAGAAGCCGAAAATTATAGAGCGCAGAACCATTATAGAAGAGCCTGAGGACACTGAAGAAGACGACTCTTCCCAGGTCTACATTCTTGAGGATGAGGAGACCGCTAAGGCTGCCAGCGCAGATGCACTTCTTGACTCCGATTCTCTTGCCATGAGTAGCGGAAACGCCACCCCTAGAGCTATAAACCTAACAGTCATCAGAATTGTGGTGGCCATTCTTATGGCTATAGTTTGTGCATCCATTGGTTACACTTATTACTGGCTTTTTACTAATACCAATCAAAAAGAAAAATAATGTGGTAGAATATGGATAATATTTTTGGGGAAAAGAGGATATTATTCGATGATACAGGATATTCAGCCACTTTTTTTAGATAATCATTTTAAACCTGATGCGAAGATCACGGCAGACAGCCAGATCATCATTATCCGTGATAATAAATACCTGATCAATGAGGCAGCGGCCCTGGAAGGACAAATTGAGTTCCCCACCGGCGCTGCCTTTAGCGCGCTTAATGAGGAAGACTTTGCCTATATTTTCAGCATCGGAGACGAGAAATTCTTTTTGTCGATTTCTCATGACAAGGAGTATGAGATTCCGGGCTTTAGCTACACTCAGATTCATATTATCCGGGGAAAAGAGCTTATGCCCAAATACAAGGTGTTCGCTGCTTTTACAGCATACCATCTGGACGCTTGGTACTCCACTTCCGTTTACTGCGGAAAATGCGGCACAAAGAACAATAACGATACCAAAGAGAGGGCCCGGCGCTGTCCTCACTGTGGCAATGTTACTTATCCAAGGATCAACCCTGCAGTTATCATAGGTATCACAGACAAGGCTACCAACAAGATAATCCTGACCAAGTACAACAGAGGGTATGCAAACTTTGCCCTGGTAGCAGGCTTTACCGAGATCGGTGAGACCATGGAAGAAAATGTGGCCCGTGAAGTAATGGAAGAGGTAGGCCTTAAGGTCAAAAACATCAGATACTACAAATCCCAGCCCTGGGGCGTTGCCAGCGACATACTCCTTGGATATTTCTGCGACGTGGATGGTGACACCACCATTCATATGGACAACGAGGAACTTAAGCTGGCCAAGTGGTTTTCACCGGAAGAAATTGAACTTCAGCCCACGCCCTACAGCCTCACCAACGAGATGATGTCTTTGTTCAAGGACAAAGGCTACGAAGGAACCATCTGAATCAGATGTGGGAAAAAGGGAAAGTTGAAGTGCTCCCTGAGTGGGAGTGAGAATGGCTTGCAGAGTAAAAAAGTAGACCTTTCGTTATTTATAATGTCATCAATGGCCAGTGTCTTGATACCGATCGCCCTGGCGCGACGGCCCAATGCCCCATGGGACCCGCCGCTCGCGCCAAGAAGGGCTCGTTAAGAGGGGTAATCAAGGAAAATGGAAGATAGCTGCTGGAAGGGAACAAATCCCATTATTTTATGACATGGCTGTGGCAGTTTTTTATGACGAAGACATATTCCTGATGGTTTTGTTGATTTAATTTAAGACAATTCTGCTTAACTTACTGTGCGAAGATTAATGCACGGTTCAGCGTGTATAATTTACGGCTAAAATTATAAATTTATAGATTCACACGTAGTCGATTTTTATTCTTACGGCTGAAATCTCCAAAATCAATTTTAGCAAGTAAGAATGGCTTCTTATAATGGTATTGAGGATTTATTTGTGAAATGAAGAGTCAGACATTTTCTGTGCACTTTGTTTTATTGTCTGATGCTGTTGCATATCATTATAAATAGAAAGATAATTCATTTGATAGTCATCACATTCATTACCGTTAAAATCTGTTTTTGGCCAAAACAGCCGTAATGATTATAAAAGGCTACCGCCAAAATCCTGAAAATCTATTTTTGACAGTAATATATGGAGTAAATCTTTCCAGGTTGTATTATTGCTGCGAGCAAGATACCATATTTTTTTCTTGGGTGACTTTTAGTAACCAGCCCTGCTTGGCGCGAGCGGCGGGACCCATGGGGCGTTGGGCCGGCGCGTCAGGGCGTCCGGCTGAGCTATACTATTGTAGTAGCTATCCAATATAAACGGGGATTAACCAAAAGAATATTTAGATATGAGATTTGTTGTATATACATAATTGGCTAATTAAAAGAAGCCCGCGGCAGGTCCGTGGGCTTCTTTCAGGGTGGGGCGCGCCAGAAAGCGCTTATCTATGAATCAGAAGGTATATTTTGAAATTGCTCCGCAGCAGGTGATCATCCATGAACCCCACAAAAGGGCTGTGAAAAGACCCGGCCACAGGCACTTTGTCTTTTTCAGAATCAGCAGATTAAGGGCATTGGCAACAGACATTCCGATGAACAGCGGAAGAATGGCGATAACGAAGATGTACATTCTCTCTGTTGCAAAGTAGGATGAACCTGTGAGGGTGTTACCGATATTCAGAATGAGAATAAAGATAAACCACAGAAGGAACAATCCGCCAACGCTGATGCAGATGGATGACAGGATTGTTTTGAAGGCACTGGTCTCTTTTGTATTGGAGCTGATACTCTTCATAACAAGGCTGCTGGTAAGGAAATAAGGTATCTGGAACAGGAAATAAACGAACATGCACAGGGTTCTGTTGGGTTTAAGTGGTGTGAGCATAAAGGTTGTGATATGAAGTCCCTGACCTGTATATGCTGAAATCAGTAAAAGTGTCAGATATCCGCTTCCTACAGTGATTATTCCAAAGAGGATCGCCTTAAGAAGATATCCTATGTCAAAGCCC
>JAILMY010000229.1 GCA_024692165.1 Butyrivibrio sp. | reverse complement strand
TTTTATAGCCTGGATGATCAATGACATCAAGAATAAGAAGATCAGGGCTTTTATGACACTTCTTTTCTATGCGCCGACTATTTCCGGACAGGCCTACATTGTATGGAAATATATCTTTTCCAGTGATACCTACGGCTTTGCCAACGGCTGGCTCATGAAGCTGGGTCTTACCTATGTGACTCATCTCTGGTTTGAGGATTCAAGATATATCGTTCCTATCCTTATCATCGTGGTTTTGTGGATGAGTATGGGAACCGGATTCCTTTCATTTATCGCAGGACTTCAGAACGTGGATCAGTCATTGTACGAAGCAGGATACATGGACGGCATCAGGAACAGATTCCAGGAGCTTTGGTACATAACCCTTCCGGCCATGAAGCCTCAGCTCATGTTTGGTGCGGTAATGACCATCACTGCATCTTTTTCCATCCACGATCAGCTGGCGGCCCTGGCAGGCTTCCCAAGCGTCAACTACGCAGCTCACACAGTAGTTTCTCACCTGGTGGATTACGGCTCCATAAGATTTGAAATGGGCTATGCCTCAGCGATAGCAACACTGCTGTTTATGGTAATGGTCCTTTGCAATAAAGGAATTCAGGCACTCCTTAGAAAGGTAGGACAGTAAAATGGCTATTCGGCACAAAAGAAGAGAGAAGCAGAGCCATTCTCCTCTCGGCAATGCACTTAGCATATTCATCCTTATAGCTTTGGGTACGTTTACGGGTCTTCCGCTGGTGCTGGCAATTTCCAACTCCTTAAAGCCTTTGGAGGAGCTGTTTATGTTCCCTCCGAGATTTTTCGTAAGAAATCCCACAACGGATAACTTCCACGATATCTTTGTACTGATGAGAGAATCCTGGGTGCCCTTTAGCAGATATATTTTCAACACAGTATTCATCACAATATTTGGCACCATAGGCCATCTTCTGGTGGCAAGTCTTTGCGCCTATCCTCTTGCAAAGCACAAGTTCCCCGGAAGAGACCTGATTTTCTGGCTCATAGTGACAGCCCTTATGTTTTCAAATCATGTAACAGCCATTCCCAACTACCTGATCATGTCAAAGTTTGGCTGGCTGGACAACTACTTGTCACTGATCGTTCCTGCAATTGCCAAGCCCATGGGACTGTTCCTTATGAAGCAGTTCATGGAGCAGATTCCGGACTCCCTTATAGAAGCCGCCAAAATAGACGGCGCCAGCGAGTTCAGGATATTCACAAAAATCGTAATGCCCAGTGTTAAACCGGCGTGGCTTACACTTATTATCTTTTGCTTCCAGGATCTTTGGAACCTCCAGGGATCAAACTATATTTACAGTGAAAACTTAAAGACCCTTCCCTATGCCCTTTCTCAGGTTTCCGCAGCGGGAATTTCAAGGGCAGGAGCAACAGCAGCGGTTGCAGTGATAATGATGATTGTTCCAATAACCATCTTTATCTTCTGCCAGAGTAATATTATTGAAACCATGGTTTCATCGGGAATTAAGGAGTAGGGAGGAACCATCATGACGAAGTCATGATTTAATTGTTCCGAATACAAGTTTAGGAGTAACAAAAGTGATCTCAGCATCGAAACTTTTTAACAGAATACTGACTCTTGCAGGGGTGGTCACAGTCTCTGTGATGACCTTTGGTACTACGGCCCATGCCAATGTTCCCTATGATACATATGCCTACAACTACTACGGCGAAGCAGTGGCTCAGCCCCACGTTTATCTCTTTGACAGGACCATTGATTTCGACGGCTTTGACATCAAAAACCCTCAGGACATGTTTGTAAACGGCGATGAGATATACATAGCGGACACTGATAACTCCAGGATTGTTAAGACCAACGAAAAGGGCGAAGAGCTTTTGGTTATAAGCTGCGGAAAGGGCGAAAGCGATCCTCTTTCAAAGCCCCAGGGAGTTTTTGTAAGTGCCGACAACCACATCTTTGTGGCAGACAGCGGAAACGGAAGAATTGTGGAGTTCGACGAGACCGGAGCCTATGTAAAAGAAATCGGAAGGCCCGTGACGGATCTTATCGATGAGTCTTTTATCTACACGCCACAGAAGGTGGTGGTGGACAAGGATGGCAGAATCTATGTCACAGCCTACGGAATCAATATGGGACTTTTGGAGTTCAACGAAGAGGGTGAGTTCCAGAGCTTCATGGGAGCGGCTAAGGTTTCCGTATCCTTCTTTGAATATATCTGGAAAAACTATTTTTCCACCAGGGAGCAGAAGGCCAGAATGGCAACCATTGTGCCAACTGAGTACAGCAATCTCTATGTGGATCAGGAAAACTTTATCTATGCCACAATAAATAACCTTAGCTCAGCGGACATGATGAACGGTGCTGATGCCATAAGAAGGCTCAATCCTACAGGAGATGACATCCTTCGAAGGTTGGGGCACTACGACATCATAGGCGATATTTACAGATCTCAGGACGGAGCATGGTCCTCCTTTGTGGATGTGGCAGCCACCGACTACGGCTGTTACTTCATTCTGGATCAGGCTAACGGCAAGGTCTTTGGCTATGACTACGACGGCAATTCACTGTTTGCCTTTGGTAGAAACGGCAACAGAGAGGGCAATGTTCAGAACGCCGTGGCAATAGGTATCAGCAATGATGCGGATAAGCTCTACATTCTTGATTATCAGCTGGCAGGTATTCTTGTATTCGACCTTACGGAGTACGGAGACCATCTTTTGTCAGCCCTAAGGCTCACTAATCTGGGAGATTCCGACGGAGCCATCAGGGAGTGGAGAGAAGTCCTTCGCCTGAACGGTAACAACGAATTCGCTTACAGCGGTCTGGGAAAAAACTATCTGGCTGAAGGCGATTACAAGACAGCTCTTGAGTACTTCAAGAACGGAAACAATAAGAAATACTATTCCAAGGCTCTTTATTACAGAAGAAAAGAGATCATGGAAAAGAACTTCGGCAAGGTGATGTTTGGGGTAGCAATCCTGGCACTTTTGCCGGCAGCAATAACTATTATCAGAAGAATTAAGAAATGGGCAGGTGAAGCCAGATGCGCTATGGAAGAGAATTAAAATACGGTCTGCATGTTATTTTTCATCCCTTTGACGGCTTTTGGGATCTTAAGAGAGAGCACAGGGGGTCTCTTTCTGCAGCACTGACCTTTGTGACCCTGACCATAATCGCCATGACCTTTGAAAAGCAGTTTACAGGCTTTTTGTTCAATAGTGTCAGACTAAAGGATATTAACGTGGTGGTTGATATCCTCACCGTGGGAATGGTGTATGTGCTGTGGTGCGTAGCCAACTGGTGTCTCACATCCCTTATGGACGGCGAGGGCAAGATGAAGGATATCTTCATTGCCATGGGTTATGCGCTGATTCCCATAATCCTGATCCGCTTTCCGCTTATCCTGGTGTCCAAGGCCATTACGGCGGAAGAGGGCGTCTTTTACCAGGTATTTGCAAACATAAGCTACATCTGGACAGGCATTTTAGTTTTCTTCGGAACCATGGTGACTCATCAGTATTCCTTTAAAAAGACGGTTGTCACCTGCGTTGGAACCGTGCTGGGAATGGCCATAATCATGTTCATCGGCCTTCTTTTCTTTAATGTGATCCAGCAGATGATCACCTTTGTAATCACTATTTATAAGGAAATCAGATTTTAAGGAGGAAGAGGAAATGGCTCATAAAAATGCCCGCCTTTTGGCAGGTCTTATGACATCAGCTTTGTTTTTATCTCTTTTCCCCGGAAAGTCTGTAATGGCGGATTCGCCGGAGGGTAAAGATGACATAAAGGATATGAAGCAGGTTGCGGATAACGCCGGATATTCCATGTACTTTGATGAAGAGGAAGCGCAGGTAGCGATAAAGGTAAAGGATTCCGGAGATGTTTGGCGCAGTAATCCGGCAAACGCGGATGCAGACACGGTGGCCTCAGCCTATCAGAAGAGGCAGCTTAAGTCCCAGATAAATATCAGGTACTTTGATGACAATGTCCAGGAAAGCACCATGGACAGCTACAGCGACTGCGTAAGTCTCGGAGCCTTTGAGACTGAATATCTGGATGACGGAGTTAAAGTAACCTACAACTTCGGAGCCAAGGGCGAAGCCCTAATCCTGCCTGAGGTTATAAGCGTGGAGAGGCTGGAAGAATTTGCCGGTGCTCTGGAGAAATCCAAGTCAAAAAAGCTCATCAGAAACTATACCAAGATGGATCCGGAGACCATGAAGGAAGCGGATAAAAAAGAAAATCTCGCCACCTATCCGGGACTTGAAAAGCACAGTATATATGTTTTAAAGAGCAGTACCAAAGATTATATAAAAGAAGAACTGGCTTCTTATCTGGAGGAGGCCGGATATACCAAGGAAGATTACGATTTTGACCTTGAGGACAACGGCTATCAGACAGATGATAACAGCCCATGGTTCGTGATCCCTATCACCTACAAGCTGGAGGATACGGGCTTTTCGGCAGAGGTAGACCCCGAGGCTATCACCTACAACGAAGAGGGGTATCACCTGGTGGACGTTGAGATATTGCCGTACTTTGGAGCGGCCTATGCCGGCACCGAGGGATATATCTTTGTCCCTGACGGCAGCGGAGCTCTCATTGATCACGACAACGGCAGCGTTAACACCTACACAGCAAAGGTCTATGGCCAGGATGTGACCATGAATGCCTTAAGCTATCAGAAATCTCAGATAGATCAGGCGGTGACCGTAAGACTTCCTGTATTCGGGGAAAAGAGTGGAGACAAAGCTTTTTTTGCCATAATCGAAAAGGGCGCAGCCTATGCGGATATAAACGCTTCGGTTTCAGGGAGAGTTAACAGCTATAACAACGTGTATGCAGGCTTTCAGTTTTTGGATTACGGCGCCAGCTCCCTGGGAAACATGGTGGGCTCCAACAGCTTCCAGATGTATTCCAAGGCAGATTTCAGCGATACATACAAGCTTCGCTACAGCTTTTTATCAGGGGAAGATTCAGGATATTCCCGGATGGCCTGCGGCTACAGGGACTATCTGGTAAGGACCGGCGTCTTTAATGAGCGGACTAGCGACAGTGATATTCCGTTTTATGCTGAGCTTATCGGAGCAATCGATAAGTACGCAACTATCCTGGGGGTCAGATATAAGAGCGTAACACCTCTTACCACCTATGATCAGGCCCTGGAAATCACGCAGGGACTAAAGGATAGCGGAGTGGAGAATCTTAATATCCTGTACTCCGGCTGGGCAAACGGCGGACTTCACGGAAGGGCCTATACCTCCATTAAGGAGATAAAAAAGCTTGGAAAGGATCTGAGCCTTAAGAATTTCCTTGGAAAGATGGAAGAAGATGGAAACGACGTTTTCCTTGGAACGGAGCTTCAGTATACCTACAAGGATAAGCCTCTGGATGGATATACAAGCCTCGGAGATTCCCCCAAGTATTTTGACTTATCTGCGGTAAAAGAAGCTACATACTACCTTGGCAGCAACAGAGCAGATAAGGATAACAGTATCGGTCTTATAAGTCCCGGATCTATTACAAAGGTTACGAAGGAGGTTGAGCGGCTAAGTAATTACGGTGCCGGACTTGCCATTGGAAGCATCAGCTATAACCTCTATACGGATCAGAAGGAAGATAACTACATAGACAGGTGTAAGGCTCAGTCCATCAATGAAGCGGCCATTAAGACCCTTAGCAGCGACTTTGGGGGCAAGGTTCTTTCCCAGAATGCCAATAGCTATGTTCTTTCCTATACAAGTGATGTTCTGGATGCGCCCTTTGATTCCAACAAGAGCAGGATCATAGACAGAGTGGTGCCTTTCTATGAAATGGTGCTTCACGGATATGTAAACTACGCCGGAGAGTGTCTTAACATGTCCGATGATTACAGCACTACATTCCTAAAGAGCATTGAGAGCGGCGCTGGCCTGTACTTTAAATGGATTTATGAGGACAATTCGGTATTAAAAGAAACTGATTACGACGACATGTATTCGGTGAACTACTCATACTGGATCGATAAGGCAGTGGAGGATTACAAGGCTGCAGACACAGCCCTTGGAAAACTTCAGGGACTTCTTATCACAGATCATGAGTACATAGATGAGCACCTGGCAAAGGTTACATATGAGAACGGCACAAGGGTTTACGTAAACTTCTCAAAAGAGCCTGTAACAGCCGACGGTGTAACAGTTAATGCAAGAAATTTCGTGGTGGTAGAGTGATATGAAAAAAAGAGGCTATCTTAAAAAAGTTCAGGGGAAGTGGAAATTCTCACTTCTGGGAAAAGAAGCAGTGGCAGGTTTTGGGTTTATCCTTCCCTTCCTTATCGGTTTCTTTGGCCTGTTCCTTCCGATGATCATACGGTCCATAAGCTTTAGCTTCAGCAACATGGATGTGCAGAGTACGGGCTATGTACTTACGCCTGCGGCAAAGAACGGATGGGAACACTACATAAGAGCTCTTACAATTGACCCTGATTTTAACAGGCAATTGCTTGCGTCAATTGTGAATATGTTTACCCAGGTGCCGCTGATCCTGATATTCAGCTTCTTTATGGCGAATCTTTTAAATCAGGATTTCCACGGAAGAGCAGCGGCAAGAAGCATACTCTTTTTCCCGGTTATCCTGACCTCGGGAGTGGTGCTGGGATTGGAATCCTCGGACCTTCTTCTCACCACCCTCAATCCTTCTCAGCTGACGGAAGGAGATATGAGCACTTTTGTAAATGTTTCATCCCTTCTTACGGAATATACGGATCTGCCCTCATCGGTGATCATGTTCCTGACAAGGGCTGTCAACAGTATTTACGACATTATCATTGCATCGGGAGTTCAGATACTTATTTTCCTGGCGGGACTTCAGTCCATATCCCCCTCACTGTACGAGGCTTCCGATATGGAGGGTGCAACAGCCTGGGAGAGTTTCTGGAAGATCACTTTTCCTATGATAAGTCCGCTGATCCTTGTGAACAGTATTTATTCCATCATCGATGCCTTCACCAGTGAGACCAACGATATCATGGTGGACATCAGAAACACTATTTTCCAGGAAGTTAAGTACGGACTTGGTTCAGCCATGGCGTGGATTTATTTTATCTGCATCGGTGTTATCCTGCTGATCGCAGGGGGCATAATTTCAAGACACGTCTTCTATGTGGATGAGAGATAAAAGACTAAGGAGCATTTATATATGATAAACAAAATAACGCTTCCAAAGCTTGGAAGAGTGCTGTGGAGCATAGTCAGGGGAGTTATCATCATAGGAATCTGTTTTACCATTCTGCAGCCCCTCTTTGTAAAGCTCAGCGTGTCATTTATGAGTGAGAGAGACTTATTTGACTCCAGCGTAAAGTATATTCCAAAGCACTTTACTCTTGGAAATTACAAACTGGCCATAAAGGGAATGGACTACTTCGGAGCACTGTTTAAAACCATGCTGTTATCCGGAGGAGTGGCTTTTCTTCAGCTGGCCAGCTGTATGCTCTCAGCTTACGGTTTTGCCAGATTCAGATTTCCCTTTAAAAAGCTATTGTTTGGCTGCGTGATACTTATGCTGATCGTTCCACCTCAGATCATAATGCTGCCTCTGTTCATGAGATTCAGGTTCTTTGATATCTTCGGAATCTTCAAGACCTTTACGGGAGCTCCGGTGAGTCTTTTGGACAGTTACTGGCCATTTCTTATTCAGGCTGCAACCTGCACGGGCTTTAAGAACGGACTTTTTATCTACATGCTAAGACAGTTCTTTAAGGGAATGCCAAGGGAGCTGGAAGAGGCGGCTTTCGTGGATGGATGCACAAAGCTCGGAACCTTTATAAAGATCATTGTTCCCAGTGCAGTGCCAATGATGGTAACAATCTTCCTCTTTGGATTTGTATGGCAGTGGACAGACTCTTTTTACACATCACTTTATCTTAAGAGCACCAACGTAATACCTGTGGCACTGGATTCACTGGCTGCATCCGTTTACAACGAGTATTCGAATTTCGGCGGCAGCATGAATTTCATAAGTCCCGGCTATGTTTCCATGATGAACAACACCGGAACAGTACTTTCCATAATACCGCTTATTCTGCTGTACCTGGTCTGCCAGAGATACTTCGTGGAAGGAATCGAGAGATCGGGAATAGTAGGGTGATAGATACGAACAATATTTTTTTACAATATTAAAGGAGGATAAATATGAAAAACAAAGTAACAAAGAAACTGCTTGCTTCTCTGATGACTGCGGCAATTGTAGCTTCTACAGTAGGATGCGGATCACAGACACCGGCAGCAACCACTGAGGCACCAGCTGCAGAAGAGGCAAAGACTGAAACTGCAGAAGCGCCGGCAGAGGCTGCAGCCGAGGCTACAGAAGAGGCACCTGTCGAGGAAGAACTGAACTATGATTTCGGGGGAAGAACCTTCAGGATCGGTTCCTACTACGATATGACTCCGGACCCGAATTCCGGAGCTCTTGAGGCAGCTCTTGCAGATCGTATTGCAGAGGTTGAGGAAAAATGTAATTGTAAGATCGAGTTCGTGGATCTGGGCGGAGACTACGTGGCTGATTATGTTACCAGCGTTCTTGCAGGCGACCCTGTAGTTGACGTTGGATATGTGATCACAACAACACTTCTTCCTTCACTTATTGAAGGTGGCATCGCTACTCCTTTGAGTGACCTTGGAGTTCTTGATCTTTCAGAGTACAAATGGCGTGCAGACGTTGTAGAAGCCGGCAAGTATAAGGGCAAGAACTATGCAATGCTTCTTAAGGATCCTGAGATCCGTTACGGTATTTTCTGGAATAAGTCCTTGTTTGATCAGTATGGATTACCGGATCTCTATGAGCTTGTAGATAAGGGAGAGTGGACCTGGGATAAGTTCCAGGAGATCGCTCAGGCCGGCAACCAGGATCTTGACGGCGACGGAGCTATCGATATCTACGGCTTTAACGCAAGAGAGAATCTTGCATGGTGCTATCTGTATTCAAACGGCGCTTATGTAGCTGAAAAGACAGATTCAGGAATAAAGGTTGACCTTAGCGACAATAAGGTTGCAGAGTCTCTTACAGGTCTTCAGAATTTTGCACAGAATGTTGAGTATCGTGATGCCATCGACTGGTCAGTTGAGGGATGGGATTCATTTATCAAGGATTTCCGCGACGGAAAGTACATGATGTGTCTTGAGGAGTTCTGGATCTCCTATGCTTACCTTAACAAGGAAGAAGACGGCATGAGCGATGACTGGGGCTGGGTACCATTCCCTAAGGGACCTTCAGCAAAAGACTGGTCATGCTATGGTAAGGAGAACGGCGCAAGATTCATTCTTAACGGTGTTGAGAAGCCTGAGGAAGTTGCACAGGTTTATGATCTTATCACAGATCTGGCAGACACTGACGAGGAATGGGATGACCTTATGGAAGATAAGCTTGAGAACTGGTGCGATGATGCCAAGACAGCTGAGCTTGTTTCATATATCTACAATAATAAGCTTGCAGTTATCAACGGTGTTATGGGCTTTTCAGATCTTAACGGAGCTATCAACGATATGATCAGCGAAGTAACCAGCGGAAATATGACACCGGCTACAGCTCTTGAGACTTATCAGTCTTCAATCGATGCAGCTATAGCTGATCTTGAGAATGTGGACTATGGCGCAGCTATGCTTGAGTACCAGATTGAAGAAGAGGGTGAAGCTGAAAGTTCAGGTAACTGATAATTAACTGTAGGAAATTTTATGTCTGAGAGAAATACTGAAAAAAAGGTTACAATCTATCAGATTGCACAGGAGGCCGGGGTATCTGCATCACAGGTATCCCGGGCCATATCCGGCAAAGGATATGTATCCGAAGAGAACAGGAAAAAGATCCAGGCCCTTGTAGAAAAGTATAACTACAGGCCCAATGCTCTTGCCCAGAACCTGGTAAAGGGGAAAAGCAATACCATAGGTTTCCTTATTCCTCATATATATGAAGAGTATTTCCCTATGATCTATTCGAGCTTTGAGAGGGAAATGACCGAAAGGGGCTATGTCACCATCGTCTTTAACGGAAAGAGTACCTTTGAAGAGGAGATCAGGATTCTTCATCTGTTGGAAGATACCAGAGTGGATGCGGCGGTTATTATTGGCGGTAGTCTGGACTTTGCTGACTGGAATCTGAGAAAAGAGTATATTACTACAATTAAAAACCTAAGCTCAAAGATTCCCTGTGTCCTTGGAAATGAGAGAGCAGGGCAGCTTGGGTGCTCAGGTGTTTTTGTAAACCTGGATAAGGGCATAAAGGAGCTATCTGAATACATCGCGTCAAAAGGGTATAAGACCATGGGAATCCTGGGGGGATTTGACAGTGTCTATCCGTCCCTGAGGCTTCGTGATACTCTTAGAAAGTATGCCACAGAGCTTGGAATTACCATAAAACCCCAGTGGGAAGTCAGATCTTCATATAATGCCAGAGACGGCGCAGCGGCCATGAAGGAGCTCCTTAAGAATAAAGAGCTTCCGGAGATTGTCTGCTGTATCAACGATGAAATTGCCGTGGGAGCCATGGGCGTGGCTCTTGATAAGGGGTTCAGGATTCCGGAGGACATCGCCTTTACAGGCTTTGACGGAGTATACCTAAGTCAGGAGTTCAGACCACAGCTTACTACACTGCAGATGGATTTTGAGACCATGGGAAAAGAACTTGCGAGGATAGTAGAGGGGCACTTAAGTGGCCGTGAAGAAATATCCGACATAGCTGTAGATCCCTGGCTTGAAATAAGAAGCAGCACTTAAAAGCTGCATACTTTGCTGGTGGCGACCGGTACAAATTAAAATTCGTGCGCATATCATATTAGTGTACCGGTCGCAAAACCAGTAAATATCAGCATTGTCTCGGATAATAAAATTTTTTAAAAAAAATTTGAAAAAAGTACTTGCATTTATTTTGGGTTTGAGATAATATAAACAAGTCGCCGCGATACGGCAGGCGACAAAAGCTTAAATGCCTCGTTGGTCAAGCGGTTAAGACGCTGCCCTCTCACGGCAGAATCAGCGGTTCGATTCCGCTACGAGGTACTGACTTGAGCAGAGCACTTGCTGAGGTTCTTTCGAACCTAGTGCGAGCCATGGGGATGCACTTGACGAGGTTTTCTCGAGTCTAGTGCAGTATCCCAGTGAGAACAGCCCAACCCAATGAAGTCTGTGTCAGCAATGATACAGATTTTTTCATTGTTAAGGGTTGAAGCATTCGGAAACGTATGTTATTATGTCAATGATGACATTGTTATTATGACTAGTTTGAAGTGGACTTTCGCGAGTCCACTTTTTGTATGTGATGATATTGGGATTCAAAGTCAAACAATGCAGTGCTTGCACAATGCATTGCTTGACCTTGAAGACCTAACAAACATGAGGAAAAAAGATATGCGAGCGCAGCGAGCAGATCGATTTCCGAATGTTTGCAGCATGTCGAGAGCGTAGCGGAGACATGCGTATATCATCAACACACTCTAATAAGGAGATGCAAATGTCAAAAAAAGATGATATCGAGAAGAAGACGGAAGCTCTTTTAACTCCTATTGCAGAAAGGTGCGGCGTATCCATTTATGATGTGGAATATGTCAAGGAAGCCGGGGAGTGGTACCTAAGAGCCTACATCGACAAGGAAGGCGGCGTAAACATAAATGACTGTGTTGATGTAAATCATGCACTGTCAGATGCCCTGGACGAGGATGATTTTATCGAGGAAGCCTACACTTTAGAGGTTTCAAGCCCGGGTCTTGGACGCCAACTTAAGAAGGATAGGCATTTTGCCAACAGTATCGGGCAGGATGTTGAACTTAAACTCTTCAAGGCAAGAGACGGAGTTAAGGAGTTTGCCGGAACACTGAAGGAGTTTGATGCTGCTTCGGTTACCGTAACTATAAATGATAAAGACGAAGTTTTTTCAAGAAAAGAGATATCAGTGATTAAGCTTGCTCTTGATTTTTAATCGGGGCGGAAAAAAGGAGATTACCATGAGTAAAGAATTAATGGAGGCACTCACTCTTTTAGAGAAGGAGAAGAACATCAGCAAGGATTCTCTGTTTGATGCAATTGAGAATTCACTTATCACAGCTTGCAAGAATAACTTTGGCAAGGCTGACAACATCAGAGTAGAAGTAGACAGAGAGAGTTGCGACTTCAAGTGCTTCGCTGAGAAGGAAGTAGTTGAGACTGCTGATGACGTTATGGATCCTCAGATAGAGATCAGCCTTGACGATGCCAAGAAGATCAGCAAGAAGGTTAAAGTTGGCGATATGGTTGACGTACCTCTTAACTCTAAGGAGTTCGGACGTATTGCTACTCAGAATGCCAAGAACGTTATTCTTCAGAAGATCCGTGAGGAAGAGCGCGGTGCTATCTATAATGAATACTTCGAGAAAGAGCATGACATCGTAACAGGTGTTGTCCAGAGATTCATTGGTAAGAATATCAGCATCAATCTCGGAAGAGCAGATGCTATTCTCAATGAGAACGAGCAGGTTAAGGGCGAGGTTTACAGACCTACTCAGAGACTCAGAGTATATGTCCTTGAGGTTAAGAACGGCTCTAAGGGACCTAGAATCCTTGTTTCCCGTACACATCCTGATCTTGTAAAGAGACTCTTCGAGCAGGAAGTTGCTGAGATCCAGGACGGAACTGTAGAGATCAAGTCTATCGCAAGAGAGGCTGGAAGCCGTACAAAGATCGCTGTATATTCCAACAATCCTAACGTAGATGCAGTTGGTGCATGCGTAGGTGTTAATGGTGCAAGAGTAAACCTTATCGTTGACGAGCTTGGCGGCGAGAAGATCGACGTTATCAACTGGGATGAGAACCCAGGTAACCTTATTCAGAATGCTCTTTCACCTGCAAAGATCGTTGCTGTATTCGCTGATCCTGATGAGAAGAGTGCAAAGGTCGTAGTTCCTGATTATCAGCTTTCACTTGCTATCGGTAAGGAAGGTCAGAACGCAAGACTTGCTGCAAGACTTACAGGCTACAAGATCGATATCAAGAGCGAGACTCAGGCCAAGGATGCAGTTGGATTCCGTATGGAAGACTACCTTGACGATGAAGATGAGTACGATGAGGAGTACGAAGAGGGTGAATATGAGGAAGGCGAATACGAGGAAAACGCAGAGCCTTCTGAGGAAGAATAATCTATTCATTCTCGGAATAGAGGTTATAAATGCAGAAAAAGATTCCCATGAGGAAGTGTGTTGGCTGTGGTGAGATGAAGGAGAAAAAGGAAATGATCAGAGTCCTGAAGACACCTGAGGATGAGATCATTCTGGATACTACAGGAAGAGCTAATGGCAGAGGAGCATACATCTGCAACAGCGCTGACTGCCTTTCGAAGGCCATCAAGAACAAGGGCCTTGAGAGATCTCTTAAATTTCAGATACCGGAAGATGTATCAGCCAGGCTAAAAGAGGAGCTTAACTAAATCTTGAATTCTGAAAAAATATATTCTTTACTTGGTTTATGTATGCGCGCGGGGAAGCTAAAGAGTGGTGAGTTTGCTACTTTGGAGACCATCCGTGGGCGTAAGGCTGAACTGGTTATCGTAAGCGAGGATGCTTCTGATAACACTAAAAAGCAGTTTAGCGATAAATGTAGTTACTATGAAGTCCCTATGGTTTTCTTTGGTGACAAGGAAAGTCTTGGGCATGCAATTGGTAAGGATGTTCGAACAAGTCTGGCTATAACGGACAAAGGCTTTGCACAGTCGCTTCGGAAGAACTTACTTTCTACTAATACTAGTACGGAGGAAATGTAATGGCAAAAATAAAAATATCCGATCTTGCATTTGAGCTTGGATGCGAAGGAAAAGAGCTTATAAGCTTTTTGCAAGAGAAAGGCATAGAAGCAAAGCGTTCGAACAGTTCAATTGAGGAGGCAGATGCTGACGTCGCAAGAAAGCATTTTAAGTCTGCTTCCAAGACAGCAGCTCCCAAGGAGGAGAAAGAGGAGAAGCCTAAAAAGGCTGAGGCTCCTGTAAAAGAGGCGGCAGCTGAAAAGCCGGCTGAGCCTAAGGCTAAGCCTGCAGAAGCAAAGGCAGCCCCTGAGAAGGCTCATGCTGCTGATAAGAGCGCTGAAGCTCCTAAGAAAAAGAAGAAGATCATCATGGTTACAAATGCCGGCAATTCAAAGATGGGCGGCTTTGGTGGCCAGAATAACGGCGGAGGTAACAATAACAATCAGCGCCGTGACAACAGAGATAACGGTTACAGAAATAACAACGGTAACGGACAGCAGGGCAGAAAGACCTTTGCTCAGTCTCAGAATGCATACCGTCCAATTAAACCTCTTACAGCTCCATCTCAGCTTGAGAGCTATAACACAGTCGTTAAAAAGCCAAGCGCTCCTGTAGCACCTAAGAAGGAGACAGCTCCGGAGCAGGCAGCTCCACAGGTTCAGCAGGCAGCTCCGGCACCTGCTCCTGTACAGCCACAGGTTAGTGCTCCGGTTCAGGAACAGCCACAGGCTCAGCCACAGCAGACAAGACCTGCAGCTGATAACAGATCAAGAGATAACAGACCTGCACGTCCACAGGGCGACAGACCTGATAGAAACGGTGGTGCTAATAGAGGCGACAGAAACGGCGATAGGAACGGCGACAGAAACAGTTCATTCCAGAACAGAAACGGTCAGGGCGGAGGATTCAGAAAGGATTCTTCTGCAGGTGGTTTCGGAGGAAGAGGTAACGGTGAAGGCAGACCTGTTGGTAGAAACGGTCAGAGCGGCAAGTTCGCCGGCAAGAACGATAAGTTCGGTAATAAGTTTGACAAACAGGGCGGCGCAAGAGGCGGATCCTTCGATGCTCCTGCAGCAAAAGAGGGCGGAAGCCACAGAGACGAAGAAAGACGTCGTATGGGTCAGGAGAAGGATAAGAGAAACAAGAAGGATCTTGCTTACGAGCAGGAAGAGATGATGCCAAGAAGTAAGAGAGTCGGCAGATTCATCAAGCCTGAGGTTAAGAAGACTGAAGAGCCTGAAGAGCAGATCAAGGTTATCACTATTCCTGAGAAGGTTTCCATCAAGGAGCTGGCTGAGAAGATGAGAATGCAGCCTTCTGTGATCATCAAGAAGCTCTTTATGGCAGGCCAGGTTTCAACAGTAAATACAGAGCTTTCCTATGAGGAAGCTGAGAATATTGCAATGGAATACGAGATCCTCTGCGAGAAGGAAGTACCTGTTGATGTTATCGAGGAACTTCTTAAGGAAGAAGAGGATGCTCCTGAGACACTTAAGAAGCGTCCACCGGTTGTCTGCGTAATGGGTCACGTTGACCATGGTAAGACATCACTTCTTGATGCTATCCGTAAGACCTCTGTAACAGACAGAGAGGCCGGCGGTATCACACAGAGAATCGGTGCCTACACTGTATCAGTAAATGACCAGAAGATCACATTCCTTGATACTCCGGGTCATGAGGCATTCACATCAATGCGTATGCGTGGTGCTAACTCAACAGATATCGCTGTTCTTGTAGTTGCAGCTGACGACGGAGTTATGCCACAGACAATAGAAGCTATCAACCATGCTAAGGCTGCTGAGGTAGAGATCATCGTAGCTGTTAACAAGATTGATAAGCCAAATGCAAATGTAGACAGAGTAAAGCAGGAGATGACAGAGTATGGTCTTATCTCTACAGACTGGGGCGGAACAACAGAGTTTGTTCCTGTATCCGCTAAGTCCGGCGAGGGTATTGAGGACCTTCTTGAGACAATCATCCTCACTGCTGATATCTTAGAGCTCAAGGCTAATCCTGACAGAGAGGCAAGAGGTCTTGTTCTTGAGGCTAGACTTGATAAGGGCCGTGGTCCTGTTGCCAATGTTCTGGTTCAGAAGGGTACTCTCCATGTTGGAGACTTCATTTCTGCCGGAGCAAGCTCAGGTAAGGTTAGAGCAATGGTTGATGATAAGGGCAACAAGCTTAAGGAAGCTCGTCCTTCACAGCCTGTTGAGATTCTTGGTCTTTCAGATGTTCCAAATGCCGGTGAGGTATTCCTTGGACATGAGACAGATAAGCAGGCCAAGCAGTATGCTAATACATACCTTCAGCAGCACAAGAAGGATCTTATCGAGGAGACAAAGGCTAAGATGTCTATCGATCAGCTCTACTCCAAGATTGAGGAAGGCAAGCTTCAGGAACTCAACATCATTATCAAGGCTGATGTTCAGGGTAGCGTAGAGGCGCTTAAGTCAAGTCTTCTTAAGCTCTCTAACGACGAGGTTGTTATTAAGGTTATTCACGGTGGTGTTGGTGCCATCACAGAGTCTGATGTAACACTTGCAGCTGCTTCAAATGCTATCATCATCGGATTTGATGTTCGTCCTGATGCTACAGCTAAGAGCATGGCTGAGCACGAAGGCGTTGAGATCAAGCTTTACAAGGTTATCTACCAGGCTATCGAAGAGATCGAATATGCTATGAAGGGTATGCTTGCTCCTATCTATGAGGAGAGAGTTACAGGACATGCTGAAGTTCGTCAGATCTTCAAGGCTTCCAAGGTTGGTAACATCGCCGGTGCATTCGTTAAGGATGGTGTCATCAAGAAGGAGTGCAAGGTTCGTATCACAAGAGACGACGAGCAGATCTTCGAGGGAGACCTTGCTTCTCTTAAGAGATTCAAGGATGACGTCAAGGAAGTTAAGGAAGGCTTCGAGTGCGGTCTTGTATTTGATGGATTTGACTCCATCCACGAGGGCGATATGGTAGAAGCTTATGAAATGGTAGAAGTACCGAGGACATGAGCGATATAAGGAATGAGTAAACACAGTGATGTGCTTGCACATATCACTGTGTTTATGAAAGAACTTAACGGACATGAGAAAAAAGATATACGAATGAAATGAGTATATCGATTTCCGAATGGACATAGGATTGCGAGAGCGATAGCGGAGCAATCCGTATATCGCGGAGGAAATTATGCGAAAAAACAGCAATAAAAATAAAAGAATAAACGGAGAGGTAATGAAGGTTATTTCAGAAGCCATCCGTTACAGCAAAGATCCCCGAATCAGCCCTATGACATCCGTCATGGATGTTGAGGTTGCCCCAGACCTTAAGACATGTAAGGTCTGGGTAACTGTAATGGGTGATGACGAGGACAGACTTCGTACAGCTGAAGGCCTTAAGAGTGCAGCAGGTTATATCCGCAGCACTCTTGCCAAGGAGCTAAACATGAGATATACTCCGGAGCTTCGTTTCATTATGGATGATTCTATTGAATATGCTATCAATATGTCCAAAATGATCGATGAGGTAGCTGCCAAGGATAATGCTGCAAGAGCTGCCAGATTCGAGGATATCGAGGAAAGTGAGGATTCAGAGGAATTTGAATCCGAAGACGAGGAATAATTTGAAAAGGAAAGTACTATGAAGATTGATGAACATTTAGCAGGCGTAAAAACAGTGGCGATTAGCGGACATATTCATCCGGATGGTGACTGTATAGGCTCTTGCATGGGTATGTATCTTTATATCTCAAAGAACTATCCTGACATTAGAGTTGATGTATTCCTTGAAGAAGTACCTGATGAGCTTAAGTTCATTAAGGATACAGTTAAGATAAGAACTGATTTTCAGACCGATATTGATAGTTATGATCTTTTCATCTGTCAGGACAGCGGAAAAGACCGTCTTGGCGAGGCAGAGAAGTATTTCGATGCCGCTAAGAAGACCATCAACATCGATCATCACGTAAGTAATAACGGATGCGGTGATGAAAACTACATCGTTCCGACAGCAAGTTCAGCTTGTGAACTGGTATTTGATACTATTGATGAAGAGAAGATGGATGTAGAGATTGCCAAAGCCCTGTACACAGGAATGGTAACCGATACAGGAGTATTCAAATATAACAATACTTCACCCAAGACTCTTAATACAGCAGCAAAGCTTATCGGCTTTGGCTTTGATTTCGGAAGCATTATTGATCATGTATTTTATGAAAAGACCTATCTCCAGAACCAGATCCTTGGAAGAGCTCTTCTTGAGAGCATTCTGATGATGGATGGAAGAGTATGTGTTTCAGTGGTTTCCAAGCAGACAATGGATTTCTATGGCTGCACAAGCAATGATCTTGATGGAATTGTTAATCAGCTTCTTTTGACCATTGGCGTTGGCTGTGCGATCTTTATGTACGAGAACGAGCCGATGGAGTATAAGGTAAGCCTTCGCAGTGACGGAAGCGTAAATGTATCCAAGATTGCCCAGATCTTTGGCGGTGGCGGACATGTCAGAGCTTCAGGATGCAACATCAACGGAACTGCTCATGACGTAATCAACAGCGTTATGAAGTATGTGCATCAGCAGCTTGAAGGCAATGAGGACTGAGAGCAGAACTTCCTTGCAAAAAATAGTCACAAGAAGAGTCTTGTGACTTTTTTTGACTGATAAAGTATAAGGAATAATTAATGGCAAATAAATACAACGGACTGATAAATATATATAAAGAGCCTGGATTTACTTCCAATGATGTGGTGGCTAAGCTTAGGGGAATTCTTAAGCAGAAGAAGATCGGACACACAGGAACTCTTGATCCTGATGCAGTGGGAGTTCTGGTGGTGTGTCTTGGTACAGGAACCAAGCTTGTAGAGATGCTCACAGATCACGACAAGGAATACATTGCCGTATGCAGACTGGGAGTACGTACTGACACTCAGGATATGTCAGGAAAGGTTCTTGAAGAGGCTCCTGTAAACGTCACAAGGGATGACCTTCGGGAGGCAGTAGCAGCTTTTGTTGGTGATTACGACCAGATCCCTCCTATGTTCTCTGCAATCAAGCAGAACGGTAAAAAGCTTTATGAGCTTGCAAGAGAAGGCATAGAGGTCGAGAGAAAACCAAGGCGTATCCATATAGATGCGATTACCATATTAGATGATGAGAAGCTTTCCGGTGACCACATTTTTACCATGGAAATAAAGTGCTCAAAGGGAACCTATATCAGGACTCTCTGCAATGATATCGGAGAGAGACTTGGATGCGGTGCTGCCATGCAGAGTCTTGCAAGAACCAGAGTAGGAGCCTTCTCCCTGGATAGTGCCATCACTCTTTCCCAGGTGGAAGAGATGAGAGATAACGGGACTTTGGAGGATGTGATAAAATCTCCGGAGTACATTTTCAGAGACCTGGATGTTATTCATGTTAAGGATGGCTGCAGAGCTCTTTTGGAAAACGGCAACAGCTTCCGCAAGGATAATGTTATAAATGAAGATCCTGAGGGAGTAAATGATACGGAATTTTCAAAAGAAATGTTTAAGGACGGCAATATGGTCAGGGTCTATGCCCAGGATGATACCTTTTTCGGTATCTATAAGTATGACTCCAGAACCAGGCAGTTCAAGGTAGACAAATTCTTTTTTGAAAAATAAGTATTTGGATTTGAATGGATTGGAATGGAATAAGAAATAAGGTTTTACAGATGCAGATAATAACAAGGATTGATGAACTTAATATCCCGGATAGGACTGCCCTTGCCATGGGAAAGTTTGATGGTATTCATTTGGGGCATAGGAAGCTCCTTAATAAGATTCTTGATCAGAAACAGGATGGACTCAAGGCAGCGGTTTTTACTTTTGAACCATCTCCTGAGGAGTTCTTCGTGGGACATACCGTGAGGCAGCTCTTTACAAGGGAAGAGAAAAGACGCGCCTTTGAAAAGATGGGAATTGATATTCTGATTGAATTTCCTTTGACAGCTACTACAGCTGCCACACCTCCGGAGGATTTTATAAGAACTATTCTGGTGGATGACCTTAAGGCGGTTTATATAGCAGCAGGTACCGATGTTTCCTTTGGAGATAAGGGAAGAGGAGATCAGTATCTTCTCCGCAACATGAGCAAGGAACTGGGATTTGAACTGTGCCTGATCGACAAGGTTATGCTGGATGGAAGCGAAGTCAGCTCCACGAGAGTCAGAAATGAAGTGGCTGACGGAGAGATGCCTATGGCAAAAAGGCTTCTTGGCTCTGATTACAGCATCAGTGGAAAGGTGGAGCACGGAAAACATTTAGGGCACACCATAGGAATACCTACTGTAAACGTTCTTCCTCCGGACAACAAGCTGCTTCCTCCCTTTGGAGTATACAGAAGCACTGTGGTTATCGAAGATCAGCTTTATAAAGGCATGACCAATATTGGAAGAAAACCCACTGTTTCTTCGGAAAATCAGGTGGGAGTAGAGACCTACATTTATGACTTTGATGAAGACGTGTATGGACAATTTATTGAGGTAAGGCTTCATAAATTTATGCGTCCGGAGATGAAGTTTGGCAGTATTGAGGAGCTTAAACAGCAGATGCAAAGAGACATTGCAGCTGCAGAATAACTAAATACAGCGTGAATAGTAATTTACCGGGAATAGCCCTAAAGGGTTATCCCGGTATTTTTTTGCAATTTATAAATTACTTATAAATCAATTATAAATGGAGTATTACATTACAAAATAATTGTCTTTTATGATTCTGTTTATGATTACCTTAGTTGTATAACGGATTTATCTTCAATAACCATAATGAATGATCCGTTTTATGAGAGGGAATGAGTTATGGGTAAAAAAGGATTTAATCACAAGTTACTAAAGGCAATCGCAATCGGAATAAGTGCTACGCTGGCACTGCAGCCAGTGGCTGTTATAGCAGAGGAATGAGTGGACACTAACCTCGCACCTGCAAATTCCTTTACAGAAGAAGCTCCTTCAACTTCACAGGCTCCGGAAACAACAGTATCTGAAGTTGATTCAGCAAATTCAGAATATGTAGAGCAGGTTGAAACTGCTGACGTTGAAGTGGCAGGCGCAGCAGATGAAGTGCAGGCAGTACAGGAAATTCAGCCGGCAGTAGATGCAGCATCTGATTACGCAAATGAAGCGGATACAAGTAAGCCGGCACTGGCTGATGCAAGCGAAATAGCTGAAACCTATGGGGATCTGGTTGAAGCAGAAAGTCAGGTTGATTCAGACAAGACTAAAGTTGATGGGGATGTTGAAAATATTAAGGACAAGAGTGGAACAGCAGAAGCTGCAGTAACAGGTCTTCAGGATGCTGTAAGTGATGTAGAAACTATTGCAAATAATACAAAGGAAGCAACAGATAACGCTGAAGCAGCTATTATCCAGGCGGGCAAGAATATAGAGGCAGCCGGAAATGAAAGCGAAGCAAACGCAGCTTATGAAGCTGCAAATGCAGCTGTTATCGAAGCAAACAGAGTATTAGAACAGGCTGAAACTGATTATACAGAAAAAGAACAGGCATATCAGAATGCATTAACAGCAGCAGAACAGGCAGAAGCAGATTACTATGCAGCGATAGATACTGCAGGTGCTGACATTGAAACTGCAAAAGCAAATATGCATACTGCAAAGGAAAAGGCTGACCAGCTTAAACAGCAGATTGATGATGCTCTCAAAGCTTTACAGGATGCCCAGAATAATATCGATCTTGTAACATTAAAAGCTAATGCTGATGAAGCAGCATCAAATAAACAGCTGGCTGATCAGGCAGTGGCAGATGAGAATAAGAAGAATGCAGCAGAAAAAATACAGGATCTGCATTCAAGTAATCACAGCAGTTACAACAACGGCAACATGAATCCGTTAACACTGGCAAGCAATCTCATAGAGACATATACATATCTCGAAATCTTTAACGGAAATTCGGATGCCAAAACTTCATCGATAGTATTTTCAAACTTAAAGGATACCAGAATGCTGCAGGATTGGCATCCGCAGCAGCAACAGCAGTACAGGGAACTTATGAAAATGCATTGGCAGCTGACGGCAATCTTACAGATGCTAAGGCAGCATATGCGAGTCTTTTCGAAGCATCGAAGAAAGCTGATGACGAAGTTATCGCAGCAGGAAATAAACTGGATGAACTTCAGAAAGCAATCCAGGGCCTTACTAAGAGAATACTTATCGCTGATGAGTTCGTGGACATCGATGCATTTACAGCAAGGATTGCAGAGCTTAAGAAATCATATGAAGATGCTAAAGAAATCTATGAGACAGCTCTTGGAAATAAAGAGATCATTCAGGGAATGATGGATGAGCTTTCAGATCAGCTGGGTGATAAGCTTGATACATTTGTAGAAGATACAGCCGGCGTAGCACAGGCTAACATCGATGGCGGAAATGCAGCTCCTGTAGTAGCAGATACAGCACCTGCAGGTCAGGTCCTCGGAGCAGCAAGAGCATACAAGGCTCCATCAGTTTCAGATTCAAAGAAGGATGACACAGAAAAGAAGACTGATGATCCTGCAAAGAAAGTAGTCGCTGACAAGAATACAAAGAAGGAAAAAACAGAGAATAAGAAAGCTACAATAACAGATGAAGGCGTTGCTCTTGCAGCAGGAATCCCTGTAGAAGAGACAAACAGGTTCAATTTCTGGTGGCTTTTCCTTCTGCTCCTTCTGGCAGCAGGAGTTAACACAGAAGAGATGGTCAGAAATCACTACAAGAAAATGAATGAAGAAAATCAGGATAAGTAATTCTTATCCTTGACATCCACACCCCCAAAACAGGACGGGCCCTCACCCCGTCCTGTTTTAACGACTTTTGATTTGAAATATCTTTTGACACTATACATTAAATGTGCTAATATATGTTAGTTGCTGAGAATATTCAGTAACGGTAACAGAACTACCTTTACTCAGAATTCGGATACTCCAACCGGTTCTTGGTAACAGGCTGATTCAGAAACACAGAAATAATAGGAGAAAGAAAATGATTACAAAAGAGAAAAAGACAGAAGTTATCAACAAGTTCGCTAGAAAAGCAGGCGACACAGGATCACCAGAGGTTCAGGTAGCTATCCTTACAGAGAGAATTCAGGAGCTCAACGAGCACCTTCAGAAGAACCCTAAGGATCACCACTCAAGAAGAGGACTTCTTAAGATGGTAGGTCAGAGACGTAGCCTTCTTGGATACCTTAAGAAGAAGGACATCGAGGCTTATCGTAAGCTTATCGCTGATCTTGGTCTTAGAAAGTAATTCATTACAACAAAAAGGCGGGATGAGGCTGATGCAAATCAGCCTGTTCCGCTTTTCTACGTTTATATGGTATTGGGCTTCAAAGTTATAATAAAGGCTATATTTTGTGGTTTTTATTATGACCTTGAAAACTAAGTATCATATAAATGGTAAACTATCAATTATGCAAAACTGCACACGCGCCCGAAGCGTGGCGAAAAAATCGCCACGGACCAGGGAATGCGGATGAGCAGAAAAAGGAGAAAAAATGGTAAAAACTTATTCAATGGAACTGGCTGGTCGTACACTTAAGGTTGAGATCGGCAAGGTCGGCAAACAGGCTAACGGATGTGCTTTCATGCAGTATGGAGATACAACAGTTCTCTGTACAGCTACAGCATCAGCTAAGCCAAGAGACGGAATTGATTTCTTCCCTCTTTCAGTAGAGTATGGTGAGAAATTCTATGCTGTAGGCAAATTCCCCGGTGGATACAACAAGAGAGAGGGTAAGCCTTCTGAGAACGCCATCCTCACAAGCCGTGTTATCGATCGTCCTATGAGACCTCTTTTCCCTAAGGACTATCGTAATGACGTAACTATCGAGACTATGGTTATGTCAGTTGATCCTCAGTGCCGTCCTGAGCTTGTTGCTATGCTCGGCGCATCAGTTTCAGTTTCAATTTCTGATATTCCTTTCGATGGCCCTTGCGCTATGACACAGATGGGTATGATCGATGGAGAGCTTATTGTTAACCCTACTCAGGAGCAGTGGAACACAGGTGACCTCAAGCTTACAGTAGCATCTGTAGGACAGAAGGTTATCATGATCGAGGCCGGTGCTAACGAGATCCCTGAGGAGAAGATGAAGGAAGCCATCTACAAGGCTCACGATATCAACCTTCAGCTTATCGAATTCTTCAAGGGCATCGTAGCAGAGGTTGGTAAGCCAAAGCACGAGT
>JAILMY010000200.1 GCA_024692165.1 Butyrivibrio sp. | reverse complement strand
AAAAAGGACCAACTCATTTGAGTTGATCCTTTTGTTTCGTGCGGAAGATGGGACTTGAACCCACACGATGTAAGCATCACAAGATCCTTAGTCTTGCTCGTCTGCCAATTCCGACACTTCCGCGAACCGTCGCAACTCTCTTGTCGCGACTTATCTATATTATCAAAAACCAAAAACGATGTCAACACATTTTTTGAAAAGAATTTTCTTTTTTTGTAAAAAAAACTCTCCATGATTTCTCATGAAGAGCTGTAATTCAAGTGCAGAAGAAGGGACTTGAACCCTCATGTTGTTGCCAACACATGGACCTGAACCATGCGCGTCTGCCATTCCGCCACTTCTGCAAGCGACATATTACATAATACAGAGTTTGCATGGTTATGTCAAGAGGAATCCCGACAGCACTTTAAGCTGCCGGGATTATTGGCAAAAACATATTTAAAGTTCTATCAAAGAAGCGAATCCAGAGCTTTCTGGGCCGCGTCCTTGGTGATCGCTCCGCTGGCGAACTGGGCGAATATCTTGGCAACCTTTTGGGCCTTTGCATAGCCGCCGCTAGCCTGGGCATTTTCCATATACTGCAGCTCAGCTCCTGTAAAATCAGGCTTAGCTACAACAGCAGATATCTCGCCCCAAATTCCGTTATGAATGTAGAAATAGAAATCTACGGTCCCATTATTCATTCTTCCGCTTAAATGCATTTCTCCCGGAGAATATTCAATGCATTCAGTAGTGTATCCAAGTCCCTGAAGATAAGCATCCATATAGTCCCTGGTACCGGTCTGTGCTCCGGCAGGAAGCTCCTCAACTCCCGTAAGAGCAAAGCTGTACTTATATGGATCGGCCTTTTTATTCTTATAGATTTTTCCCTTGTATGCCTTCTTCATTCCAACAAATCCGCTAAGATCATTGGTTCCAAATGTATCTGTAGTTCCGGCTCCGCACTCTGTAAGCTCTACCGTCTTGCCGTCAACCTTGACCTCAGTTAAAACCGCCGGCAAAAATCCATAGGCACAAACAGGTCCATTGACCATATAATAGCTCCTGGTCTGGATGATCGTACCGATTATGGTAACCTCATCAGCCGCATCGGCCGTAACCGGTGGCACAGCCAGAGAAACAGATGCCACAAGAGCCATCACCAAAACTACTGACAAAATCTTTTTAAACACATTTTTCATAGTACATACCTCACACTCTAACAACAACTGCATTCAAATTATAGAACTCCGCCGCAGGATAAGATATATACTGTTTATAAACTTTTATTAAATTAAAATAATCACAGCATAGTAAGCTTGTCTATATAGACCTCAAGCTGTTTTATGACTGTGCCGATGCCTCTGTACTGCAGGGTAACGTAGCAAGCCAAAAGAGCCATAATACCGGCCAGAACATAAACAATAACCCCATTGCCTGAAAGAGCAGTAGATAAAAAGATACAGGCGCACACAAATAGTCCCATGGCAATAACCAGAAGTCTCATCATTTCCCTGTGAAGAAATCCGGTCTTAAGCTCCAGATTGCTCTTCTCATCAGCTATTTCTTCATCGGAAAGGACATCGTAGTCCAGTTTCTCATAGTGCTTCAAATAGTCTCTGAATCTTTTCTCCATAACACAGCCCCCTGTACGCATATCGCGTGTCAATAATTATTATACGCTTTATCGACACTCAGAAACAAGCATTATACGGCACATCCTCTTAATCTTCTTCCAACAAGAGTTCCAATATCTGCCTGTTGAAGGCATCATTGCCAGAGATGGCCGCTGCAACATCGCAGTCTTCCTGATCCGGTGCACATTCACCACAGACATCAACGCCCAGGAGCTTTCCCTGTGCCATAAGCTTTTTTACCAGTAAAAAGAGCTGCCTGCAGTCCATATCTCCCTGATCCCAGTTGGTAACTACCTCTTTGCGGGAAAGCACATCCTTATCAATGGAAAGGTACACGGGATAATCCGTCTTAAAGCTTTCAACATCAAAAGAAACAGCTCCACTGCCAGGCTCATCGCCGCCATTTTCAAAATCATAGAATTTCACTTTGGATGCATCCTCAGGGTCAAGCAAAGCCACCAGCTTCTCATCAGCCCCGATGATATGCACATCCCTGACAAACTCATTCTCCTCAAGAACCTTCAGCACCCATCCTCCGCAGGATAAGATATCTCCAAACATTGGAGGCTGCATATCAGGATGGTGATCAAGAACCACCAGAGAGAAAGGCTCTTTTAACAGCTGTGTCAAAAGAGCTGACATATAGTGATAGTTGCCGGAATCAATAAAATGCACGCCGCCTGCTGCCACCTTCTCATCGGATAGAAGCCTTCTGATGCTGTCTACCGCCGCATCATCGCACATACAGTTGGTGCCTGACATTTCCCGTAGATCAAACTTCTTCACCACAGCATTACAAAACGAAGAGCCTTTATCATTTCGATAAAAGCTCTCCTCATCATAAATTCCTGAAAAATTGAACACTGACACTTCGTCAAACATCATGCAATAAATCCTTATCTCATAAGGTCTGATAAATGAATAATGGCATCCTCAGCGATAACACAGTCGCCGTGCTCCTGGATGATCATTGCCTCAGCGGTATTGACTGTGAGCATCTGCGAATACTCAACTCCTGCCCTTCTCATCTCATAGATGATACCCTCATCAGCGGACATAAGGCCTGCAAACATATAGTAGTGATCCTTGAACTTATAAAGTGAAGAATCAACGATCGGGAGTCTCTGAACAACCTTTGAAAAGCGCTTAGCCTCGTCAAAGCTCTCAAACTCCATCATATATTTTGCATATTCACTAAGAGGCTGGTAGGAAGCATATCCATCGTGGAAGCCATGCTCCATCTCGGTATCTCTGCCGTAAATCTTATTAATTGTCTCTGTTACGTTAGTGATGACCTCGTTAAGAGCCACGCCCTTATCACGGCCGGTTTTATTCTTGATCTCATCAACACGTTCCTGAGTCAGCGTACGAAGAATTGTCTCAGCAGCGCCTCTGATGCGATCAGTTGCCTTCTGAATATCCTCATTGCTCATCTTGACGGCGAAAATGCGCACACTTCCATCCATCATCATGTTCTTGCTCATCATCATGACCTCAGTCTCAGGGTCATAGCCAAGCTGCTGCCCTACCTCTTTATTGAGCTGGGCAAAGAAAGATGTGGTATTCTCGGCACCATTTATTACAGCCTCAGGAGTAAGACCTATCTCATGAAGCTCTGATGCTGCGATACTGCACTCAACGGTTGTTTCATTCATTTTTACTATAATCACTACGCATCATCTCCTCTCCATGGAATTTGCTAAAGAACTGCTTTCAAATGAGTGCCAACCATCCCTTGCTGCTCCTCAGATGAATCTTCTAGCGCACGCGTTTCAAATAATACTTTCCCTTATACTGTCATTATAGTACTTAGAATTAGCACTGTCCACATGAGAGTGCTAAAAATTCTATAAGATTTCTGTTATTACTATAAACTATTATTATATTCTTTATATCGTCATAAAATGATCATTACTTAAGAAAAAGACTTTTTTGACCACTTAAACTCATGATCAAAAAAGTCTTTGAAATCCTTTTATATTACTTTTTACGAATGTGTTTGCTCTTTTCTGCTGCATCAAGAACATCCGGTGTTGTTCCGGTTTCTGATACCTTACCTGTAGCTTCACAGCGAACAGTCACACGGTTCTGACCACCGATAGTACATGTAAAGAGGGTCAGATCCCACTCTCCGGCTTCCATCTCGTCAACGTCATAGGCTCCGAGAGTCTCAATGTTGGCTACCTGGAAATAAAAGCTCCTGCCGTTCATATCTGTAACAACAACCTCATCGCCGGTGCTGAGCTCCTTGAGGTTACCAAAATGCTCAACATAGTTGTGGCCTGCAATGATCAGATCATTCTCATAGACAGAACCCTTATATCTGCAGACTGAAACCTTTGCGTTGTCGTTGCTCCACTCGCTCTGGATCGGTAAAAGAAGATTCAGAGAAGGGATACCAACAGTTCCCACAAAGCTTCTGCCATCAACATCCACCACGGGCATATCACCGGAAGCTTCAAGAACAGTTCCCGGAATCTGCTGGATGACACCATCTAAAAGCCCATCGGAAGCAGCTCCTGCCGCGGCAGATTCATTAAAGTTGTTTCTCACTATAAATGCTGCTAAAACAATCATGGCAGCACCAAGAATGATATAAATAAATCCTGAAATTCTTTTCACTTTGAAGTCCTTTTCTAATAGACCAAATATCACAGATTCTTGCTGTTCTTGCGAACACCTATGATAATAAATGCTACTCCTGCTATAACCAGAATCGGAATTGGCCACCAAAGCTGTCCTGTCTGAGGAAGTCTTCTAGCACCAAGTACCTGTGGCAGGTCTCTGATCGCGCCAAGTACTGTAGGAAGATCAGGAATACCGGGCTCCTCAGGAGTTGGCGGCTCAGGTTCATCCGGTGTATATGGCTCACCCGGTTCATCCGGCTCATCAGGTGTTTCCGGAGGAACTACTGTATTTGTAAGTCTGTAGGTTGTTCCGTTTCCTGTAAGGGATGTGGTATAAGCATAATTTCCGCTGACTGTCTCAGCAAAGGTCCACTCATGTCCCTCTTCGTATTCCCAGGTATATCTCCAGTTATTACCGGAATCCAAAGTAACAACCGCATACTCATGTCCATCGCAGTAGATGTGTACCTGAATTGATGTGGGTCTGTAGTTCTCATAGCCTGCATCGTTCCAGCTCTTTAAGATCTCATAGGTTAAAATGTCAGGCTCATAGGTTATCTCACACTTTACGGTTCCAATAACATGGTAAACAGGGTTTATCCACTCGTCATTCTCATCCAGGCCAGGTACTGCTACAAGGAATGAAGAAAAAGCGTAAAGATACTTATCCTTCTTCGTTGTCAGATTACCAACAAAGTAGATTCCCAGCTCCAGGTCATCGAAATGAGCCTCGCCGTTTGCATCTGTTACGGCTGTAGCTGAAGGAGCAATATGATTCTTGTAGATGTATCCGCCAAGAGACTGATAAATAGTTTTCCAGCTTTCCTGATCCTTGATCTTGTTAAGATCAGTGATAGGGAATACATGCTTGTACTCCTCAGGAATTGAGTAGTAACCGTATCTGTCAACATCAGCAATCTTATAGACATTGATGCTGTCGCCAACCATAGGAACGATCTCATCGCTTCCTTCGGTCTTTTGGCTGTGATAACCAAGAGTCAGATCACCGGGCTGAGAAAGATCAATCTCACCTCTGGCACTGGCTGTTACAGGCACCATCATAGCCACGACAAAGAACATCAATATGAAGTTTATGATACGCTTTTTAATTTTCATATTCTTCATTTCAAACACCACTTAATTCTTATTATAAACTCTTTTTGCTCTTTCTGTTCCTGAACCACTTTGAAGTTAATACCAGGTAAAGAATAAAGGCAAATAACAACATCGGCGCTCCGATAAACGGAGCAACGGCAAGGGCGCTGTATCTTGATGCGTCAGCCGGCACGATAAGTTTCGTTTCTTCGCTATAATCAACACGCTTTGCTCTTACAAGGAGCCTGTGAGTATTTACACCATAAGGTGTACAGGTCACAAGCGTGACATATTCTTCGTTATCGACGATTGCAAGGTCATTGGTTTCCTCCGGAAGCACAATGTTTATCTGATCTATCTGATATGCAAAGGTCTGGTCTAAAACATGAAGTAAAAATGTATCGCCTACGATCATCTGATCAAGGTCTGAAAAAAGCTTTGAGGATGGAAGTCCTCTGTGGCCGGAAAGTACTGCATGAGTACCTTTTCTGCCTGTAGGAAAAGACGTACCTTCAAGATGTCCGATTCCTACCTGGAGAACAGTTTCTTCTGTTCCATGATATATTGGCAGATTAACGCCAATGTTCTCAATCTCAATATAACCGATAATTCCGGTTCCTGTTGGATCCATAATGCTGTTATAACGCTGAAGCTCTTCATTAGTCAGGGTGAAGTTCAAAGGCTTTTCTGCCAGCTCTTCGTTATAGGCATTCGCTTCCTGCCAGATCATGCTGTAATCTTCTTCAGAAATGGCAGCCAAAGCTTCTTCGTAGTTGGAAATCGCTTTACTCTGATGCTTGGAGTTGACGTAATTACTCACAGAGGGGTAAAGGAATATACTTATTCCAACCAGAAAAATGATGCTGAATATTATGTTGGGGATTATTTTTTTAAGCTTTTTATTTTTCATCTTTTTTATTCTGTATCCCCAAAGAAGCTGCTCTCCTGTCCTCCCCAGGCAGAAGTTTAAGCAGGCCTCTTTGGCTGATACAGTCAGTTTCATTTACTTATTATCTAGAAACAAGATTCAATCTTATTTATCTTTATCTTAAAAACTTTTTCACAATACCGGGACGATTACTCAACCTCAGCTTTTCTTCTAACGATGAAGTATGCTACACCTGCAACGATGAGTACACCGCCAAGGAGGTAGAATACTGTTGTACCGATACCACCTGTTGAAGGAAGAACTGAACCTGAGTTGTTGATTACAGTAACTTTCTCAAGTGCTGTTGTCTCAGAAATAACAACCTGCTGTCTTGCACCAAGCTTGTTGTATCCTGTAGGAGCAACATCCTCCTGAAGGAAGTACTTTGTCTTATCTGTAAGACCGATAACCTTAGCCTCACCATTTTCATCAACAACGATACTTGCGCTGTTTACATTGCCGTTCTCATCTGTCATCTTTGCAATCTCTTCACTGCTTGCTACGCGGTAAGCACCTGCATTCTCATCATATACAACGTGGATCTGGCTTCCTGCTGTCTCAGCATCCCAGAGTGAGAACTCAGCACCTGTAAGACGTGGTCCATTCTCAGTACCATCAACCTTAATAACCTGGAAACCAAGAGTCATAACGATAGCTTCCTCAGTCTCAGCTGACTTGTAGTTGTCATACTGAAGGTAAGCTGTGTTCTTCTCAGGGACAAGAACAACTGCATTCTCGTTGATAATTCCATAATATGTAAGAGTGATAGTCTTGCCGGCATTTGCTAAAACTGTTGCTGCAGGAATTGTAAGAGAATATGTGTACTTGGATTTATCCTCGTTAGCTACGCCTTCGCCCCATGCATATGTAGCAAGATCATCGTCACCAACTGTTGCCTTAACCTCTGGGAAGAGTGTAAGTCCCTTTGTTGCTACGTCGTATACAGTAATATCCTTCTCAGCTACTGAAGCAGGAACTGCGACCTCGACTGTATACTTGATAGGCTTGATCTCATCAAACATGCAATCAACATCTCTGTCATCCTGCTTTGTGATTGTAGGATATGTGTTCTTCTCGTTGATTGTTACGTTTCCAAGAGTCTGAACTGCTGCTGCAGTACCAAGGCTTGAAACAATGAGGTAGTAACCAGGCTCAACATTTACAGATGCTGACTCCTGTACTGAACCGTTCTCTGTGTTTGTAAACTCACCTGTAGAAATAGCTGCATCCTTAAATTCCTTTTTATTGAGAGCCTCAACGATCTGAGCACCTGTAACACCCTCTTTTGCTGTTACATTGTAACGTGACTCAAGCTGTGACTGTGCTACAGTGAAAAGACCTGTATTTCCAAGCATTTCAGCAAGTGTAGCATTCTCAACGTAGTAAGCTGCTGTTCCGCTCTGATCAACACCATTGTTTGATACGTCTTTAATATCAGCTTTTAAAATCTGATAATAATTATATGTGATCTCCTTTACTTCACCTGAGTTGTTGTTCTCATTTGTGATTGTGATTGAAGCACTCTCAGATGCGAATGCTGTAATGCTTGCGCCCATGATCATGGAAGCTGCAAGAATTCCTGTTAAAAACTTCTTAAATCCTTTCATTTTACCTCTCCTTTGAATCTTGTATCTTTCTTAAATATGTATATCCGATGCAGATGCGCATCTGTTTTAAGCTTCATTTAAATTATCAGAAGCTTTAAACCAAAGCCTGTATGCAAGAGCCAACATGATAATGAACAGTCCCAGTGCTACATAAGGAGCTGTTCCTGCACCTCCTGTAGAAGGAAGTGTATTGGTGTAAACGGATTCGTTTGTAATAACAACTTCCCCGTAGCTCTTGCCGTCTGCGCCAACCTTCATCACGTATCCGGTGTCTTTAACTGTCTGATCACCGATCGTTATATCATCCTGAACGTTAGCTGCGATTGTAACTCCGTCATATGTGTAACTTACAAGGTATGTTTCCATGTACTGATCCGGCTCTTTTATACTGTACTGATAAAGATTGCCGTGCTCATCAAAAATTGGAAGAGAGCTTATTGTCTGTGTCCAACTGTTGTTGGTTGAGAGCTGAATGGTGCTGTAAACAGTCCATTCTGAATCAGCTGTCTTTTGCCAGATATCCAGAGTAAGTGATGTGCGCTTATCTGAAATATCAGTGCCCTGGGCATCAGCCCATACCTTTCTTACAGTAAGGTTACCTGTAAGGGTATTGTTAAAGTCCACATTATATACAGAACCCGCTGAGTAAGTTACTGTGAACTGGTTCCTGTACGCTAAAGATGTATCCGGCTGCTCATCAAGGTTCAGTGAGCAGATAGCAAGTATATCATTGAAGTTCTCATCGGCTGCGTAGGTTACATCCGCTCCAAGGTAATAGAAATGCTCTTTAAGCGTTGTATTACTCCTGTATTTTGCCGGATGTGTCATGTTGTCATAGGTATAAGTCTTATAGAACCATGTCCACTTCTTGGATACTGTCAGCTTTACGTAGTAAACAGTCTCGTCATACATGATGCCGTCGATTCCTGTGTTTACCTCAGTGATCTTGTAGTAATAATCACCTTCATATCTGAAAGGAATTGACTCAAACTGTGCGATTGCCGTATATGTACCATCGTCGTTTCTTACTGCATCGGCACCGGAAACAGTTACTGTATCCGCCACTGATGAAGAGTAAGTTCCATCAGCATTCTTCACTGTTAATGTAGGCATTGGCTGGGAACTGAGTGAAACTGAATTTCTCTCGGAAGTATATGCAGAGTAGCCTGTTGGCTCAATCTTAAATGTAAACTGCATATTCTCATCCCAGACACCGCCTGCAAAGTTCTTGCTTACCTGGATCGGTCCGATTGGAATGCTGTAGAAATTGCATACCTGAACCGTCTGTGTATGTGAAGGATTTTTAATATCTGAACTTCCAACCTTTACGTTAACCGGTGGCTGGTCGCTAAGTCCGCTGACATCAACTGCGAATACTGCTCTCCAGTTGTTACCACCTGTCTTCCAGGTGTTGTTTCCAACTTCCTCGTCGTCCTCTGTCACAGAGTACTTTGTAACTCGGGAAAGGTTTGTTGCTTCTATAGCTGTGCTGGAGTTGGACGCAGGATCATAGGACATTGTAACTCCGTCTGCCACCTCATCAACTGTATAAGTTCCGGCAGGAATATCTGCTATTGTCCACTGAGCACTTTGGTTGTAAGTAACAACATACTTATTACCTGTTTCTCTGTGGCTGGAAGCATCATACTCAACTGCTACTCCTGTATCACCTGCATGACCTGTAAATCCTTTGAATACTATGTAATTTCCGGTTGCATTGTTAGTGATACGGAACATTACATTGGATAAAAGAGCTGATCCTGTGTTGTCTCTTACGAATTTTGAACCATAATCGTTGACAACCATCTTGTGAATTCTAAGGTTACTGCTTCCTGTATTAAAGAAAGCTGCCTTCTGCGCATGATCAGCAGGAGCAATGTAATACTTATCGCCCTTGGCAATGGATTCCACATGGCCTTTCTTATCAGGATACCTGCCATCTTCAAGTCTCTGGGCATGTACCTCGGTTGAAGGAGCCTTGTAATAGCGAACCTCCTGAGCGTCTGTGTTAAGATTATCAACCCTGACTACTATGTAGCCGTCATCCTTCTTAATCGCTGCGCCGGAATTCTTATCGGTAATATCGTTCTCTGTTATTACCAGATAAATATGATCATTAACAACATAGTTTTTGTTGTAATCAAAGGTATAAGAAATATTGGCGCCGCTATTTGTAAGTGAATTTGTAAGTGTCTTAAGAGTTCCATCTTTCATAAGTACTCTGACAGTGAAATTAAATGTCAGATCTCCCGGATCACCGCCATTTAAGTACTTGTAAAGTGAAATACCAATGCTGCCTGACTTTGTTGTATTATTGAAGGTCGGAATACTCTCTCCGCAAGGCACAGTGCATGCCTCATCCATGTAATAGACCGGAGCACTTACTCTGTAATAAACAGTTTTTGTATTGTAGTTCTTAAGCTGAACAGTGACTGTAACCTTTGCGTAGTATACAGTTTCATCTGCATGGTAAGAATTTCCTGCAGTGTCTGTAGTTCCTTCACTCTCAACAATCTTATAGATGAAAGTTTCACTCTCACCCACAGATCTTGCTGATGTGTACTGGTAAATCAGGTTTCCAAAAGAGTCTGTAAGGCCTGCCTTTACGCTATCATTACCATAAGTAATGGTGCTGAAGATTACATTGTGTGCTGCTGTTGTTTCCTGCTCAGCGGTATTGTTGACCTTAAATGGAAGATAGCCGTTCTTTGCTGTGGCGATCTGTTCCCATCCACCTTGTACTCCGGAATTTTGTCTGTAAAGAGCAAAATTAAATCCGCTGATTTCTGAATACTCGCCGTCAATGTTCTTGTATGCCTGAAGCTGTGCTGTTCCGCTTATCTGCTTAACATCATTGTAGGTATTGTGCCACTCACCGCTGCTGATATATACATCATGGAAAGCAAGCCATCCTGCAGAGGTTGAAGCATTTATAAACCTGGCATCATTTCTTCCTGAAATGAATACTCCGGCAACTGAACCTGATGTTGTTACATTCTTTGTATTTACAAAGTTCCAGATTATTGACTGGGCTACGCTTGAATAGTTATTGGAGTTAGCAAGTGTTGCTCCATCTAAAAGCTGGCCGCGGTCAGTACTTACCTGATATTTATGAAGGTTTATATCTGATGATGCTTTTACATTAAATACAATCGTCTGATTTGAGTTTTTGAATATCTTGAGGGCGCCATCGCCGCCAAGCTTATATCTCATGTCAAAATCATTCAGTGTAATGTAGTAAGTACCTGCTGCGTAACCTGTAGTATTTACATAATACTTAGGTGTTGCTCCTTCATAGTAAACCTGAAGACTTGCGTTATCGGTTCTTGAAGCAAGATCTGCAGATGCAGTTCTTACATATGTAAGCATGTCATCCACATCCTGATTGATATCGCTTGTGCTGTAGGCAACATCAAACTTCAGGTAATCAGCACCTGACATGTGCTTAATGCCCCATGCGTATTGCCCAGGAACGATGAAGTATGCAGGATATCCCTTAATTCGTACGTTTCCTGATACTGTTCCTGCCATAAAGGTCTGCTCAGCAGGATTTGTCAGATCGTTACCATACTGCTGCTCGATAGCATAAAGCTCTTTTACAGCAAAGTTTGATTCTGACTCACGAAGGCCAAGAACATCTGCAGTGATTCCAAAGTTGATTGCATCTCCAAGAACTGACTTGAAATTGTCTGAACCCGGATCATGCTTCTGATACTTTGTTACAGCAAAAATTGAAAAGCTCTCTTCGCTGAACTCAATCTTCTCTGTTCCACCCACCTCTGCGGAAGCATCTACAAGGGTCTTTACTTCGATATCAGCAGCTGTGATATCTGTAGCTTCCTGAGTACTTGAAATCTCAGGAGCTTCCATAACCTCTGTCTTAAGTGGAAGATGCACAACTGTGATCTCTTCCTCTGAAGCAGCTGCAAGGTCATTAGTTAACTGATTATCCTTGAACTCGATACTGATGTTTACTGTACCTTCGGCAGGCTCATACTCTTTTCCCTCAAACATGAAGGCGATGTCGTACATAAGAGTATTGTCATCTGTGTACTGAGCGATTCCTTCAAAGCCTGCATCATCAGCAATGCTCTCGGCGTTATCATTAAGTGCCTTCATATAAGCATCGTAGTTGTATCCGTTTGTCTCAGAAGTGATCTCTGAAACCACCAGCTCAACTCCCTCAGGGAGTGATGATGGATCTGATAAAACAGCCTTTACAGAAACCTTTTTATTGCCGTCAAACGCAAACTCTGTCTTGGTGTTTGCCTTGTAGTATGTAAGATGAAGATCTGCATCTTCTGTAATCTCTATTGTTTCCCCTGAAAGGGTCTTAGCTTCGTAGTAAGTGTAGGTTATAGTGCTTTCAAGGCTTTCAGCCTTCTCCTCTGATTCAAGCTCGGACTCAGCCTCAGATTCTGAAGCTGCGCTGTCGGTGCTCTCCTCATCTACTTCAGTGGCATCTTCAGCATCTTCTCCGGATTCTGTATCTGAAACTGACACAGTTTCCTGCTTTGTCTTCTTGGTAAGCTCTGTGATCTGTGCCTCACCGATTGTACCTTTGCTGAAGCGGTAGCCCTCGATAGTCTTTGCTTCCTCTGCAAGATTGAAGGACTCAGATACATTCAGTTCCTTTGATTCCTCGATGGACTTTCCCTGAATGTCTTCATATAAAACGGTGATCACAACATCGCTTTTAAGTTCTTTGACAGAAGCACTCTTTTTTTCCTGTTCTTCAACTGAAGATTCAAGGGATGAAGCCTCATCAGCGGATTCGTCCTCTGAAGATGCCTCAGTTGCCGCTTCCTCATCAGATGAAGCTTCATTTGCCGCGTCCTCATCAGATGAAGCTTCATTTGCCGCGTCCTCTTCCCCTTCTTCTGACTGGGATTCCTCTGATTCTTCCTCTTCTGATTCAGAAGGCTGAGTCTCACCATCTATTATGTTGAGCCACTCCTCCAAATCCTCCTCAGTATTTTCGCTGTACTCCGTATCCTCAGAAACCTGAACATCTTCCTCCCCATCGGAGTTGTTCATCTCCTCGATCATGCCGTTTTCCCAATCGGAATCAGCAGTCTCAAGAACAATTCCTATCTGCTTTGCTCCCTCCTCAGTCATGGCTGTTGCCGGCTTATTGAGAATGTACAAAGTGATTGTTCCTGTGATGAGAGATAAGCAAAGTGCAAATGCAACCCACTTCTTGAATCTCTCATGATTTCTTATGTACTTTTCCGCGCGATTTTCGTTATTCGTGCGCATACCCTACTACCTCTACCATACTTTCTTTTTATTTCTTATTTTTCTTAATTCAGACTTCCAAATTTATTAAATGGGAAGACTCTGAAAACCACTTTTCCAATGAGCTGTTCTCTTGTCACACAGCCTACAACCGTTGATCTTGAATCGATTGATACACTTCTGTGATCTCCCAGAACAAAGAATCTGTTCTCAGGGACCTGATATGGAAAAGATATATCTGTTGGTTCTAAGCTTCTGTCTGAAACATAAGCCTCTTCAATAACTACTCCGTTAATGGAAACTATTCCATCTTCATCAATGTTTATCCAGTCTCCCGGAGAGCCCAGAACTCTTTTTACCAGAACCTTATTATTATAGTAGAAAGCCATCAGATCGCCGGGTTCAAATTCGCTTGCATTCTGTGCTACAACGATATCGCTGGTGGCCATGGTGGGTGACATTGAATCTCCTGTAACCTTAAGTACTGTTACAAAAAAGCTGGATACCAAAACTGCCAGGGCAGCCACCACCACAACTACAATAAGTGAATTTCTAAGAACTTTTCGATATTCTTTTTTATTGTTAACCCTCTTGAGCTCCTTTTTCAGCTCATCCAACGTGGGCTTTCTGATCTGGGTTTCACTCATCTTTTTTCTTTCTTGCGCGCTTCTTAGGTGTTTCTGCTGTTTCTACTGTTTCCTCTGTCTTCTCAGCTTTCTTAGCACTTGTTCTTGTGGTCTTCTTAGGTGTTTTTTCCTCTTTGGGCTCTGCTTTCTTTCTGGCAGCTGTTGTCTTCTTGGTTGTTGCTGCCTTCTTAGTCTTCTTTATCTCTTTGGCATTCTCATCCTCTGTTGTCTCTTCCTTTTTAGGAAGCTCTGTCATACGGGAGATTGCCATCATCTGCTGCTCTTCAGCGATCCTGAGGCGGGCCTTACTATCCTCAATTTCCTGCATGAGGGATTTGTACTCTTTTTCAGCATTCTTCTTGAGAGTTTCAACATAGAGATCAGCCGCTTTCTGACCGGCCTCCATGATTCCTCCAAGCTTGATGGAAGCTTCTGCAAGGGACTGGGAGTTCTCTATCTTGGATAAAGCATCGTCCACCTGCTGCTGCATTTCAGCCTTTTCTCTCTCAAGCCTTGCCTTCAGGCCATTTATGTCCTTGTCGAACTTGGCCTGCATCTGAGCTTTCTGCTCGCTGAATTTAGCTCGCATCTCAGCCTTCTCATCGTCAAAGCTCTTGAGCATGCTTGCTCTTTCCTCAGCCATTTCACGCTGGAGTTGCAGCTTTTCTCTTTCAAGATCTTCTCTTAATTCAGTTTCATGTCGTCTAGCAGCCTCTGCTTCCTCTGAAAAAGCGATCATCATCTCCAGAAGTTCTGCTCGGCTGAGCTTTTTAAGATTCTTGTCTGCCATAACTCCTCTTTATGTTCTGCGCATAAAAAACAGGCACCTTGCTCGAGACTACCCAGTCTCCGCAAAATGCCCTATCAAAAATTCAGGCTTGCAAAGCTTGTGTCCCAGCTGTTTCGTGAAAAAAGTTCCTTGTAAAAACCGACATTACCAACATCGGTCGTTCATCCATGAACTACCTTGTACTATAATTTTCCGAAAAAAATAGCCGTCTGAATAACTAACTCTCAGCTCGGCCAATCTCATAGTACCTTTCAGTACTAGCAACTGGCTGTCTTTCACAATAAGTGTTAAGACCCTATAGCTTTGCGTCACCATCTTTCGATGGCTTTGCCCCTCTAATTACGTTATGAATCTTAGTTAATATTGCTTAAATCGAAATTAAATTTATTTTGTTTAAGCTAAGATTATTTCTTTCTCTCAGCAATCAAAATATACTACTTTGATAAATAAAAAACAACTACTTTTTCACAATAAATTCACAGTTTCCCGACAAAAAAGAGCTGGAATCGCTCCAGCTCTATGTATCAAAATTTCATTAATAAATAAATTAATTGTCGGTTTCCATGTTTTACTGATTTATATCAGGATTTACAGGATTTTCCTTTATCTCTTCAGCCCCTTCAGTACCTGCAGCATCTCATCAGATGTAGTAATGACGCGGCTGTTGGCCTGGAAACCACGCTGTGTGGTGATCATGTCCGTAAACTCTTTTGCCAGATCCACGTTACTGCCTTCCAGGTAGCCACTGTTCATATAGCCGCCGTTTCTGGTGATATCCATGATCTGCGCTGTGCCGGAGTTAAGAGACTCGGCATAGAGGTTATCTCCCACCTGCTCAAGGCCCATGGCATTTGCAAATTCAGCAACTGCAATCTGAGCCTTTTTAATGGTCTGTCCGTTTGAATATCTTCCATAGACTGAACCATCATCTCCGAAGGAAATACCTGTAAGCTCTCCATCAGGATAGCCGGTATTAAGACCCTCAGTGTTTCCTCTGTAGGCATAGATTGTAGATGAATGATTGGATAAAGAACTTGCGTAGTTAGTTGTGTTTGAAAGATCCAGCTCGAAAGATCCGATGGCACCTTCATCTCCCTGAACTGTTACCTGAACTGTCTGGTTAGTCAGAAGCCTGCCGTTGTGCTTATCATAAACAAGTTCAATTGGATCTGCCGCCTTTGAACCAACTATTTTTCCATTTGAATCAAGTACCTGTGAAAGCGTCAGATTGAAGGTGCTGATATCATCATCTCCCGCATTGGTAGCTGTGAATTTCAATGTATAGCGCTGTCCATCGTCGCCGTAGATCTCGAGCTTAAGACCCTTTCCCTCCTTTAAAGAAGCATCATCACTGTCCAGATTGCCCTTCATGTAGGCTGATGTAGTAGGTGAACCGGGCATAAAATCAACTTCTCTTGTGACTGTAGGATCGTTTCTATCTGGCATTGCAACTCTGTCGATTACTCTGATCTTAGTAACCGCCGCTCCATCAGCAACTCCGCCATCACCCATTACGCCCATTACATAGTAGCCGTTGTTCTGTGTAACCAGATCGCCTTGGGCATCAATGGTAAAAGAGCCATCGCGGCTATAGTTAATGTTTGTGCTGTCAGGACTGATAACAAAGAAGGAATCTCCGTTGATCATCAGGTCCATTACGTTGTTGGTCATAACGGCTGAGCCCTGCTTTGCGATGTTAACCATGATAGAACCCATCTTAGCACCAAGTCCCACCTGATCAGTATTGGTGGATGCTCTGTTCGGAGTAGCCGCACCACCGTTTTTTATGGTCTGATAAAGCACATCCTGAAAGCCTGTAGCTGATGCTTTAAAGGCTGTGGTATTTACGTTCGATATATTATTTCCTATGACATCCATTTCCATCTGGTGAGTATTAAGGCCGGAAACAGCGGACCAAAGTGATCTCATCATAAGACACGTACCTCCAAAATCATGTATGACTTCCTAATTAAGTATTGCAAGTCTCTTTGTACGTCCGTGTACCTAAGTGCAATCCCTTTGCTAAAGAACAATATAATATTTGCTATTTTCTTTATCGGACATTTTCATAATAATATTAAGAGGTGAATAGATTTTTCTTTTATCCTATTAGTATTGATTGTATAATGTAAAAAAGCTAAAAAGATAAGGTAGGAAGCAAAAATGGCACAGAAAAGCAGAACTAGCGACGAAGAACTCAAGAATGAAATCCGAAACATCGTAGATCTGATTCTTTCCGACTATCGCAATGGCAGGGATATTGACCAGCTTGACGTATTAAACCAGCCTGACAGAGATGCGGTAAAAGATATTGTGATAAAGCTCCTTCGTATCATTTATCCCGGATACTCAAGGGATAAGATCTACAAGAGCTATAATGACAATAACCGTATTGCTATAGTTATCGAGGATGTTATCTACAACATGCAGAAGCAAATTGCCATAGCATTCCATCATCATCCGGATTATATAAATGCATCGGATGAGACATTGGACTGCGGTGCAAGACGCATCACCCACGAATTCTTTAAAAAGCTTCCCAAAATAAGGGAATATCTTGATACTGACCTTCAGGCCTGCTACGAAGGGGATCCGGCCGCTTACAGCAAGGGGGAGATCATCCTCTCCTATCCGGGCCTGCTTGCTACCTCAATTAGTAGAATTGCCCATGAGCTTTACCTTCTTAAGGTTCCGCTCATCCCGCGAATGATGACTGAGTACGCCCACAGCCGCACAGGAATTGATATTCATCCCGGCGCAACCATCGGCAAGTACCTCATGATCGACCATGGTACAGGCATTGTTATCGGCGAGACTTCCATCATAGGTGATCACGTCAAGATCTACCAGGGCGTTACAATCGGCGGTCTCTCAACCCGCGGCGGTCAGTCCCTCAAGGGTGTTAAGAGACATCCTACAATTGAGAACAACGTTACAATTTATGCCGGAGCTTCTATCCTTGGTGGTGAAACCGTTATCGGTGCAGACTCCGTTATCGGCGCTAATGCATTCATTACATCGTCCGTTCCTGCAGGCAGCCGTATCAGCATGCAGAAGTAATTTACAAAAAAATTAAAGGACAACTGATGTCTTTCGTGTTACTCATGACAGACCTTGGTTGTCCTTTTTCTGTTTCTATATGAACTTACATGATGAAAAGATATTGTTGACGGCGGCGGCGTACTCTCCTTTGCTACGGGCTTTGCGAATGGCCTTGATGTACTTCTCGGAGTTTTCGAAGTGGTGATCCAGGAAGGCCCAGTGCTCCAGAAGCTTGAAGATCACGTTGCGCTCCTCCGGGATGTAAGTTTCGTAGCCGGCGTAGAGGATACTTAGGTACTCTTTGAGCTCTACAGCTGTCAGCTTTGGTCCTCCGTCCAGTTCTCTTGCCAGAGCCGGGTTTGATAAAAGGCCGCGGCCTAGCATTATGGCGGAGATATCACTGTAGCACCTGAGAGCTTTGAGACCGGCATCCACCGCTTCAGCATTTCCGTTGTAGCAGATGTCTGCCTTGCCGCCGTTTTCCCTGTAGATCTGCACCGCGGTGTCGAAGGCACTAAGCCTGGGCTCGCCCTTGTAGAAGTCTTCGCGGACTCTGGCGTGGATCGTCAGCTCTTTTACCGGATAACGGGCATATATCTTCATGAGGTCTTCCGCTTTGCTCTCACCGGAAAATCCAAGTCTTGTCTTAAGAGAAATATCAAGATTCTCGCTTTGAAGCTGCGTAAATATCCCGTCCAAAAGGTGATCTAAATAATCCGTATCCTGCAAAAGTCCGGAACCCTTGTGAGAATTAGTCACAGTTGCGGCAGGACAGCCAAGGTTAAGGTTAACCTCTTTGTATCCAAGCGCCGCCATTTCTTTTGCCGCCCAGGTGAAGGTCTCTGCCTTGTTTGCCATGATCTGAGGAACGATCTGATGGGCGTAGTCGCTAAAAGCCTGTGTGTCAATGTTTTCAGGCATGGCATCCTTCTTTTCCCTCTTCTTAAAATGGAGATTGTGATGGGCTGTGAGGAACGGGGTGTAGTATTTATCGATACAGTCGCCGAACATTCTGCGATGGGTATTCCTTAGGGGATATAGTGTGATCCCCTCCATTGGAGCAAAGTAATATTTCATTTCAAAATTCCCTTTTTTGATAATAATTTAGTCACATTTAAGGTATATAGTGTTATATTAGTAATGATATACGAACTGCTTCGTTTATTCGAAACTCTCGCAATTCTATATCAATAATATCAAAGAAATGGGGATGTTAACATGAGTCAGGAGAAAATCGACGCTTACAAGAAAGAAAAATCAGAGCGTAAAGAGAGAATTGCCAAGCAGAAAAAGAGAAACAAGATCATCAAGATTACCAGCATTGTTGCTTGCGTAGCAATCGTCGCTACAATTGCAGGTTCTATCATATGGAACAGAGTCAACGCTACCAATGCCGCTGCTGAAACCGCAGCCGCTACAGAGGCCACTACTGAAGTTACAGAAGACACAACTGTTGCAGAGGATAGCACAACTGAAGCAGCCGCTACAGAAACAGAAGAAACAACTGAGACAGCTGCTAACTAAATACACTATGAGTAAGGAGCCTTCACAGGCTCCTTTTTCATTGTAATTAGTGAATTGATACTGAATGAAGTACCGTCTTTATTTTTCAAAGAAGTTTATCATAGTTCTCTTCCAGCCCATATTGTAAGGGTGCTCGCGCATAGAAAGATTAAATCTGGAAGAACCTATAAGGACAGTCTGGGGATGTGTAAACTCCATAAATCCCCATTTTCCGTGGTAAGCCCCCATACCCGAATGACCTACTCCGTTGAATGGGACTCCTTTAACCATCATGTGCAGGCAGACTTCATTGATGCAGATCTGGCCACTGTTTAGTATCTTGAAAAAGGCTACCTTTCTGGCAGCGTCTTTAAGGTCGGCATCTTTCCTTATTATGCACCAGTTGCCTGTCTCTCCGCCAAGCTCCAGCGCTGTGGGAGTAAGGTTTTTGGCTGCTTCCTCAAGAACGTGAACTCCAACTCTAGGGGAGCCGGTATAAAAGATCTTGTCAAAGCGCTGTCTAAGACACATATCCGCCACATCATGCCCTCCGCCAATGACTGTCACGTACTCCGGAAAAAAAGTTTTGCTGATGATCTTTTTCGTGATGGCGCTGCAGCTTGGGGATTTTGAACTTACCTTTATGACAGCTGTATTTCCACCTGCTATGCTTGCAGTCAGTACCCCAAGGGACAAAATAATAGGAAAATTGAAAGGGCTGATTATGAGCGACACACCATAGGGCATCTTGTAGACCTTGGTAACAAGACTTGGAAAACAGTGAAGACCACTGAAGTGTGTTTCCGGCTTAGCCCAGCGTTTTAGCCCTTTAATGGTCTCATTGATCTCAAGGACGAGACTTCCAATGTCACAAAAATAGGCTTCGAGAGGATGTCTTCCAAGATCCTCGCCAAGCGCCTTTTCAAGTTCCTGCCTGTTTTCCAAAACAGCAGCTTTCAAGGCTTTTAGTTTTGCTATTCTGAAATCTACATTTAAGGTTTTCCCGGTGCGGAAGAATTTTCGCTGATTTTCGACTACTTCTTGTATCATTATCTCGTCATACATATGGGTACCTTCTTTTTTATTGCGATTATTTTTATCCATTTGATTGTACCACGTTTATTCAGTTGCGATTCATAAAGTGATATCATGGAATCAGGAATAATCGATTGTTTCTATATCATGGGGGGTAAAAAATGGGAAGAAATCATGAAGTTGTCGGTAAGCACATGTTACTGGATGAAAGCGGCGAGCTGCTTGAGCCCGGATGGTCCAGAAATCTGGTTCAAACCTATGACAGGAACATGATCAAAGCTCCAAAATGGCGAATCAAGGAGTGGGACTACTATCTTGTACTTTGCGATGATTTTGCCGGAGCTTTCACCATATCGGATGATGGTTATATTGGCCTTCAGTCGGTATCACTTCTTGAATTTGGAGAAAAGCCATGGGAGCACACGGGAACAGTATTAAATGCTTTTCCCATGGGAAAGTTAAGTCTCCCTTCATCCTCAGAAAGCGGTGTTACAAGCTATGAGGATGGCAGGCTTAAAATGAAGTTTGAAGTTCTGGATGGTAAAAGACATATCACCTGCAACTTTGAAAACTTCAAGGATGGAAAGCCCTTTAAATGCGATATTTACCTCATGCAACCCGATATGGATACTATGGTTATAGCAACGCCTTGGGATAAAAAGCACTGTTTTTACTATAATCAAAAGATAAACTCCATGAGAGCTTCCGGGTTTATGGAATTTGATGGAAAAAAATATGTGTTTGATCCTGAATGCGCTTTCGGAACCCTGGACTGGGGGAGAGGTGTGTGGACCTATGATAATACCTGGAACTGGGGATCCGGCAACAAGGACATAGACGGAAATACATTTGGATTTAATATTGGATATGGATTTGGAAACACCAAAGCCGCCACAGAAAACGTGATATTCTACAACGGCAAGGTGCACAAACTTGATGATATCGAATTTCATATTCCATCGTCATCCTATATGGATCCGTGGAAATTCACATCCTCTGACAAGAGGTTTGAGATGGACTTTGTTCCGGTACTGGACAGAGCGGCATGCCTCAACTATGGGGTTATTGTATCTGACCAGCACCAGGTTTTTGGCAGGATGAGCGGCGTCGCAGTTCTTGACGACGGAACCAGGATAGAAGTAAAAGACATGATGTGCTTTGCCGAAAAGGTTCACAACCGGTATTGATGAGATAATTCAGGAGCCGGTACCCTGTCTTTTCTCCTTATCGTCTAATTCCCTTCAGCCTGGCAATCTCTCTGACATATCGGTCCACCTGCTCACCTTCGGTAACATCATAGTCTTCCTTGAGGTTTTCGATCAATCTCTGATAGTCCTTGATAGCCTTATCGTATTCCTTGTGTGATTCATGGAGCTGCGCCATTGAGCAAAGTCCCTCAGCAATCCTGGGCTTTTCCTGCATATAAAAAGACTTTTCGTAAGCTTCCAAGGCCTTATCATACATGCCAAGTTTGGCATATCCATCTCCTAAATCACAAAATACCTGCCACTCATCGGGAAACTCTTTTACCATTTTTTCCCAGATATCTTTTGCCTCTTCCAAGCGGCCTTTACCAAATGCCACATCACCTGTGTACAAGAGATACTGATGATTCTTTCTGGCTTTCTTCATCTGTTCAATATACGGAACTGCCTCATCATATCTGCCATCCGCAATCATATTTTCCAAAAGAGCGTAGAGACAGCGGTAATTTCCCGGGTATTTTTCCAACAGTTCTTTAAAGAAACGAATCACTTCAAAATGGTTATCATACCACTCATCTCCGCAGACACCGCCGTTGGCTTCGAGGAAGTCAACCCATCCGCCCTTGTCATCCGGATCCATCTCCAATACTTTCTGTGCGTAGTCCGAAGCCAGTTCGTGATCGCTATGTGCTCTGTGGTTGTATATGCTTGCAAGGTTTCCAAGGGCTCGTATATCTTTTGGATCCTGTTTAAGTCTATCTTCCAGAAAGCTGATTGCCTGCCTGAATGTATCGGGATGAATTCTTCTCTCGTTAAAGATCATGTTCTCGATGCGCTGCATCTGTTCTTCGTATGGAAGCTCAAAAAGCTCATCGATACTTACTCCAAAGAATATTGCAAGTTTTGGAAGTAAGGAGATATCCGGAGCACTTGAGCCAGTCTCCCACTTGGAAACCGCTTGATATGACACCCCCAGATACTCAGCAAGTTCTTCCTGCTTTGCCTGCTTCTGTAATCTAAAATACTTAATCTGTTTGCCTATCATAAAATCCTTTCTCAACCTGGCGTTGAATTAATTTATTAAGGAATGGCCATTTCTTTTCTATAATCAGATTATAGGCACAGATTATGTATGATACAATCGAGAGTATTTTTAGTTTATTCTACCTTGGGTTGAATGATTAAATATCCTTATTTACATTGCATATATTCCATCA
>JAILMY010000125.1 GCA_024692165.1 Butyrivibrio sp. | reverse complement strand
CGTGGAAATACTCTCAGCCCGCAGAAACATATAAATAAATATCTCCAGATCCTCCAGTGCTGCCATATTCTTCTGCATTCGCACAACAGGGTCGTTAAAGAGCTCTCTTCTAAATATCTTGGTTACCAGATATCCGCCTCCGGAAATCAGCCTTGATCTCTTCTCATCATCAAGCTTCCCGGTCAAGTCATCTCCCGTAAGGAGCTGCGCCTTATCAGCAGCCTCACGATAAAACCCGGAGTCCACAATATCTGCTCGGGTCTCCATAGCCCTTTCGTACAGCTTCTCATACATAGTTGGTGCCACATAGTCATCTGCATCCGCCATTCCTATATACTCTCCGGTGGCCGCATCAAGGCCAAGGCTTCTGGCTCCGCCGCATCCAAGGTTTTCCTTGCTATCTATAACAACAACCTTATCAGGAAACTGTGCCTCGCAGCGCCTGCAGATCTCTATGGTATCGTCCTTTGACGCATCGTTGACCACGATGACCTCGATATCCTGAAGTGTCTGATTTACCAGGCTTCCAAGGCATCTGGCAAGAGTGTCATGACTGTTATATGCCGGGATTACTACGCTTACTTTCTTCATTTGTCCCTCAAATACGTATCATATTCGCTTCTTTGACTGTTACTGTTCTCTATATACTTATTTTAACACATTAATCTTCTTGATTTGGTATAATGTATTCATAGATACCTTTTGCAATCAATAGTTATGGAGGCTCCTATGGCAGACAACAGCGAATCTAAAGCTCTGTATCCTTGCATTATCCCCACCATAGTACCGGATTATCTGCGTTCTCACGGCTTTTTTCTCACATTCTTTAAACTATTGCCTATCAGCAAAATAGTTTTTATTGGTCCGGAATCACTACGGGAATATGTGGAAAAAGACAGCGCCGAGAATGTATTTGGAAATAATATAATCGAGTTCGTTGCAGAAGGTTCTCTTGTCCCTTTTACTCCCGTCAAAACAATATATGATGAACTGGTATCCCAAAACTTAAGCAAAAACCCATCCTCTGTTAATTGGTACTATCAGCAGTTTCTAAAGATGGCATATGCACGAGTCTGTCCTGAAGAGTACTACCTATGTTGGGATTCTGACACTCTTCCTATTCGTGAGATAAACATGTTCAGTGAAAGCGGCAAGCCCTATTTCGATGTTAAGTTTGAGCTGCAGAACAGCTATTTTGTCACCATTAATAGGCTCTTCGGTTTCAGCAAAATAATTGAAAAATCATTTATATCAGAGCATATGCTGTTCAATTGTGAACTTATGAAAGAAATGCTTGATGAAATTGAAAAAACAAACTTCAAAGGAAGTCAGTTCTACGAAAAGATAATGTCCGCAGTTGGTGCGGATAACCTGTTTGTAGGTTTTTCAGAATTTGAGACCTTTGGAACATGGGTTGCCATGAAGCATCAATCGAAATATATGCTGAGGTTTTGGAAATCCTTTAGAAACCTTAACTTCTTCGTTGATATCTCTGATCTGACCCAGGAAGATATTGATTGGCTTGCAATAAGCTATGATGCAGCAACTTTTGAAAAATATCAGGAGACCGAAGAAATCCTTACAAAGCTTTTTAGAGACCCAAGGTACAGAGAAAAGCTCACTCCCGAGCAGTTCTATATTTCTATTCTGGAAAGCGGTGCAATGGGCGAATACAAAGACGGCAAATTCAAATATGGCGATGGGTATGCCCCAATATAAGAACAATAGCAGGAGAAAGGAGATTGCAGTTGAATATTTATATCTTAGCTCCTCAAAATCATAAAAGCGGTGGTGCTGAATTGTCCCATCAGCTTTGCCATGCCATAAATACTCTGACTGATGTTCCTGCCTATATGTGCTATGTAGATATAAATGCGCCCTTTGATAAGGCTCTGGGAATTGACGTTCCTGCCCCTGATGCTTATGAGGTTTATGAAACCAGGCATATTATAGGGTCTTCAAAGCTTAATACTGCTGACAGTTTGATTGTTTTTCCGGAAGGCCTCACTCTCAGTATGCCCTACTATCCCAATGCCAAAAAAGTTCTTTGGTGGATGAGTGTTGACAATTATGTAATATCCACTAAAGAGGCCAATCTTCCCTTCATCAGGGATAATGTTGTGCTGCACCTATACCAATCCTATTATTCCAAAGACTATGTTGAGAAAAAAATCCCCGGCGCAAAGGGGCTGCATCTCTCAGATTATATAAACGATCAGCACGGCAAGTTTATCTATCCTGCACAGTTCAGAGAAAATATCGGCCTCTACAACCCAGCCAAAGGCTATGAGGAAATAAAAGCATTATTGGAAAAAGCATCCTGGCTAAAATGGGTCCCTCTTATAAACCTTGATATTCCTCACATGGTTCTTATGATGGAAGCAGGTAAGATCTACGTAGATTTCGGCAATCACCCGGGAAAAGACCGTATTCCAAGGGAGGCTGCTGCCGATGGATGCTGCGTAATAACCAACAAAAAAGGAGCCGCCGCCTTTGAAGGTGACGTCCCCATTCCTGAACGCTATAAGTTTGAATCTCCCGCTGACAGCCTGGAAGAAATAGATGCTCTTCTCCATGATATCTGCGATAACTTTGCAGAGCATCAGGCACAATTTGAAAGCTACAGGCAGATGATTGCATCAGAAAAAGCCGCTTTCAATTCAGACACTGTAAAATTTGTTGAATACTGCAAGCAAAAACTTTTCTAGTTCCATCCCATTGGTTCATTTACTCCGGAAAGGATTTTTGTTCCATGCTTGAACGCATAACTGATCCTTACAATGTTTTTCTGATCACGTCCCAAAATGAAATAATCAGCAGAAGCAATTATTTCCTCTGTTTCTTCTTCAGTTATGCCCTTCAAAACTATATTTTGGCTTGAAGGTGTATTTTCGAGCATTTCTGTGAGCGATTTTGCAAGCTCTGATTCAATATCAGAGTCTGCCCTATAGCACAATATCAGTTTTGCTTCACCCTCATCAAACTGTCCTATGAATTTTTCAACTATTCCTCCGAAAGTCGAATAATCCGATTCTATATCAACAAATGCTGCATAGACTAAAGGATCATTATCTTTGGCAGCTGCTACAGGCATATCCATATTCCAGTACTTGCTTACAAATGCCTGTGGATCGCCTTGCATATCTTCTTTTATATCTATGAGCTTTTCCCTTGAAAATTCCCACCAGGAAATATCCTGAAATTTCCTGATTGTATCCGGATCAAATCTGCTTCCCACCATTACTGCAGGATTCCCTGCCCAAATGGTATAAGGAGGAATATCCTTTGTAACCACGCTTCCAGCCCCAATCACGGCACCATTTCCAATTATAACATCTGAAATGACTGTCACGTTATTGCCAATCCAGACATCATTGCCAATAACCACCATTCCCTTTTCCCTTAAAAATCCGTGGGCCTGGCCTACTCTTTTTCTGTAATCCTTATCTTCTAAGTCATCAGCATAATCAATGATCACCCCCATATATACAGATCGATAATCATGATTCATATTACATAGTATCTTGAAGCTATCACCGATCGATACATACCTGCCGACATAGATAAGATGAACCTCATTTAATCCGTTTGTGGTTACCGCCTGGGATCTGATATCCAGGTCACTGGTATAACTTCCCCTCCCGATATAAAGCATGGGAAATCCTGTCGGTCCTGCCAAAGTGTAATCACCCTCGTTTGTCATATTCCATGTAATGCTTAAATCTGACATTTATATCTCGTACCTCCTGTCACATTCCTGCATGATCTTTATATCAATAGGAGAAATTCTTTCCTGAACTTCCGGGTTATCCTTATAATCCAATGAGATAACCTTCTTCTTTAATTGCGCCAGTTTTACCAGCATTTCCTCTATATCCACGTCAACCTCTTCAAAATACAGGCTGATTTTCGATTCGCCCACGCCATACTTAACAATCTGATCATAAATACAGCGATTAATGCCATAGGAATACCATACCAGCTGTGCATATTCTATTATCAGCCTGGCTGCTTCATATGTAGGGAGCTCATGGCATCTTTCGTAAGTTCCTTCCATTACTCCATAGATACTGTCAAAGTACTTATCAACGTCCATGATCTTTGTCAGAGAACCGGGAGCATCGCTGTAATTATAAAGCACCTCCCTTACTGTCCAGATATTATTTGCATGAAGATACATATATTTCAGCACATCATTGTCATCCAAAGCTCTCACATGCTTACGCAATCTTACCGGGGGATCATTAAACAATTCCCGTCTGAAAAGCTTGGTACACAGATAACCGCCTCTGAGTATCAGCATTTTTCTCTTATCATCATCAAGAATACCCTCGGCCTCCTCCTGAGTTGTTATAGTTGATGCATTGGCCTGTTCGGCAAAAAAACCGCAGTCCACGATATCTGCGTCCATTTCCTTTGCCCTTGCATATAGGAGTTCATACATATTAGTGGCGCAGAAATCATCAGCATCGCAAAAACCTATATACTCTCCTGATGCAACATCAAGCCCTGAATCCTTGGCTCCGCCACATCCCATATTCTGCTCATTATTCACAGTAATTACTTTGTCCGGAAACTGGCTTCTGCATCTTTCCATTATTTCCCAGGTATCATCCTGGGATGCATCATTTACAACTATTATCTCAATATCTTCAAGGGTTTGATGAACAAGGGTAGTCAGGCACCTTGCCAAAGTATCCCGAGCATTGTAAGCACCTACTATCACACTGACCTTTTTCATAGCCACCGTCTCCTACAAAACGTATCACTGTTCCACAATTTTAAATGAGGTTTCTATGTTATATCTTTTCCTGTCCTCAACAAACTTCTTATCAATATCATAAAGGGCTGTTATGATCTTCCTTCGATGTTCATCATCTTTTTTGGAAATAAGTGTTCCGCTGCGCTGATAATAGTCATACAAAGGTTCTCTTATAAATGCCGCTTCATATTCCTTTGCTATCCTAAGATATATATCCCAGTCCTCATAGCCAAAAAGGCTCTCATCATATAGGCCCACCTTCTCCATGCAATCCTTACGCATCATGGCAGCCGTGGCGGTGATAAAGTTCTTGGATAAAAGAGCAGGGAAAATATATCCTTTTTTTCTTACATCAGGCATACTTCTGTCAGGAATGATAATCGCTGGAATATCAGTAATTCCCGAAAGGCGCCTTGAATGATTAATTGACTCACAATAGACCATTCCATATTCTTCGGAAAGGGACACAAAAACATTTATTGTCTTCTCCAGCTTATCCAGCCTGCAAAAATCATCATCATCCTGGCACATAATAAGTCTTCCACCGGCTTCTTTTATGCCAACATTCCTGGAATAGCATAGTCCCCTGTTCTTTTCATTTTTAAAATATCTGATTCTTGGATCATCGATGGACTTTACAACTCTTTCAGTGTCATCGGTAGAGCAGTCATCGACTATTATATATTCAAAATACTGATAACTCTGCCTCAGGATACATTCAATTGAATCCTTGACCTGCCCGGATCTGTTATATGTTGTCGTAATCACGCTTATCAGCGCGTCCTTTTTCAGGTACTGATTCAAATCTTTGGCAGACTCAAATTTTCTGTTGACCAGCAGCATCAGCCTTCTGTCATCTTTATTCAAAGAAAAAAGATAATCATTTTCAATCCACTTAGGCACAAGATTAAGCGTCACATACTGCATTACTTCAAATGTGGGAAGCGGTAACTCCCGTCCGTCTTTTGACCCTCTGGCAAGCTTAAGATTGCCTATGAAGTATTCCCTGACAAAATGAGCATCAATTATATCCTTATATTCAGCGTATAAATCCTCTGCCCCCATCAGTAGTTCAAAAAGCCTGGTCTGAACCACCATTCTGTCAGCTATCCTTCTTGGTATATCAGTTTCTCTATCGCCACAGTATGCGCAATAACCATGTTCTTTTGTATAACATACCCTTTGGGCAAACAAAAACAGAGGATACGAAAACACGATATCCTCATCCATGACACTATCTTCAAATTCTACTCCAACATCAGCTATCAGCTTTTTTGAAAAGATATGGCAAAGATAAGAATCGCTAACATTGTCACCCATTAGAAATGCTTTTCTGCTCTCGGAATCAGCTAATTCTACGAATCGGCATTCCTCCGGGTTAAACGGATCATCCTCAAACATATCAAATCTCTCATGGGCATAGGTCATTCCATAAGAAAAAATATCCGGATCATATTCATCAATATGATTATTGGCTACTTCCAATAATCTGCTGTTAACTTCATCTCCGGCCCTTAAAAAAAGCAGGTAATCACATCTGCAATACTCAATTCCGGTATTAAGCATCTGCGGCCTTGAAAACTCAGTTGGGACATTGACAACAGCCACCAGTTCAGGATCACATTTCTCAATGTTTTCAACCCTTGACAGAGCCTGCTTATCATTGCATGAATTCACAATAATAATCTCATATAGCCCCTGTCCATTTACCTGGTTCTTTACAGACTTAACAGATCTTTCAATATCAGCATTTTGATCACTCAATGGGATAATGATGGAAAATTTCATATTACACCCTCAAAGTACAATCCAACCATCCAGATAAAGATTTGGTGACGGCCTGTCCAAAAACCAGTTTTTCGGTGCTATAGTGACACCATCTGTTGCTGTGGAAATAGCCGCTCCCCACCAGCTAAAGCTTGAATTAGCTATAACATGATGCTTTGCCCGTGACATCAGATAAAGATCTTCATAGTCTTCTCTCACAGGCATTATTTCAACTTTCATATCACCAAACTGATCCATGATCTCACGCGCGTATTCGGTGTCTTCTGTGAAAACAAAAACTTTAACTTCAGTTCCGCATCTGTCCATTATTTCTGCAATAGCATCCCTGTAGTAGTCAACAGACAAGGCACCAAAAATCTTTCGGTTGACCTCATTAAGGTAGTCACCTCTCCTGATGTGGATGGCTATTGCATTATTTCTTTCAATCTCAGAAGCCGCTTCCTTAAGGTCTTTTGTTATATACTCTTCCTTAAGGCATACTGTTCTCAAAATGTCCTGCCTTACTTCTTCAAAAAACTCTTTATTCTGCCAGTATCCCCTGTAGAACACTTCATTCGTACCCCGGTCAATGCCGCCAAACTCCTCTTCTTCAACTATTTGTTCGCAGGTAACAGCTCCACAGATGCCCATAAAATCACAGCCAAACTTGTTTAACTTAAAGTCTCTTTGTGTGGCTCCTTCCAATGTTTTTACATATTTAAAAAACTCCGTGTGAAGAAGTGTCACACATCCTGATCTTTTCTCACAGTATTTATGAAAAGTGTACTGAAACAGCTGATTACCCAGACCACCTTTTACTTCTACATAATTCATAAATCAGCACCTCTCAAATACGAATATTCCGCAATCATATTCTCCAAGCTTGTTTCTTGTGTATTCGTCCAATACATTTTGCATCTTTTCATAGTCCCTGTTGCTGACAAAATCCAAAGTTGTGGTCCTGGTGTCATGGATGCACGTAAATTCCAACAGGCTCATTTCAGGGTTAAGTTCATTTACTATCGTCGCCGGGTTAAAGATCCTATGGGCATTAAAGCATACACGCTCCGTTTTTCCTACAGGTACACTAAGTATAAGGATTCCTGATTGCTTCAGTACACGCTTATACTGCTCCAGCGCTCTTTTCCATCCATAATAATCCATTGGATCTCCATATCTTCCAAGTCCAAAGTGCTCAAGCGCATGAAGGCATGATAAGTATTCCAGCGAAGAATCACCTATATCCGATAGTTCTGTTGCATTGCCCTGTATAAAATCAAGACCTTTAACAATATAATCCAATGGTCTTACATCTATCATGGTTACTGCAATGTCCATACTCAGCAGGTGTGATATATATCCATCAATTCTCGATCCAATATCGTAGATATGTCTTATTCCCAGCTCTCGAACCTTAGATGCCACATAGATATCCTGATAGAAATAATGCGTGTCTATACTTCCTGCATTTTCCCTATAGTCTGCAAGGCACTTATGTTCATAAGATTTGTCATAAGAAAATGATTTATCCCCATTTCCCATTAAAATATATGTATATTTATTTCTGATGTACTTGAAAGTATCCTCATCGCAAATATTGGCATCATATAAAAGCTTATCAAAGCAATCCGGTCCAAAGGAAAAAGCATCATCAATTTCCAAAAAGCAGAACCCGTTAGCATATTCAAGCATTATATCCTGAGCATTTTCCATGGACTCCTGCTCTACATCCACAAGAATGACATTTTCAGTGTATTCCTGCTCAAAAGTCGAGATATCATCGCAATCAAACCCTGAAGCTTTTATAACAAGAATTTCTATGTCTTCTTTGTTGTAAAAAATCTCCATGACCCTTCTAAGCTTTTGCAAAACATCTTTAGCATTATCATTGGAAATACTTGTCCAGAATGTTACTTCTGCCATATATGCCTCTTTTCACCAAATATAACGTGCCCTTTGCATTATTATTATGTTATTATTATATCATAATATCGATAACGCTTGTTTCTCAATCGTCGGTGCTTTTTCAGAAAATGAAAGGATTTCTATGGACCAAATACTAGTATCCGTCATCATACCGATATATAATGCCGAAAAATATCTGGATGAATGTATAGAGTCCGTTGTAAATCAAACCTATACAAATCTGGAGATTATTCTTTTACCGGGAAATTCCGCTGATCGTAGCGCCGAAATCTGTGAATCCTGGGCTGAAAAGGATTCCAGAATCCTTATAACACCGCAGGATAAAAACTGCACAGGTTATGCAAGAAACAAAGGCATTGCCTCTGCTCACGGGGAATATGTCGCATTTTGTGATGCAGATGATAAAATGATGCCCAACTATGTAGAAGAAATGGTAAGCTCCGCAACAAGTAACGATTCAGATATCGTAGAGTGCGGATATTATAACGCATCTGAAGATCTAACCCAGCTAAAGCCCTATGATATATTAGAGCTCTTATCTGATTTTCCCCATAGTTTCTATGAACGTTTTGGCTCCTCCTCTGTCTGGCGATACATTGTCAGGAAGAAATTTTGGACAGACAATGGTTTCTCATTTCCCGAGGCAAACCGCATGGAAGATCTGGCTGTGTATTCATTGATGTTCGCCATGACTTCTAAAATAAGTTTTGTTCATAAGCCACTGTACGCTTACAGGGAAAACCCCCGATCCGTCATGCATACTGCTTCAGAAATCAGTACAGTTATCAATAACTATATGTTTATAGCAGACTATATGGTCAACGAGCACCGGCGTCTGGGAATATTTGAACGCACCAAAAGAACCATACTCAGTCAGCTTGAATATCATGCAGACTACATATTAACTGACTTTACCAATCTTTCATGTGATGAACGCACCGAATGGGAAAGAAGTATTTCTGACAAACTAAAGACTTTGTTTGGCTGCAAAATAACCGCCTTTGATATGAAGGCCTTTGGCTGGGGAGGCAAAGGAACAGGATTATTGTGCAGTCTTATGACCAAGCAATGTAAAGCAGAAGGCAGATACATTTCACAGATGACACTCCGTGGAATGACCAACGCGAATATTAAGACGCAGCTTGAAACCCTTTTATCAGATTTGATGCCCAATACTGTTGTTATAGATTTACTTGAAGAAACTGATTATATACTGAAATACGAAGGAGATATTGACGAATATCTAAAGCAGTGGGCTCTGGGCGTACTCTCTTTTTACGAATCCGTAAAAAGATGTACCACCAATCCCCGAATCTATATAATTGAAAAATACCTCGCAACAAAGCATCTGTCTGAGGGACAGATGCATGATTATCAGGAAAAAGAAGATATCGCCATATTGAATGAACTGCTTCATGTTATGTACCAAAGCCTTATAAAACAGCTTCCCGATAGTACATTTATACCTTCCATCCCTGATAACTCCAGATACTCTCTCAGTGCTGATCCAAAAGATGGTCATAACTTCGATGAGGCCTACTATCTTGAAGAGATAATGGACATAATACACTATAGCTGATCCGGTAATCAGATGTATTTTGAGTACTCCTCAATAAGCTCCTTTACCCCTTGCCTACAAATATCGTTGTACTCCTTGTTAGCACACCTTGAAATCATCGGCTCAGCAGTAGCCTTTAGCTCCGTTAGTACCTGTAACAGGGTCTTTTTGTCATTGTTTACATCTATAGCCGACAATAACTGTGAAAATGCTTTAAGGAAATTTCTTGAGTCTACATTGTAGGATATCTGTTTGGAATTATTTACTCTATAGATAAAAAGAGGCTCTTCTTTGCGACAATACACAATTTTCCCTGCTTTGATCGCACTCAGATATCCAAAACTAGCATCCTCACAATTGCTAAGTTCCTGGTATTTAAGATTATTCTCGCGCAAAAAAGATGTTCTAAGCATTTTATTACCCTGCATAGGCATCCAATAACTTAGCCCATTCTCATCCAGTTCTTTTAGCGAGAAGCATCTGTCTGTAACTCCATCCTTTTTAGTCGCATAAATTGGGCTTTTGACATTGCTTACGATATCAAGCATCATGAAATTTCCGATACAAATATCAGCGTCTTCCGCTTCAATTGTTGCTAACATTTCAGCCAAAATGTCATTACAGAACAAATCATCAGAATCAAAGAAAATAATATACTTTCCGGCAGCACTCTCTATCCCTATATTCCTGCAATGAGCAGCTCCCATATTACGATCCTGCGCAAGCAGTTTAAATCGTTTATCGAAATTGGCAAATGTTCGCTCTGTCTCTCGTGTAAGCTCATCTGTCGAGCAATCATCCACCATAATGACTTCAAAGTCCTTCTCCGTCTGCGAAAGAACACTCATAAGAGTTTTGTATAGCTGCTCTCCTGTATTGTAAATTGGCATAACCACGGAGATTTTAGGTTCGGCCTCACTGAAAAGCTTTTCTATCTCTGTTGCCATATGCTCAGGATCTCTGCAGACATGATTAACCACTGAAAACAAGAAGGAAACTGTAATCCGTTTTTGTAATATCCAATCTTTAATGTAGATCCAATCTTCCCTTGGAAAGCCAAATTCCATGCGCCTTACCGGAAATTTCACGGTGCAATAATCATCCCAAAAGGCTTCCATTGGCATATTCTCATATTTAGAATGCCCATAGTTATCATTTTCTGAAGTAATTATTTCCAGGTACAATTTTTTCAGCGAAGTTTCGTCGTCCTCAAACTGCTGATCAGACTTTACTATTTCTTTCCTATCATAGAAATAGTCCGGGTATAGTTCGAATAGCATTTCCCTGTAAAAATCATAGACAGAAAGATCACAGTATCCGGAATCATGAAGTGTCCAGCTATTGTCCTCTGTTGACACACAGATTCTGTAGCCTTTCTCTCTGAATCTGATACATTGCGTCACATCATACATATGCCAGCCATCAAGTCGTTGATCCCATGGAATATCATACTGCGTCGCCATAAACATTCCATCAACAGCCTCAACCTCTTCATAAACAGGCGCCTGTTCAAACTTATAAGTTTTGACATCCGAATAAATAGCATTTAGCGTTGACCCCTTATTCCAGTAAAGGTGCACATCTCCATCCGGATATAGATTTCCTCCCAATGTTCCTATAATGCCTATGGACTCGTCAGAAAAAACGTTCAACATACTAAAAAGCATTCCTCTGTTGATAAGACACACATCCTGATGCATATAGATCTTGTACTTTGCATCGGAGGATTCCATAGCAGCCTGGTAACCTGATGTCATACTCTCAGCTTCACGAACCTCGATAATATCTGTTTCATAGCCTTCCGGTACGTAAAGCCTATCAATATAGTATCTGCACTCATCCATGTACTTATCATTGTTCACACAGATAATAAATGCTATCTTCTTAGTATTCATCCCAGTCCCTTTGCTACAAAATCAAACTCTGAAATATCAATTGGAAGCTCACTTATATCTTTATATACATTTACGCAGAATATGGTAAATCTTCTCACATCATCATTAGGCTCTATACCGTACAAATGCGCATTTGGATACATAAAATGAACTCTTCCCAGCATATTGCCACAGCCACAGCCAATATGGAGTAAATTAAAAGAACTGTCCCTGTCAAATCCCTTAGCCTCAATGGTCTTAATAAACTCCAGTTCATTGACACTCATAACCGCATATTTGGAGGAATCAAAGCCCCATTTCTGAATTAAAAGCTCTCTATGCTTCCTGAACAGTTCATTTGTGTCATTCCTTTTTATAAAGCTCTGACTGCCCGCGTGATAAATATAGCTGTTATGGCATACTATAAGCTTATAGCCCAGATTTCTGATACGAAGACTCAGATCGTCATCCTCCAAAAATCCGGGATTAAACTGTTCATCGAATCCTCCGGTTTCCAGATATGCTTTCCAACTTATGAGCATGGCAAATCCACATAGTTTACTCTGTTCCTCCAACGGATTCTCCATGGGAACATTGTGAGAAGCGCCAAATTCCACATACTGCTCAGGCAGGTCAAACTTAACATCTTCTAACTGATCTGCATCAGCATAGCTCTGGAGTCCTCCGACTCCTCCCACATCATCTGCCGAGTAAAGTGCCATTCTCATAAAGAACAGGGCATTTGCCGGCAATCTGGTATCATTATTCAGATAAAAGATATCATGGTCCTCCGGTACATACTGACAGGCGGCATTATTACCGGCAGAGAATCCCAGATTTTCATCGTTGAGTATTATAAGCGCTTCATCATGGGCTTCTCCCCAAGTAGTAAGCCATTCCTGGCTTCCATCTGTAGAAGCATTGTCCAGAATTACAAGAAAATAACTATCCGGATTACAATTTGTATAAATGCTCTCTATGCACCTTTGCGTAAAATACAGGTTGTTATAGGACAAAACTATAATAGCTGTCTTATTGACTGTAACTCTGCCTGAAGCCTCAGTATCCTTTTTCTTTTTCCTGATACCTTTCCTGATTTCTTCATCTTCACATAAGAACTCGGCATTTTCATAACACAACCAGGCCTGGTTCATGTTCTTACCAACAAGTTTATCGCCTAATTCTTCATATATCCTGTAAGTATCCTTTTCAAGATACTTAAGTGGACTCTCAGGCACCACCTCATCTGACAAAAAGCTGCCGCTTGTAGTATTGGCACTTGCCGCATCCATATCATCTGCCCAGACTTCTTTGTATCCATCCTTGTACTCAAGCTGGGCTGCCTGAAGCATCTGCTTTGGAGTCAGCTTTTCCTGATAGTAAGGATTATCGAAAAGATTTGCATTGTCCTCCCTTACTTCATGGCCTTTTTCAAAAGAGATTGCTTCAAAGTCTTTCGAAAGCCATTCAAAGTCCCTGTCAGATATGGTATCTATTTTGAAGAAATTCCCTCCCTGCCTGAAGGAATGCCACTCTCTTAGTTTGTATGCATCTATGTGCTTCAGTGCCACATATGTTCCATAAGTCTCAAATTCACTAAAGGCAGAGTTCTGAATCTTTTCTTCAGGAATTGCATTTATAATCTTTTCCCAAAATTTAGTTCCTGGAATACTCTCGTTGCTTTCAATATCCGATATAAGCTCGCGCATAATATCAGTACAAAACAGCATGTGTTCAGAAATGAAAGATCTCTCGGTTACCTTTCCAAACCCCGGCAGAATAGTTCCCATAGTTTCAAAATACTCTGCATGGTATTCATGCTTCATATCCAGATAAGGTTTGCCGGATTCTTCCTGAAACATTGTGATCTTCTTACAGGGAATGGTGTCTCCATCCCATACCATGTAATATTCATCCCGGCACACGAAGGCATATTGCATCTTGAGAAACTGTTGATAGTACCAGCCGGTAATCCCACGGGGCAACTCTCTTCCGGCAAGAATGTTTTCCATTTTCTTTCTGATGCACTCATGAACATCATCAAATCTGATAAGATCATTCTCATCAACAACTGCAAATTTGCCGGCAAGTTCTGGATTTGTCGAAATAATGCTTTCAGTTTCCTTCGAACTTATAAGAAATATTCGGCCATAATCAATATTACTTATAAGCCGCGGATATAGCCTTACAAGCCTTGTGAAGTCCTTTGGAGTTATTACAATGAGTGTATCAAAGCTCTGTTTATCTGCCATCGCAAATTTCCTACCCTGATTATTTCATCTTCCTTTAACAAGTTCTACAATCTGTTTCACCCTTACATCAAATGTATGCTCCCTGGCAACCTTATCATGGGCATTCTTTGCGATTTCTTTTCGCTCATCATCGTGCTTTAGGTAATAATCTATGATTTCCATTAAGTTGTTTCTATCAGAATAATATACATAATCCTCACCGGGTACAAAGTGTCTCTCAAGATCCACCTGATAGTTGCTAAGAAGAAAGCCACCAGCCCCAAGTATATCAAAACAGCGAAGAGGTATCGCATGCTGAATGCTTCTAAGAGTTATGTTAAGATTTATTTTGCTGCATTTAAACACAAGCGGCATTACTTCAAAGTAATCAGCCGGCCCCATGTTATCAACACCCTTCGGACTAAAGACACTGTTCTGTCCATAGGTATATAGTTTTAAAGGAAATCTTTCTCCTATCATTGACAGAATCTCTTTTCTCTCTAGGATGGTTGCCTGTCTGTTAACAATGTAATTTGCAAAAAGATATTCCAGAGTCTCAGCGCTGTCAGGGTAAACGGCAAGATTACTGGCATTCTCAATATTTGCCACTATTTCCTTTGTCAGACACTCTTCAATAAAATTAACCCCGTCCACCTGCAACTGGGCTCTGATGATTCCATCCAGATACCCCAATGTATATGGATCAAGCTTTGGCGCAATCTCCTCATAGTACTGTTTTCGCTCTGTGTACAAAGAACCGACAAAAGAGATATCCGCACCATATTTTCTAAGTTTCTCATCATCTGGAATCAGCTTATCAAGCCTCTTTGTAGAAGCTGCCAACGGAAGATATTCTACGGTATCTATCCTGTTCTTCCTAAATATCTCGTATTGCTTAGAATCAAACATGCAGACAATGTTGCACTTATTGATTACCTGATACGAATATAATAGATTCTCCGGATTATCATAGATCCAGGAAACATAGATAATGCCTTCTTTGCTGCAAACCTTCGAGACTACTGGCAGAAAATTAAAGGAAAATACAAAATCAGGTATTTCTTCACGTAGCTTCTTTTGGAAATCCGCTTCAAACACCTCGTCATTTCGAACGCGCTTTTCCTCGTAATTGTAGGCATACTTAACTATAGTTAGTTTCTCGCCATTATTGTCCCTATATGCTTCAAATGCCTCCAGCATATCCATATTTGCAAAAAAAATCTTAATATCTAATACCAGTACTTTCATGTAGTCTCCCACAATATAACGCCCTATTGATTACTTGAATAGAATCTCCGGTATCATTCATGTCTTTTTCTCATGAATTTAAGATGGCAGTTATATCCTGTAACCTCTGTTCGTATGTGTGCTCCTGCAAAACCCGCTCATGTCCGTGTCTTGCAATTTCTTTTCTTTCATCCTCATGAGCAAGGTAGTACTTAATCTTATCCATCAGATCGCTTCTGCTCTCGTAATACACAAAGTCCCTACCCGCTTCAAAGAACCTGAACATATCCTCCTGGTAATTTGTCAGCACAAATCCTCCACACCCCATGATATCCATGATCCTGAGGGGAATCCCTTTTTGAATGCTGCGAAGTGTGATATTCAGATTTATATCAGAGTTTTTGAACACGTAGGGCATACTGAGATAGTAATCCACTTCTCCGTGATTATTTATGCCCGCCTTATTAAAACCTGTATCCGAAGTAAACAACTCAACCGGATATTTCTTTCCTATTTCTTCCAGTATTTCACATCTTTCAAGTGAAGTTATCTTCCTGTTTATCACATAATTTGAATAAAGGTATTCATAGGATGCTACGCTGTCATACCCGGGTTTGATTTCCAGAACATCAATCATTTCCTTCATGACCTCAGGCTGAATAGACTTACTGACAACATCCAGTCCCTGTATCTCCATCTGGGATCTGATGAGCCCCTCCAGGTATCCCTTGCAATAGTCTGATGCCTTTTCCATCAGCTTGTCGTAGTAATTATGATCTTCGTTGTACAAATGCCCTACGAAGGATATCTTTCCGGATAGTCTCTTTTCTTTTTCCGGGTTCCTTGGAAGCTTATCATAGCGTCTTACCGCTGCTGCCATTGGCAGATAATAGACTGTATTTATTCCTTGACTTGCGAAGGTTTCATACATCTGAGAATCAAACACAAACACATAATTGCACTTATTGATCAATGTGTAGGAAAACAGCCTGACCGCCGGGTTATCATAAACCCAGGAAGCATACTTGACGCCAAGCTCGTTACATACCTTTGATACTAATGGGAAATAGTTAAAAGACATGACAAAATCAGGAGTCTCTTTTTTTACCTCCTGCAAAAGTTTATCTGATGCCTCTTTATCATCATCCTCTATGTGATTGTCAAAGGGATACATTATAATACTGATCTTATATCCGTGTTGATTGAGATACTCCGCAGCACTGACAATGTCTTCATTGCCAAGACTTTTCCAGTCCAAAAACAGGATTTTCATTTAGATGCTCCATCATCTTGTTAAATGCCACTTCATAGTTATACTTTTCGGATACTGTATGATATCCGTTAACAGCTATTTTGTTTCTTAAATCTTCATGGATAAGATAGTAATTAACCTTTTCCTCCAATTCATCTATGGTCTTATATACCTCAATATCTTTTCCTATAGTAAAAAACTCTTCAATCTCAGGCTGATAGTTACTGAGCATAAACCCGCCAACGCCCATTATGTCAAAGACCCTTAAGGGAATTCCTGAAGTAATGGAATGAAGTGTGATATTAAGATTTATCTTACTGAGGTGATAGGCTTTAGGAAGCTCTTCATCATAACTAAGGGCCGGCCAGATATCTACTCCCTCTATTTCCAGTCCGATGCTGTTGGTGTACAGCCTGAAATCATAACCGCCGAGCCTTCCTGCAATTCCAATTCTCTCCAGATTTGTCAGTTTTCTGGCAAATAATCTTGCTGCCAGATAATCATCGGGGCTCATGGAAAAGCTATTACCATCATCGTACGCAAATCCGCAGAGTCCTGCTAATTCCTTTGTTGCTCTTTCAGACAGTCTGCCGTAAATCCTGTCATTTCCATCCCATATTCCCTCAGCGGATGCTGTTATTTCATCCATCTCTTTTTTTGTAGCTTCGGAGCTTATTCCATAAATCCTGTCGTAAAAATCATCTATATAAAGACTCCCGATAAATGA
>JAILMY010000117.1 GCA_024692165.1 Butyrivibrio sp. | reverse complement strand
GAATCATCGCAGACAAAGGTTCTATCGTGTTTCTCTTACTACCATCTAATTTTCCAAGCGACTCACATCCCGCCTTAAGACCGCTTGCGCATATATCCCATTCTCCGGATCCTATGAGGAACGACTTCTCCTCATCTGTTGCATTGAAAATTATCATAATTTCCTCTGCGCTCTCACCCGGAATCTTTTTATCAGGGTTGCTCAGAAGGAAAGACAAGAGCTTGGTTTCATCATTGTAAACCGGAGTAATTGTATTCCATACTTCATCAGCTGTGGATAGTCTCAGTATCGGATGCGCTTTTCTGAAAGCGATGAGTCCCTTGTAGTAATCAAGGTTAGCCTGATATTCCGCATCATCCAGTGTGTCCCACTTGATGCAGTTTACAGCATCACCGGAACTGTAGCTGTTGGAATCATAGCTGCCGTCTTCTTTTACCTTGGTACGAAGGATCTCTTCACCCGCCTGCATGAAAGGAACGCCCTCAGCAGTAAGATAAAAGGCTGCTGCAAGATTGCTCATCTTGATCCATTCAGTTCTGGTAAGGTCAGTTCTTGCTGTGGCAATCCTGTCAATAAGAGTATTATTGTCATGGCATGATGCATACTGGATGATCTGTGACGGATTATTGCTCCAAGCCTCGTTTGCCATGAAGGATGCTATCATCGCATTCTCTTTTCCCCTTGAACCTGAAGCCCATCCGGTCTCACCTGTGTTGAATACGCTTCCCTTAAGGCCATCGCGGATGTTGTCATTAAAGTATGCAAAGTCAGGAGTCTGCTCGGAAGCTCTCTGAGTGGCCATAACCACATCTTCCTTGGTAACATCGGTGTTCATGCTCCATCCTTCGCCGTAGAAGATCACATCAGGGTGAGTCTTGTGAACCTCTGAAACAATCTCATTTACTGTATCCACATCCAGAAGTCCGACCAGGTCAAATCTGAATCCATCAATGTGATACTCGTCAGCCCAGTAGCAAACTGAATCCACGATATACTTTCTCACCATTGAACGCTCGGAAGCTGTGTCATTACCGCAACCTGAGCCGTTTGAATAAGATCCGTCGGCATTAATTCTTGAAAAATACCCCGGTACGAGGCGGTTTATGCAGAAATCTTTTCCGCTGTAAACATGGTTGTATACTACGTCCATGACAACAGAAAGACCGTTGTCGTGGAGGGCCTTCACCATTTCTTTTGCCTCAGAAACACGAACCTCACCGTGGTAAGGGTCTGTGGAATAGGATCCTTCGGGAACATTGTAGTTCACAGGATCATAGCCCCAGTTGAACTGCTCAGAGGAAGGTGAATTCTCATCCACTGAACCAAAATCATAAAATGGCAAAAGATGTATATGGGTTACTCCCAGTTCTTTTAAGTAATCAATTCCTGTAGCTTTGCCGCCTGCAGTCTTGGTTCCTGTCTTGGTAAATGCTGTGTATTTGCCCGCATCAGGAATGTTTCCTGCCTCAGATACTGAGAAATCTCGAATGTGCAGTTCATATATAACTGCATCATTTATTGTCTCGCCGGCGTGTGGATTGGTGTCTTCATCCCACCCTTCCGGATTTGTTGCAGCAAGGTCAATGACCATAGCTCTTTTGCCGTTTACGCCTGTTGTCCTTGCATATGGATCGCAGGCTTCCACATTAAGGCCATCAATAACTGCAGTATAAGTGTAGTAAACACCCGCCTGATCTCCTGAAACCTCTGCTATCCAGGTTCCGTTCTCATCAGCTTTCATCTGGACCTTCTCAATAAGGTCATCTTCCCACGGATCGCCGGATTTGTAGAGATTTACATACGCCTCCTGCGCTGTCGGAGCCCAAAGCCTGAAATATGTGGCATCTTTCCTGTAAGTAGCTCCAAGATCATTTCTCGTATATGTGTACCTGCCCTCGAACTCAGGTGTTGAGTAGATGACAGGCATATTTATCTGATATTCCCGGCCTTCGAAGCCCACTCTGTAATTCCTTGTTGTGTCAAGCTCCTCTTCAATTGTCAGTGCATAGTAATACTCGCTGTCAGAAACTTTTTCGGAAAGTTCTACTGCTGTAACCTTAGTCTCTCCAAGCCTTCCGATAACATAAAAAGTCTTTTCCTGTTCCTTGCTGATTTCTCCTGTAAAAAGGACTGTAACTGTATTCTTGCCGTCATAAACTGCATTCTTAAGCTTTGTTCCTGTCACGACATCATCTCCGTATTCTTTGGTTGCGCCCTCTACGCCTGATTCCACGTAGGCATGTACTGTTCCTGAAACCACCTCTGAAATATCAATGAACTGATCCATGTCAACATCCTTGGTCCAGTCCTGGGTTCTTACGATGAAACCCACCTTTGTTTTCCCGGATGGTACTGACATTGTCGCCACCATTTCTCCATCCTCTTCTTCCAAAGGATATCCTGCGCCTTCTCCACCGTCAGGCCACATCCACACATCCCATGGCCCGTAATCCCCGTCTTCTCTGTGGTAGTGAATCTTTAATGTAACTCCTTCGTCAGCCCTTGCCACCACTGACATTCCCATGTCTGAAAGCAGCATTGTCATTGCCATAATAAGCGCAAGCACTGACGCCATCAGTCTTGATGCGACTGTAACACCAGCAGCTCCTTTGGCTGTAGCGGTTGCTTTGGCTCCGACAATTGTTCTATAATTGTCCCCGTTTTTCAATTTCATACCTCCCCTTAACTCTTCATAATGATTTATCCCATTGCTCGGAAAACGTTTTCCTAGTTATTTTATCACTTTCCTCTTATCAAGTAAAGACGTTAATCGAAATCCAGATTTTCAAATATTCAGGTAGTTCTGCTATTTACCCATGCAAAATCGCCTTTGAAAGGCTCAGATGATACTCAGAAGGCTTCTGCCTCTGGTAAAAACTGGTAATTGCATACCCTTCATGCTAAACTATAGGGCTAGACATTTATTCAAAGGAGACATGTGTATGAAAACCAGAATGAATAAAGGCTTTGCAAGGGGTATAAGCATTGTAATGAGCCTGATGATGGCTATTAGCGCAGTTGGATGCGGCAAAACACAGGAAGATACTACATCTACCGAGACAAGCACAGTGCAGGCCGATCAGGAATCTGCAGCCAACAAGGATGCTACGGACGATCAGGATACTGAGGCCAACAAGAACGCTGCCCCTGCAGCTAAAATAGATGACAACGGAAAGCCCATCATAGACTTTGATGAATTTGTAAATGGCGAATGGAAGGCTGAGCAGGAAGCGAAGAACATCGGCTCATATTCTGTCATGGATGAAATGAATGACAAAGTAAATATCCAGGTTGCCAATCTCCTTATAGATACAAATCTGGATGAGCTTTCTGAAGACGATGGAATTTATAAGGCAATTTATTTCTACAACCAGCTGCTAAAAGGCGACGATAACACAGAAAGAGTAGCCACCATAAAGAAGCACCTGGCTCCTATCGAGGACATAAACAGCTTTGAAGATCTCTATGAGCTCTACAAGGATCCGGAATACGCCATCTACAACGGCATTTTGCGCTATGAAGTCCGGCCCGATGACCAGGGCTATAACATGCTGTTCTTTTGCCCCAGGAATTATTTAACCGGTCTTGAGGACAGCGAGTCCCTAGTTTCCTACCTGTCATATCTTGGCTATTCCGACAAGGAAGCCCGTCGCATTATAGATAATTCCAAGGTTATCGGACAGATACTTGATGATTACGCAGCGGCCTTCCCTGACCAGGAGCACTTTTACTATTTTGATCAGGAGACTCTGACAAAAGCAGGCGTAACAGTACCGGCCTTCGATATTCTTAAAGAACTGGACTCCTTCGGTCGTTACGAAGAAGTTCTTTCAAATGGAGATTTTTGTGGACTTCTCAACAAAATTTATCAGCCGGAAAACCTTGAGGCCCTGAGGGACTACTACCTGTTTTCCGCAGCATACAGGTTTGCATTTGTTTCGGGTCATGATTTTCTTTCTGATTTAACCGGAGAAGATAGAGGCGAACTGGCCTTTGACGCAACAAAAGCTCTTTTCGCCGACGTTTTGAACGTGGAATACAAAAAGAGATATCTTGATGAAGAAAACATAAAGATGGCTGAAGATCTTACAGAAGACATCAAGAATATCCTGAGAGATACCTTAAGCGATGCTGACTGGCTCTCTGTTCACGGCAAAGAACTGGCAAAGCACAAGATGATGATCATGCGTGAAAGCTTTGGCGGAAATCAGGACGAGAACCTTCTGACCGAGGTCACAATGGGCGATGATGTAGTGGAGAACTACGTTGCACTTCTTGAAAGCCGCCAAAACCACTTTAGAAAGCAGACCATAAAGGAAGATGACAAAAGAGAGCTCTTTGACATCGACCCCTTTGTAATAAATGCCATATATGAATCGCAGCTTACGCTGCTTTACGTAACAAGCCCGATGCTCAGTGATGAGCGCTGCTCCAAGGATGTGTCCTATGAGGAAAGAGTCGCTTATCTTGGCCGTCTTATAGCCCATGAGCTGTCCCATACCTATGATCCCAAGGGCATCAATTATGACTACCACGGATATAAGGAACCCTGGATGACAGAAGATGAAGCTGCCGCTTATGCAGAGAAGATTCAGAAGATTACAGACTTTTTTGAGGGAAAAGAAATCGCTAACGGCCTTAAGATAGATGGAAAGCAGGTCACACAGGAGACCTTTGCCGATATTCTTGCAACGAGATGTTGCCTTAAGCTTTTGGAAAAGCAGGAAAATCCTGACTATGATCTGTTTTTCAGAGCCGCAGCTAAATTCCAGGCCCATTACTACACAGAAGGTGGCTTAACAGAAGCCCTTAAAGACACTCATCTACCGGACAAGGAACGCGTCAACTACGTCCTTGGCCAGTTCGATAAGTTTTATGAAATCTACGACATTGATGAATCAAGTCCGTATTTTGTACCGGAATCAGAGAGATTGCAGGCTATTTTTTAGCCTGCTTTCTCTTTAAGTTCTATCTCGTGAAGTTCCTGAATTTCATCGATGGATGAAAGCATAGGCTTTACATCTTTTCCCAGGATCTTTCTATCTACATAGTTCTTTGTTATCTTCATTACTGTTCCGCTGAGGGCAATTACGCCGATAAGGTTAGGGATTGCCATAAGACCGTTGAAGGTATCGGACAGATCCCATGCCAATGCCAGATCCATTGTTGATCCGATGAAAATAAACAATACGAAAATAATCTGATAACCTTTTACAGCTGTTCTTCCGAAAAGATACTCAAAGCCCTTGCTACCATACTGGCTCCAGCCAAGAACAGTTGAAAAAGCAAAGAACAAAATCGCTACAGCGATGAATGCTCCGCCAAGACCACCAAATACTGTAGAGAAGGCTTCTGCCACCAGGGCAGTAGAAACGTTCTCTGAAAGAACCTTACCTGTCTCAAGGTCTACAAGGCCACTGGATAAAACTGCAAATGCAGTTAGTGAACAAACAATAATTGTATCAGCGAATACTTCGAAGATTCCCCACATTCCCTGTACAACAGGCTCTCTTACGTTGGAACTTGAGTGAACCATAAGAGAAGAACCAAGACCAGCCTCGTTGGAGAATACACCTCTCTTCATTCCCCACTGAAGTGCCATTGCAACGCCGCTACCTACAATACCGCCGCCTACGGCTCTTAATCCGAAAGCACCCTTGAAAATTGCCGCAAATACTGCTCCAACCTGATCGATGTTAACAACAAATACTGCAAGAGCACCGATGAGGTAGATAATAGCCATGAAAGGAACGAGCTTCTCTGTTACGGATGCGATTCTTTTAAGACCGCCGACAATAACAAGACCTGCGATCAGCATAAGTACCAGGCCTGTAACAAAAAACGGAAGATGGAAAACAGAATTCAGGTTTACTGCTATAGAGTTTACCTGGCTCATATTTCCGATTCCGAAAGATGCAAGAACACAGAATACGCTGAACATCAGCGCTAGAGCTGCTCCAATCTGCTTACATCCCTTCTTGGATCCGAGACCGTCTCTTAAGTAGTACATAGCACCGCCGCACCACTCATCCTTTTCATTTCTACGTCTGTAGTAGATACCCAGAACATTCTCGGAGAAGTTTGTCATCATACCAAAGAATGCCACGATCCACATCCAGAAAATCGCTCCCGGGCCACCGGCTGCTATGGCTGCCGCAACACCTGCGATATTTCCTGTTCCGATTGTAGCTGCCAGAGCTGTGCAAAGACTCTGGAACTGGGATATCTGCATATCCTCTTTTGCTGTATGGGCTGTTACATGGGAATCCTTAAAAATTCCTCCGATCGTGTTCTTAACCCAGTGCTTGAAATGGGAAACCTGAAAGCACTTGGTGAGACAGGTCATAAGAATTCCTGTTCCAACCAGCAGGATCAGCATTGGAAGTCCCCAGACAAAGCCATTTACTTTTCCGTTGATTTCTTCAACCAGTGACAAAAAAGAGCTCATAAAAATCCTCCCGTCCACGTTAGTAATTTAAAGCGTTAAACTGCCATGATATAAATATAGGGCGTACGACATCTATGTCGACGCCCTTGTCACTTCAAAAGTATATCACACTAAAGTGTAAAAGCAAACCTTTTTTATTAATCCTGCTTACTGAATTTTAGAAACGCCATTACATTTGTCTATGGTATCGATGGATCCGTCCTCATTATAGGTGAACTCTGCTACGCATACGCTTCTGTGGAAAAGGCTTCCTCCGGGAAGCTCTCCTGTGTGGTAAAAAAGATAAGAATGTCCATTAAAATCAGCTATTCCCGGGTGGTTTGTAAACACGCCGCCATCCTCTGTCATAAGAACTCCGCCATATTTCCAAGGCCCTGTAGGCTTCTCTGAAACAGAGTATGCTAAATGCTCATTCTGTTTGCCCACACCGAAAGCTGCATAAACCATGTAGTACAGACCATTTCTCTTGTAGAACCACGGGCCTTCACCGTAGGATGTGCCCGTATCATGGCTTCCCTTGGCAAAAGACTCCTCAGTCATGGGAACCTTCACTACTCCCACTTCCTTGTTGTATGTGATCATGTTCTCATTAAGAAGAACATATCTGAGTTCAGGGTTGCCAAAGTAAAGGTATGCCTGTCCATCATCATCTATGAAAACCGTGGGATCGATGTCGTTCCAGTCTCCCTCATCCACCAGAGGATATCCAAGATCCTTGAAGGGTCCTGTAGGGCTGTCTGAAATCCCCACGGCAATAGCCATTCCACCGTTTCTCTTGTGTACCGGACAATAAAGATAGAACTTGCCGTTTCTCTCTATGGCCTGAGGCGCCCAGGCTCTGCTGTCAGCCC
>JAILMY010000099.1 GCA_024692165.1 Butyrivibrio sp. | reverse complement strand
GGCAAAAGAAGTACATACGCTGTCTTCTCCATGGACAACAAATACTTTTTTGGGTCTCTTTACGGTAAAGCCGTTTATCCACTCGATAAGTCCGTTCTTGTCAGCATGACCTGAAAGTCCCTCAAGCTTACAGATCTCAGCTTTTATGTCAATTGTCTCTCCAAACAGTTTTATCTGCTCTGCACCATCAACTATAGCTCTTCCCGTTGTTCCGATAGACTGATAGCCCACAAAAAGAATGGTGCACTCGGGACGCCAGAGGTTATGCTTTAAGTGATGTCTGATTCTGCCTGCTTCGCACATTCCGGAAGCTGATATAATGACCTTTGGCTCAGGGTCTTCATTTATGGCTCTGGATTCATCAGTTGTGATCGCAAGATTCAGCCCCGGGAAAACAATTGGATTTATCCTCTTTTTTACCAGTTCCATTGCTTCTTCATCGTAGCAGTCGTACTGGTTATCCTCAAAGATCTGAGTAGCATCAACAGCCAGAGGACTGTCCACAAAAACCGGGAAGTTAGGATTGCACTTTACAAGTCCTTCCTTCTTGATCTTGCGGATAAAGTAAAGGATTTCCTGTGTCCTGCCCACTGCAAAAGAAGGGATGACAACATTTCCACCTCTCTGGAAGGTCCTCTCAAGGATCGTAACCAGCTCTTTTACATAGTCAGGTCTCTCAGTGGAATGCAACCTGTCTCCATAGGTCGACTCCATTACAACATAGTCCGCTTCAAGTGTGTACTGCGGATCCCTTATAAGTGGCTGCTCTTTATTACCTATATCTCCGGAAAATACCAGTTTTTTGGTAACGCCTTTTTCTGTGAGCCACACCTCTATGCTGGATGAGCCAAGCAGATGCCCTATGTCCGTAAATCGGATCTTTATCCCCTCACAGACATCTATTTCTTTATTATAATCGCAAGGCACAAAAGTCTTTATGGTCTTCTCTGCATCCTCGATGGTATAGGATGGCTCCATCTGGTCGATTTCCCTGCTTCTCTTTGCTTTTCTGTTGCGCCATTCTGCTTCCTGCATCTGAATATGCGCACAGTCTCTTAGCATGATATTACATAAATCAGCTGTGGCATCTGTGGAAAAAATCTTTCCTCTGAATCCTTTTGCATATAAAAGAGGGAGATTTCCCGAATGATCTACATGAGCATGGGTGAGAAAAACATAGTCAATCTCCGGGGCAGATACAGGAAGAGGCTCATTTTCAAAATAGTCTTTTCCCTGCTCCATTCCATAGTCCACAAGAATCTTCTTGTCACAGGCCTCAATGTAGTGACAGCTTCCCGTTACTTCATGGTCAGCCCCTAAAAATGTAAGCTTCATGTCCGGCTCCTTTACATATAATCTTACTTATAATCATATCACATCCCGCTCACTGTCGTAAAAAAACTACCACTTCCTTCTTTGCTGAAAGAATGTGGTAGGCATCGTCATAGTCATCATTTCCCTTCAGGGATAAAACATCCCTGATCATCTTAAGGTTCTTCGCCCTTGTGTTTTCAGCCTCATGGCCTGCCTTATAGATGTAGCCCTCATCCTTTACGGAATTTAAGTTATACAGCTCGATGACTTCGTCTTCAAATCTATCTTTTTCTGAAAGCTTTATGCCAATTAACCCGGCAAAAGAGCTCCGGGCTTCATCTACTGCGTTTTCACCGGCATCCGTAATTTCTTCAAATTCTGCTTCATCCAGGGCTACCAGGGCAAACCTGTAGGACTTATCCTTACCCTCATCCGCAGCAAAGCCCGGAATAATGCTGCATGTTTCAAATTCCGCAAGGAATTATCTCATCGCAGTCCCTTATTGCCGACAGGCGGTGAGCCACAATTATGCAGGTACAGCCCCGGCGCTTAATGTTGTCCATTATCTCTTTTTCCGTAATAGGATCCAGAGCACTTGTAGCCTCGTCCATTATCAGTATGCTGGGGTTCGTGGCAAGAGCTCTTGCTATCTCAAGGCGCTGCTTCTGTCCCCCGGAGAAATTCGCTCCATCATCAAGAACAGGGGAATCGTAAGCCAGTGGTCTTGCTGTGATCACATCGTGGATGCAGGCATCCTTGGCGGCTTTTATAAGATCCGTCTCGGAAATATTCCTGTTCCACATAGTCAGGTTGTCCCTTATATTTCCGGAAAAGAGTGTTATGTTCTGACTCACAAAGGATATGCTCCCGGACAAGCCCTCATCCAGTTCTTCCATTGTGAGTCTTCTTCTGCCCTCACTGGGATCGTTTATATAAAAGTATTTCCCCTTTACGCCTTCAAAAACCACAAAATGATTAAACTCCCAGTGAATAATGCTGGGAACAGGCAGCTTTAATAAGCCATCAATCTCCTTGCGATATCCGTGGACCTCAAGGCCAAATTTTTTGCCTGCACGAAGAATGTTCCTGGCGTTGCTTCCATTTCTGGAAACACCGCACTCAATGCGCATTTCTTCCAGGGGCACAAATTTTCCGAAATAACCAAGGATCATGGACAGGGACGCAACGCCTACCTGATTTGTAATTACCGCCTTTCTGAATTGTCCTGTCATTCATTTCGCCTTCGAAATCCGCAATGCTCCAGGTGGAATAGGCTGTGTCCTCATACTCGCTGTAATCGGATACGGTGGTGTCCAGGTCTGTTTCAACAAATGCGCTGACCAGCAGCTCCTTTGCCAAATAAGCAAATTCTCCCTTTTTTATCAGTTCCCGCAGATGTTCCCTGTTCTCTGAAACAAAGGGATGGTCATCTGTTTCCGCAATTACCATCAGTGCCTTTTTTGTAAGCACGCTTATAAGGCCGGGATTGGAGCCAAACTGAAGGACTGATGTGGCTCTCCCCGGAGTTTTATTCATTAGTTCTTTATACTCTCTAAAATGAGTTCTGTACCTGAAGGGCTCTCCAAAAGGAATTTCACTAAAGGTGTCATCTGTGGTACACAAAAAGTGAAGATTCCTTTCCGCACATTCTTTTGCCAGAACCAAATTATCATTTCCTACCGCAAGATAGATAAAAAAATCACCTTCAGAAAGTTTATCCAAAAGTTCCCTGTAGCACCTGCTGTCCATCTCAAACAAAAGGCAGTTTTCCCTTTTTCCACCCTTTTCTTCATAATATTTCATGGCTTTTCTGGTGCGATCTACAACCAAGATATTGTCCAGAGAAAAAAGATTTTCCTGCATTATCAGGTTTAGAAGTGATTTTCCTACTCCCCCAAATCCGAAGATCATCAGCTTTGATTCATACATTACATAGTTTCCCCTTTTAGCTCAGACTTAAGATGCGCATAAAAGGCTAAGGAAACACAATTCCTGCGTTTCCTTAGCCCCGTAAAAGCTTAGCTTCCGTAGCTCTCTGCTGCGGCTCCATTAATGAACATGATATTGTTTCCGTCCTTATCGAGACTGTAAACAATATCTCCTGCTGTGACATTTCCTATAGCCTTTGCGCCTGAAGGTGAATCCACCAAAGATTCAGCTGTAAAGCACCTTGCAACGGAAATGATAATTTTTTCCAAAATCTTTATGACTCCGGCTTCAGCTCTATCCTTGTCGCTTCCGCCTACAACAGCCAAAAGCTCATCTTCGCTAAGCTCTTCATCACCCCCGGCTGCTCCCTCAAATGTCTTAAAGAAAGGCTTCCCGCCATACTCCAGAATGTCCACAAAATCCTCGTATGGAATCTTGTCACCTGTTATGCACTTTACTGTCTCATAGGCCTTCTCCGGAGCCTGATCAAAGAGGCTGTCTAAAAGCTCCCGGTCATCGGCTACTTTGAGTGCAAGCTTTACAAGCGCGGTAACATATGGCTCATCCTGCTTAATGTACTCATCAAGCTCTTCCTGAGTAATATCAGGTACATATTCCTGTACATCCCTTAATGTATCGTCTTTCCATCTATCCGTATAAAAGTCATACATAAGGCCCACATCTTCATACATAGCTATCCTGATTTCATCAACTACTTCTTGTTTGATCATAAGCATTCCTCCTTGCTTGGCTAGCTACAAAAACTGCGTTTGTACCTAATACTTTATAGTTTCATACGAGTAAAATCCACTTTTGAGGGCATTTTCTCACGTAATTTAGAGAATTTTAATATATTTTTCCACATAGCCAGATACATAATTGCGTTGTAATGTGCGTTATCCGGCCCCAAATCTAAAGGCCTGCTTGATGAAAAACCGCATGTTTGGTACAATGTATTAAATATGCGATTTTTTAATTTAAGGAGATAACACAATGTATAATAAATCTTTTGGCAAAAAGGCAGTTGCTGCTGCCCTCAGTATGATCATGATTTTATCAGTAGCAGCCTGCGGAGCATCAGAGGATGCTTCAGGCCAGGAAGACAATAGCTCTATTTTTGAAACTATTCCTGACAATTCATCAGCAGATCAGGCAGCTGCAGGGGAACCGGCAGCAGAAGAGCCTGCTTCAAACGAGCCCTATGTGCTTCCTGAGGGAATGTATTTCAGCGAGCTCACAGGTGAGCCTATCAGCGAGGAGATTAAGAACCAGCGTCCTATCGCTGCAATGGTAGACAATGAGATTAAGGCTCTTCCTCACTACGGAACATCCGAGGCAGATGTTGTATATGAGATGATGAATAGTACAGCAAATGACAGAATCACAAGACTTATGTGTGTTGTTAAGGACTGGGGTAAGATTGAACAGCTCGGCAGTATCCGAAGCACTCGTCCTACCAATATCCTTCTTGCAGCAGAGTGGAATGCAGTTCTCTGTCACGACGGAGGCCCATACTACAACGACCAGTACTTTGCCCGTGATTGGTCAGCTCACTTCTCAGGTACTTTCTCCCGTATCAATAACGGCAAGGATAGAGAGTTTACCGAGTACATTGTAAGCGGAGACCTGGACAGCAATTTCAGCAATTATGCCAGCAAGGCAGGCTACGAGACCACATACAATCAGTTTGCCAACGAAGGCAGCCACTTCAGATTTGTAGAGTACGGTACAGAGTTTAAGCTTAGCGACAAGTATCCTAATACATACTCAGCATCAATCGTTTCTCTTCCATTTAGTCACAACAAGTCACAGCTTGTTTATAACAGTGAGACCAATGAGTATGAGTACTATGAGTACGGAGATCGCCACGAGGATGCTGAGGACGGCGCACCTCTTAGCTTCAAGAATGTACTTCTTCAGAAGTGTTCTTTCACACAGCTTGATGATAATGGATATCTTATTTACAACTGTATCGACGGTGGTAATAACGGATGGTATCTTACAAACGGTGAGGCTAAGGCCATCGCTTGGAACAAGCTTACAGAAACCGGCAAGACACAATACTTCGACGACAAGGGTGAAGAGCTTGAGATCAACACAGGTAAGACCTACATCTCTCTCATCCCGGACGATACATGGGAGCAGGTAACCTTCCAGTAATAGAGAAACGAGAATCAAAGCCATAAATTTTTGAATATGAAGTTCAAAAGTTTATGGCTTTTTTAAACGCTGACAACAGGGGAATATACAGATGATTGAAAGATTTAAGAAAATTAACGGACTTACACTAAAGATCCTGGCCTGCCTTACAATGCTTGTTGACCACATTGCCGCCGGCATCATGGTCCCATGGGCTCGCGAAGGCATCATTCCGCAGCATATGTCGCTTGATGATCTCAACAAAATATACTTTGCCATGCGCTGTATCGGAAGGTGTGCCTTCCCTATATTCTGTTTCCTTTTGGTTGAAGGTTTTATCCATACCAGAAACAGACTTCGCTATGCCTTAAGCCTTCTTATTTTTGCATTCATTTCAGAAGTTCCGTTTGATATTCTGTTCCACTCAAAATATGAGCAGCTTAATATAAACGTAGCCGAAGTAATATCCGCAAACAGAGAGATCTTCAGTAAGCAGTGCAATGTCTATTTCACATTGTTTTTTGGCCTTTTGACCATCTGGGCAATAGATTATTGTTACAGATTGTTCATGGAAAAAAATCTTCCGATTTACCTTAACGGACTGACTATTGCCGCTATCACAGGTCTTAGCTGCTACCTGACAATTAAGATTAACTCAGACTATGATTTCCATGGCATTCTCCTCATTGTGATCTTTTATATTTTAAGAACAATGGAACCACTCAATCTCATTGCAGGCTACATAGCGATTTCATCATTTAGCATTGAGTTTTGGTCTTTTCCCGCATTTCTCTGTATGGCCTTATACAATCACAAAAGAGGACCATACATTAAATACTTTAAGTATTTCTTTTACCTGTTCTACCCTCTCCATCTGACCTTACTCTACATCTACAGATGTATCGGATATTAGTTTGTACAAAAAAGACTTCCTGAATGTAATGATGTGATTACATTCAGGAAGTCTTTTATTTTTTAAAGTTTTCCACCTGAAGTAGCTATTCCTTCGATAAACTGCTTCTGAAAGATAATGTAAATAAGTATCATCGGCACGCAGGAAATCAGCGCTGCCATCATAAGTTCCGGATACTTTTGAGAATACTGTCCGTTCATCTTTGCAAGAGCACTTGCAAGTGTTGTAGCTCTGTTGTCAGGACATACGATCATTGGCCACATAAGGTCTTTGTACGCAAACACTGCTGTGAATATTCCCAGAGCTATCATTGAAGACCTTGCAAGAGGTGCCATGATAAAGTAAAAAGTCTGCGGAATATTGCATCCATCAAGTCTTGCTGCTTCTTCAAGATCTCTTGGGAGCTGCATGTAGGCCTGTCTCATAAGGAACGTTCCAAAGGCTGAAACAACGCCCGGGAACACAAGTCCAAACACGCTGTTTGTCATATGCAGGTTGCTGACCATTACATACTGAGGAATAATGAATATCTGAACCGGTATCATCATCTGCAAAAGAACCAGCGCAAACATCAGGTTTTTCCCTTTAAATTCAAGTCTTGCAAAAGCATATCCGCTTAAGGTTGAAGTTACGATGGCACACACGATCCTTAAGATAACCATCATGATCGTATTGGCATAGAGCCTTACAAAATCCATGGCCTTTATTACATTACCAAAGTTCTGTACCTGCCACACTTTCGGGACAATGACAAAGGGGTCCACCTGGGTTGTCTCCGAAACGGTCTTAAATGCCGTAAGGAACATCCACAAAAACGGAACCAGCATGGTAATGGAAACCAGGATAAGCACAATATAGATAAAACAATTAGTTACAAGTTTATTTACTTTCACACCATACTCCCCATTATTCGTAATGAACCCATTTCTTTTGTCCGATAAGCTGGATCACTGTCAGTATAAGAATAACCAGCAGCAGTACCACTACAACTGTGGCACCGTACCCCTTCTT
>JAILMY010000097.1 GCA_024692165.1 Butyrivibrio sp. | reverse complement strand
GGGCCATATATTTGTAAAATGCTGTTCAAGTAGAGTTGATAGATAATAAACGTGGAGGAATGATATGGAAAAAGCGAAACTTCAGGTGATTTTCCCGGGGATAGGATATCACTACGACAAGCCACTTCTTTATTATGGCAGGGATGTTGCGTACAGAGCGGGCTTTGAAGAGGTTATAAACATCAGCTACAGTGCGCCTCTCACAAATATCCGTGGGGACAGAGAGAAGATGGAAAAGACCTTCGAGTCCATGTATCAACAGGCTGAGGAGAATCTTAAGGATGTGAACTGGGATAGCTATTCTGAGGTCCTTTTTATTTCTAAGAGCATCGGAACAGTTATCGCGGCCAGCTATGCCAAGAACCATGGCCTTAGTAACGTAAGGCACATCCTTTACACGCCTCTTAAGGACACAGTCCTTGCCTTTGAAGGGGTAAAAGAAATAGATGCCATAGCTTTCATCGGATCCGCGGACCCCTGGAGCAACGTGCCGGAAGTCATAGACCTGGCGGCCCAAAATAACATTCCGCTCCATGTCTACGAAGGGGTAAACCACTCCCTTGAGTCAAAGGATACGCTGGCAGACCTGGATATTATGAAGGACGTGATGTCGAAGAGTATGGATTTTTCTTTAAGAGGAAACTCGTAAGGAGCCTCAACCAGGCTGTTGATCCGCTGAGGAACCATACGACTCCGCTGGATACCCAGATTCCGATTGCTCCCATGCCAAGGTAGTGGGTAAAGAGAATCGGTATGGTGAATCGGCCTACAACCTCAACAATACCGTTAAACAGAGCAAAGAAGGCATCTCCCAGACCGTTTAAAACGCCTCTTACTACGTAGATCATGCCAAGAGCTATATAGAAGATACTGGTTATTCTAAGGCCTCTGGCTCCCAGCTCTATGATCTCGGAATCTGAAACAAAGAGAGAAGTTATGGCACCGCCAAACAGCTGCATGGAGATTACCATGACCACTGTGATGCAGACCATGATAAGCAGACCCTTTCTGTATCCGTCCCGGACGCGATCAAGCTTTTTTGCCCCATAGTTCTGGCCGCAGAAGGTGGCAATGGATGCGCTGAGGGTTGTATAAGGCTGATGTATGAGCTGCTCGATTCTGTTGGTTGCTGTGAAGGCTGCAACTACAACAGTTCCGTAGTCGTTAACAATACGCTGTACTGCCATGGCAGAGATGGCAATGAGACCAAACTGCAGTGACAGAGGTACACCCAGGCGGATAACCTTTTTTGCCAGATCAGGAACAAATTCTATATCATCCTTCTTGAGTTTAAAGAAAGGATTGATCTTATAGGCGTAAATGCCACAGCTGGCCGCAGCGATGAACTGTGACAGGATTGTGGCTATGGCAGCGCCTCTTATTCCCATTTTAAAGTTATATACCAGCAGAATATCGAGAAATACATTTATCACTGCGGACAGGATAAGGAAGTACAGAGGGGATTTGGAATCACCCAGAGCCCGTAGCATTGATGTGATGTAGTTGTAGAGGGAAACGAAGAGCAGACCTACGCACATATATCTGATATAAGATGTGGCGTCATGGAGAATGACCTCCGGGGTGCTGAGCAGCCTCATGAAGCTCTCTGCGGATATAAATCCGATCAGTCCAAACAGCACCGGAACTATGAGCATTATGATTCCGGTGGTTACTATGCTTTTTTTGACATTCTCATCGTCGTGGGCTCCATAGAACTGAGAGACTATGATTCCACCACCGCTGCCGATTCCGTTGCAGAGCGCAAAAAATAAAAAAGTGATGGATGATGTGGCTCCCACGGCAGCCAGGGCATCCGCACCTACAAAACGTCCTACAATCACTGAATCAGCCAGGTTATATACCTGCTGGAAAATATTTCCTATAAGTGCCGGCAGAGCAAAGAGTATTATGTGCCTGATGGGATTGCCGACAGTCATATCTGTATTATTGTTTTTCATATTCTGAGAAGATCTCCATTTAATATTAAGTTCTAATAATGCTAATATACCGCCCATTTCATCGGTGTTCTTCTTATGTTTAGGCATGAGGGTTATCACTTTTTGTCACTTTTCTTTATTTCGTGAAAAAATGCAAAAAAATATGTTGACAAATATATCGTAAGGCGATATATTATAACCACGATATATCGTAAGACGATATATCAAGAGTTGATACAACGAGAATTGATATAAAACATAATAAGACCTATTGAAAGGGGGAAGGGCATGAAGGTAGTTGAGACACCCTTAACAGAAGCTTTTTACTATATTCTATTGGCGCTTAGGAAGCCCAATCACGGATACGGAATAATCCAGGAGGTTTTGGAGCTGACCGGCGGAAGAGTTGAGTTGGGAGCCGGTACCTTGTACGGAGCTCTGCAGACACTGGAGAAGAGGGCGTGGATTGAGATCTACAGCGCAGACTTATCTTCCAGGAAGAAGAAGGAATACATAATCACTGACCTGGGGCGAGAGGCCTTTAACAAAGAACTGGAAAGACTTAAGGAACTGGTTGATAACGGCAAGCTTATGGAGGAAAAATGAGATGATCAAATTCAGAATGTATTATGACAAGGATAAAGAGGCACAGTGGCTTAACGAGATGGCTAATGAAGGCTGGGCAATGAAGAGCTTTTTCTGCGGATTTTTCCATTTGAGCCCTGCGAAAAGGGTGAGTACCAGTATCAGATAGATTTTTGCGACAAGGCACTTCATATTTCCAACGGATACAGGGAATTCATGGCAGACAATGATATAGAGATCGTTCAGCAGTGGGGCTTCTGGGTAATCCTCAGAAAGCTTGCATCCAAGGGCGACTTCGTTCTCTATACAGATGTGGACAGCCAGATAGAGCAGTACAAGAAGATCAACATGATGTTCAGAATAGTTACAGTAGTTGAGTTCCTGGCCCTTCTTTATGAAGTATATGCGGCAATTACCCTTCACAGCCCATTCGTATGGGGCGTGGTATGCCTCATCATGGCCCTTGTGATCGTGTTTATCAACAATATAGTTACTACCCAGAACACTATCAACGAATTGGAAGAGCGTAAGACCGGCATGAAGACTGATTCCAAGAAGAACATATCAATCTTTCTCATGATAGGCTTTCTGTTCAACAGCGTGTCTCTGATAATGGCAGATGGTGTGAGTCCATATGTAAAGACTACGGTACAGATTGTTGCGATAATCTTTATGCTGTACGGAATCTACGATACCTTCGCGAAACTGAGAGCGAATAAGAATAAAATTTAAAAAAATATCCCCGGGAAGCTTGTGACTTTCCGGGGACGCTCATGCCCTCAGTGTACGTTCAGGCTGGTTTCGCTGTACTTCTCGTCGCAGTACTTGCAGCGATAGATCTCCTTTTTTTCATCGGAGAGATAGAAGATATGTGGCAGCTCCTGCTCGATTGAGGAGATGCATCTTGGGTTGTGGCACTTGATAACTCCGGTGATCTCCTTAGGAAGGACGAGAGCTCTTTTTTCAATGATCTCGCCGTTCCTTATTACGTTGACTGTGATGTTGTGGTCGATAAAGGCCAGGACATCAAGGTCCAGGGAGTCGATATCGCACTCGATCTTGAGGATATCTTTTTTACCCATTACCTTACTCTTGGCGTTCTTGATGATAGCAACGGTGGAGTCCAGCTTATCGAGACCAAGGTGACGATATATCTGCATGCTCTTGCCGGCCTGTATGTGATCAAGTACGAAGCCTTCTTCGATTTTTCCTATATTAAGCATCTGATTTCCTTTCCAAAAAACTAATCAAATTATCACTTCAAATTTATGTATCAGATTTCCTGGGGATCAGAACTCCCGGAGAAGTCCCTCATTCATATGAGCATCGGTCATATTAAGCAGTGTCAGGATCAGCGCCATTCTCACGTAGAGTCCGTACTGAACCTGCCTAAAGTATGCAGCCCTGGGGTCGTTATCAATCTCAACGGAGATCTCGTTTACTCTTGGAAGAGGATGGAGGATGTACATTTTCTCTTTTGCATGGGCCATCTTTTCCTTATCCAGAATGTAGAAGTCCTTCAAACGGATGTAATCTTCTTCGTTGAAGAATCTTTCCTTCTGTACTCTTGTCATATACAAAAAGTCCAGACGTGGCATTACGTCCTCAAGCTTTATAACCTCTTCGTAGGTTATGCCCTTGGAATCCAGCATTTCTGTTATGTAATCCGGAACCCTAAGTTCGTTTGGAGAAATGAAAATAAAATGAATTCCGCTGTAGCGGGTAAGAGCATTGATAAGAGAGTGGACAGTACGACCAAATTTAAGGTCTCCGCAAAGTCCGATAGTAAAATCAGATAGTTTTCCATGTAAAGATCTGATGGTTAAAAGATCTGTTAAAGTCTGAGTGGGATGTTGATGTCCGCCATCACCGGCGTTAATTACGGGAATAAGAGATTTAGAAGCTGCGACCATTGGAGCACCTTCTTTTGGATGACGCATCGCACAGATATCTGCGAAACAGGAAATAACACGAATGGTGTCAGCTACGCTTTCACCCTTTGCTGCGGAGGAACTACCGGCATCTGCAAAACCGAGGGTCTGTCCTCCAAGTCTTAACATTGCAGTCTCAAAACTAAGTCTTGTTCTTGTACTTGGTTCATAAAAACAGGTGGCTAAAATCTTTCCATCACACTTGTGGGAATAAGCCGCCGAATTCTTTTCAATGTCATTAGCCACATCGAAAAGAGCCTCCAACTCCTCTACAGAAAAGTCCAGAGGGTTCATCATGTGTCGCATGTTCTTTTCCATACTGTCTCCTCATTACATTCGGAGATTCGGGGCAATAATTGAATTTTGCTTCGCAAAAGATTGCCCCTCACCCTTGATTCATTTTCTCACGAAGCTCGCAGCGGAGTGCGAGCTTCTGATTTCACTTAAATGTTACAACGGATGCAATTTGTGATCCATCCAAAGGGATATGATACATCACATCATCATTCCCGTAAACCTTAAAATATAAATATTTGGATGTAAGATTAAGAGAGTTTGTCACACCCTGAAACAGTATGTACTGATTGCCTCCATCCAGGTCGCATCTTTTGAGCTGCGAGAGAAGACCATTGGAATAGGTGTAGTAGATATACTGATTGTCCATGGTGAAATTGTCGACTCTTTCGGAGGTGACAATTTCAGTCTCGCCACTGAAAAGATTTGTTCTCCAGAGGCTGTAGTTTGAGTCCCCGTTAAGATAGTAGATGTAGCCGCCAGTTACAACAGGGAAAAAATAGTGTCCTGAAAGCACATCATAGGTACGATCCCCGGCATGGGTGTCGATGGCGTGGATACTGTGATCACTGTTGACACCGGTGTAGTAGATAACGCCGTTGTCATAGCATACGGGAGAAATCATCTCAGATGTGCTTACGGTCTTCTTATCTCTTTTGTCAACGCGTATCTTCTCCAGGGTTCCGCCGCCCTGTTTCTGGAGCTGGTAGTAAACGTATTCGCCGCAAAGCTGCATCTGTCCGGTAAAATCCCTGGTAAGACACTCCTGATTACGGCCGTTAATCTTGCACCTGTAGATGCCAAACTGGTTGGTGGCTGCACCAAGTCCTGTGGTCTTGCCTGTCTTCTTGGTGGAATCCATGTAGAAGTACAAAAAGCCGTTGGCTCCGCTAATATATTTAGTTCTCATACTGGAAAGTCTTTTAAGATTCGTCTCATCCAGATCCATGGAGTAGAGACAGTCATTGTCACTGGGATTGGCAAAATAGACCTTGCCATCCATTTCGAAGAAAAGTCCGCCGTTATGAAGATTTCCGGCCGAGTTGCCAAAGTCTGATGGATAGGTTATTACCCGTTGATCCAGGAAATAAACTACAAGAAGTAGTGTTGCAATAAGACCCGTAAGAATAAATCCTAAAGCTATTCGTCTATTCATCTTTTTTTCCCCTCTCTAGAATTATTATATCTGCGTAAATTATTGCTATCAAGATGAATTTATGTATATCATATACATATAGAAAAGAGCGAAAAGAGGAATTAACCCTAATGGATTTGGATGAACTTCGAGTTGAGATTGACAGTGTAGACAAGCAGATGGTGGAGCTGTTCGAAAAGCGTATGGACATTGCTTCCCAGATTGCTGATTATAAGATAGCCAATGGCAAAAAAGTTTTTGACAGAGAAAGAGAGATTCAGAAGATAAAGGCAGTCAAGGAAATGGCCCACTCTGATTTTAACAGGATCGGTGTGGAGGAGCTCTTTTCCCAGCTTATGAGTGTAAGCCGCAAGCTCCAGTATCAAAAGCTCCAGGACCAGGGAGCTTCCGGAAGACTTCCTTTTATTCCAATCGATTCAATAGATAAAAAGAGCTCCAGAGTGTGCTATCAGGGCGCAGAGGGAGCATATTCAGAGATTGCCACCAAGAGATTTTTCGGCGATGACGTGAACGCCTTTCATGTGGAGACCTTCCGGGATGCCATGCAGGTTCTTGAGGAGGGAAGTGCGGACTATGCGGTTCTTCCTATTGAGAATTCCACAGCAGGAGTTATCAGCGAGACCTATGATCTTCTCACAGAGTTTGAGAACTATATAGTGGGGGAGCAGATCATAGAAATAAGGCACTGCCTGCTGGGAACGGCCGGGGCTAAGCTGGAGGATATAAAGACTGTATATTCCCATCCCCAGTCCCTTATGCAGAGTGCAAGATTTCTGAATGCCCATCCCGACATCAGACAGATCGGTATGAAGAACAATGCCTTTGCTGCGAAGAAGGTGGCAGAGGATAAGGATAAGTCCCAGGCTGCAATTGCAAGCTCACTGGCAGCCAGGATCTATGACCTTGAAATCATCCAGGAGGGCATAAATCAGGCGGACTCCAACTCAACAAGATTTATTGTGGTAACTAATCAGAAGGTATTTTTAAAGGGAGCAGGAAAGATAAGTCTCTGCCTTGAGATTCCTCACGAGGCCGGAGCTCTTTATTACATCATGTCTCACTTTATCTACAATAATCTCAATATGACCAAGATAGAATCTCGCCCCATCGAGGACAAGGATTGGGAGTACAGATTCTTTATTGACTTCGACGGTAACCTTGAGGACAGCGCAGTGAAGAACGCCTTAAGGGGACTTAGAGAAGAAGCTAAGATGATGAAGGTTCTCGGTAATTACTAATGCATTTACTTTCTTATGAGGTGTAAAAGTGACGGGAGAATTGTTTGCAGCAATTGATGTGGGTTCCTATGAGATGGCCCTTAAGATCTTTGAGCTCTCCGCCAGGTACGGCGTTCGTGAGCTGGATCATGTAAGGCACCGAATGGATATCGGAAGTGAAACCTATGCCACAGGAACCATCTCCAACAGGCACGTGGATGAGATGATAAGGATCCTTTGTGATTTCAAGAAGATCATGAAGGGCTACGGTGTCACCCATTACCAGGCATATGGAACCAGTGCGGTCAGAGAGACCAAGGACATTGAGATAGTAAAGGCTCTTATTGAGCAGAGAACAGGGATTCACATTGATGTCCTTAGTAACTCGGAGCAGAGATTCCTTGACTATAAGTCCATCGCCCTTAAGCACGAATTTTTCCAGGAGATAATTTCAAAGCCGACAGCCATTGTGGATATCGGCGGCGGAAGTATTCAGATATCTCTTTTTGAAAAAGATACTTTGGTGGCCACTCAGAACCTCAGGACCGGTGTCCTGAGAATCCATGCCACCATGGAAGAGGTCCATGCCCCAAGGCTTAAGTACGTTGAACTGGTTTCCGAGCTGGTAAATTCCCAGCTCTCGGTTTTTTCAAAACTACATCTTAAGGACAAGAGCATTGAGAACATCATAATTATTGATGACTATGTTTCTCCTGTGATCCAGAAGTACAAAAAGGATTCGGAGAGACTTGGATATGTAACCAGAGAAGAGTACCTGCGATTTATGGAGCAGGCAGGGAATATCAGCGACATCGATGTTGCTAAAAGGCTGGATATGCCGGAAGAAAACGTGCCCCTTTTGTACGTATCCGGAGTCCTTATAAAGTGTATCCTTGATGTGACATCGGCTACCAACATATGGGCTCCCGGCATTACTCTTTGCGACGGCATAGCCTATGAATACGCCGACAGAAAGAACCTTATAAAGTCGCCCCATGACTTTGAAAAGGATATCGTTGCCTGCGCCCAGAACATCTCCAAGAGATTCATGGGAAGCAAGTCAAGGCGTGAGACCTTGCAGAGGCTGGCCCTGACTATTTTTGACAATACAAGGGAGCTTCACGGTCTGACCAAGAGGGACCGGCTGCTTCTGCAGATCGCCACTATACTTCACGACTGTGGCAAATACATAAGCGTGGTTAATCTCGGTGACTGTTCCTACAACATTATCATGTCCACTGAGATCATAGGTCTTTCCCATATAGAGAGACTCATTGTTGCCAACGTGGTCAGATACAATCATGAACAGTTCGATCACTACGGAAGCAGCAGCTTTTACATCAAGGACCTGTCCAAGGAGGAATACCTCAGGGTGACCAAGCTTACGGCGATCCTTAGAGTTGCCAATGGCCTTGACAGAACCCACAAGCAGAAGTTCAAGGATGTAAAGGTCTATATCAAGGACAGAGAGCTGATCATTAACGTAGATACAAGAGCAGACATAACACTTGAGAAGGGACTCTTTACCAACAGGGCATCCTTCTTTGAACAGGTTTACGGAATAAAGCCTGTCATCAGGCAAAAGAAAATGCTATAAGCGAGAGATTCTCAGAACATAAGAGGAGCGTATATGGCAAAGAAAAAGATAAAAAACGGGATCGATTTTGAGGATCCCAAGTACTATATAAACAGAGAACTGAGCTGGATGCAGTTTAACGACAGGGTTTTATCCGAGGCAGAGGATTTATCCAACCCTTTGTTTGAGAGGCTAAAGTTCCTGAGTATTTCAGCCAGCAACTTAGATGAGTTCTTCATGGTTCGTGTTGCATCCCTAAAGGATATGATAAATGCGGATTACAAGAAGCTGGACATAGCAGGCATGACTGCCAAAGAGCAATTAAGTGCCGTTCTTGAAAATGTTCACGACTTTGTGGACAAGCAGTACAGGATATACAACAAGCAGCTATTGCCGGCTCTTTTGGCAAAGGGCATCATGATCTGTGAGGCATCGGACCTTTCAGGCAAGGACAGCGATTATGTGGACAGATACTTTGACGAGTATATCTATCCGGTTCTTACGCCAATGGCTGTTGATTCCTCAAGACCATTTCCGCTTATCAGAAATAAGACTCTGAATATTGCAGCTCTTTTGACCAAGAAGGAAGGCAAGGATGACGTGGACTTCGCTACGGTTCAGGTGCCTAACGTGCTTCCAAGGATCATTGAGATTCCGGGAAATGGCAAGGAGAATGAAGTTCGCAAGTTTATTTTCCTGGAACAGATCATACAGAAGAATGTATCAAAGCTCTTCCTCAATTATGATGTTCTGACCAGTGCGCCCTACAGGGTTGGCCGAAATGCGGACCTTTCCATCGATGAGGACGAGGCTGAGGATCTGCTTAAAGAGATTGAGAAGCAGATCAAGAGAAGGCAGTGGGGCCAGGCTATAAGACTTGAGGTAGGCAAGGGAATCAACAGTAAACTTCTTAAGCTCATCGCAGAGGAGCTGAAGGTTGAGTCCAACGAGATCTACAATATCGACGGTCCTCTGGATCTGACCTTTCTTATGAAGATGTATAAGATTGAGGGATTTGATGACCTCAAGGAACACAGATATAAAGAACCACAGATTGTTCCCGAATTTGCAGGGGATGAGAACATTTTTGATGTGATCTCAAGAGGAGATGTTTTGATGCATCACCCCTATGAGACCTTTGAGAACGTGGTCAGGTTTGTAGAGCATGCGGCGGTGGATCCGGATGTACTGGCCATCAAGCAGACGCTCTACAGAGTAAGTGGTAATTCACCTATCATTGCAGCCCTTGCCAAGGCAGCAGATAACGGCAAGCAGGTAACGGTGCTGGTTGAGCTTAAGGCCAGATTTGACGAGGAGAATAACATCGTCTGGGCGAAGATGCTTGAGAAAGCCGGCTGTCACGTTATCTATGGCCTTGTGGGACTTAAGACCCACTGTAAGATAACTTTAGTGGTGCGCCGTGAGGAGGATGGTATCAAGAGATATGTTCATCTTGCCACCGGTAACTACAATGATTCCACAGCCAAGCAGTACACGGACGTGGGCCTCTTTACCTGTGCCCCGGCCTTTGGTGAGGATGCTACAGCTGTGTTTAATATGCTCTCGGGTTATTCAGAGCCCCTTGGTTGGAACAAGCTGTCTCTGGCGCCGCTCTGGCTTAAGGACAGGATCCTTGACCTTATAAAGAGAGAGGAAGAACATGCCCTGGCCGGTGAGCCTGCAAGGATTGTGGCCAAGATGAATTCCATCTGTCACAAGGAGGTTATTGCGGCTTTGTATAAAGCCAGCAGCGCAGGTGTTAAGGTCGACCTTATTGTAAGAGGTATATGCTGTCTAAGAACAGGAATACCGGGAGTAAGTGAGAACATTACTGTAAGATCCATAGTGGGAAATTACCTGGAGCACAGCAGAATCTTTTATTTTGAGAACGGTGGCAATCCTGAGTATTACGCCAGCAGTGCGGACTGGATGCCACGTAACTTAGAGCGAAGGGTTGAGATTCTTTTCCCTGTAGAGAATGACAGACTGCGAAAGAAGCTGTGGCACATTCTTGACCTGGAACTTAAGGATACCGAGAAGGCGCACATTATGAATGAAAAGGGCGTCTATGTTAAGAAGGATATCAGGGCGGATGAGACCGAGAAGATCAACTCCCAGATGATATTCGGGGATGAGGCGGCCAGGAACGCAAAGGTCATGAGTCCCCAAAATACAAGGACATTTATTCCGGAAATGAAGGTATGAACATGAGATATATATTGGCATCAGGATCACCACGAAGGAAGGAACTTCTCAAAAAGGTGGTGAAAGGCTACGAGGTAATCCCGGCAGAGGGCGAAGAGGTTATTAATAGCACAAGGCCAAGTGAGGTTGTGGAGGAGCTTTCGTTTCAAAAAGCTTCCGAGATTTTTCACAAAATTTTAACGAATGAGGGTGAGAGATACGTTGTAATTGGCGCAGACACCGTTGTATCATATAAGGGAAGAATACTGGGTAAGCCTGGTAACAGAGAAGACGCCGCAAACATGATAAGAGAGTTTGCCGGAGATTCCCACGCAGTATACACCGGGGTAACACTTTTCTATGTGGATGAGAACGGGAAGGAAGCACACCATACTTTCCACGAGGAGACACTGGTAGATGTAGCCCCTATGACTGAGAGGGAAATCCTGGACTATGTGGCAACAGGAGAGCCGGATGACAAGGCCGGCGCATATGGCATTCAGGGTGATTTTGCCATATTTATTGAGGGTATTAAGGGAGACTATTACAACGTAATGGGACTTCCGATTGCAAGGCTCTACAAGGAAATGAAGAGTAAAAAATTATTGTGAGGTTTTGGAGGATTATTGTATGCACGAGTATGACGAAGCGGTTCTTAGATGCTTTCTTGAAAATCAGGGTCAGCTTTTCCCGGAGGATGTAGCTGAGAACATGGAGGAAGCGGAAGCGTTTCTTGAGGATTGTATGGCCGTTGTTGTGGATGGCCCGGATGAGGTCGAGGAGTATTTTGAGGAATCCGGAGTGGACACAGAGGGCAGCAATGTACTTGATGCTGACGAGGTATTTGATATCGGAGATGGAAGATACCTTATTGTTGAGGCATGATAGATTTATTTACTTTAGTTGATATTTTGTATTATAGTTTACTGGAGTGGTTTTATATGCTGCTCCAGTTTTTCATTGTCAGGCATAAGAATTGTCGGACTGAGAAATGGGTAGAAACAGTAATTGTTTGATAGAGGAGTTATATGAGCAAGATTTTCTTTTTTGATCTGGACGGAACCCTTCTTACTAAAGAGAAGAAGATTTCGGAAAAGACTATGGAAGCCCTGAAGGCATTTACTGATGCAGGGAATCATTTTTGTATAAATACAGGCCGTGCCATCGACAGTGCAAGAGCTGTGTATGATGGTCTTGGACTGGATTTTAAAGGGAGCTTTTTGTGTGGCTCCAACGGAACCCAGATTTACAGTGTAGATGAGGAAAAGTACGTATATAAGACCGGTGTTGAAATAGACCTGGTGCCTAAAATACTGGATCTGGCTGAAGAATACGGCGTTCATTGCCATACCTACAACGAGGATCACATTGTTTCAAGGCATGACGGCGAGTGCATGGACTACTACAGAAGGGTCATCAAGACGCCTCTTATCGTTACCGATGATGTGTTAAAAGAGCTTCATGAGCCCCCATCAAAGATGATAGCAATTGAACTTCACGACCATGAGAAGCAGGAGAGATTCAGAAGGGCTCTTCAGGAGATGGTAGGGGATAAGCTCACTCTTTTGTACTCCAATCCATATTATATGGAGATATTCCCGTCAGAGGCAGGAAAGGGCAGTGCGGTCACAAGGCTTGCAGGAATCCTTGGAATCCCTGTGGAGAACACCTACGCCGCAGGCGATGAACAGAACGATATTTCCATGATCGAGGCAGCAGGCTGCGGCATCGCCATGGCAAACGCAACAGACGCCGTTAAGGCTATCGCAGATGTGGTGACCGCATACGACAACGATCACGACGGACTGGCGGAGTTTATTCTGGAGGCAATGAAATGAGAAGAATAGATTTGCATACCCATAGTACCTGTTCAGATGGATCATACAGCGTTAAAGAGCTGATTGATTATGCTCATGAAAAAGAGCTGGCGGCAATTGCATTAACTGATCATGACACCATTGATGGCGTTAAAGAGGCTGTAACATACGGAAAAGAGAAGTATCCGGATTTGGAGGTAATACCCGGAATAGAGTTCAGCACTGTTAATGAGGGCAAAGATGTTCATGTGGTGGGGCTTTACGTGGACTACACAGATCAGAGACTCAAGGACAGGCTTGCGACCTTTAAGAATGCCAGAGTAGAGCGCAACAGGAAGATGTGCAAGAAACTCACGGAGGGTGGAATCCCCATCACCTATGAGGAACTTGAGAAGGCATTTCCCGATACGGCTATAACAAGAGCGCACTATGCAAAGTTCATGCTGGAGAAGGAATACATTAAGAGCAGGCAGGAGGCCTTTGACAGATACATTGGCGACAACTGCCCGTACTTTGTGCCAAGGGAGAACATTACTCCCGAGATGGCCATAGAGTGCATACTGGAGAATGGAGCTGTACCGATTCTGGCGCATCCGGTTCTTTATCATATGAGCGATGCAAAGCTTGAGGCTCTGGTGGTGAGACTTAAGGAAGCGGGACTTAAGGGACTGGAAGCCATCTACACCACTTATGAGGCCTATGAAGAGAGACAGATGAAGGAACTGGCAGAAAAGCATAACCTTCTTATAAGCGGAGGAAGTGATTTCCACGGCAGCAATAAGGTGGGAATTGACCTGGGGGTTGGCCATGGAAGTTTATTTGTGCCGGAGGATATTTTACCTGCTATAAAGGCAAGTATAGCAAGATGATGTAAAGGCCTGGCAGGATTTGCATTGACAGCTTGAGGAAATGTATGCTTTAATTATTTAAATTGCTAAAGGGAAAAAGAATCCTTTTATGCAGAAGGGGAAAGGGGAGTTTTAAAACTATGAGCGAAGAAAAAAAGATTCCATACAAAATATATTTAAGCGAAGATGAGATTCCCAAACAGTGGTACAACGTAAGGGCTGACATGAAGAACAAGCCGGCACCGCTTCTTAATCCGGGGACATTAAAGCCAATGACCTTTGATGATCTTCGGCCTGTTTTTTGTGATGAGCTTATTAAGCAGGAGCTTGATAATACTACACCTTACATCGATATCCCTGAGGAGATCATGGATTTCTACAAGATGTACAGACCATCACCTCTTGTAAGAGCGTATTTCCTTGAGAAGGCACTGGGCACACCTGCCAAGATTTACTACAAATTTGAGGGTAACAACACCAGCGGATCCCATAAGCTTAATTCCGCTATTGTTCAGGCATATTATGCCAAGAAGCAAGGGCTTAAGGGCGTAACAACCGAGACCGGAGCAGGTCAGTGGGGAACAGCTCTTTCAATGGCATCTGCATATTTCGGAATTGACTGTAAGGTATACATGGTTAAAGTGTCCTATGAGCAGAAGCCTTTCAGACGTGAGGTTATGCGTACATACGGAGCCAGCGTAACACCTTCTCCTTCTATGGAGACCGAGATCGGCCGCAAGATCAACGCAGAGCACCCCGGCACAACAGGAAGTCTTGGCTGCGCTATTTCTGAGGCTGTTGAGGTTGCTACACATACAGAAGGCTACAGATACGTTCTTGGAAGCGTTCTTAACCAGGTTCTTTTACATCAGACAGTTATAGGCCTTGAGGCTAAGGCTGCCATGGATAAATATGGTGTTAAACCTGATGTTATCATCGGATGCGCAGGCGGCGGATCAAACCTTGGCGGACTTATTTCTCCGTTCATGGGAGAGAAGCTTCGCGGTGAGAAGGATTATCAGATCATCGCTGTTGAGCCTGCAAGCTGCCCAAGCTTTACTAGAGGTAAGTATGCTTACGACTTTTGCGACACCGGAATGGTTTGTCCTCTTGCTAAGATGTATACTCTTGGCAGCAACTTCATTCCTTCAGCTAACCATGCAGGAGGCCTTAGATATCACGGCATGAGCCCTATCCTTTCACAGCTCTATGATGATGGCCTCATGGAGGCAAGAAGTGTTGAGCAGACATCAGTATTTGAGGCGGCTCAGCAGTTCGCAAGAGTTGAGGGTATTCTTCCTGCTCCTGAGAGTTCACATGCTATCAAGGTTGCTATTGAATGTGCTGCGCGATGGCCGTCACTTCTACGAAGGTGGGCTTC
>JAILMY010000073.1 GCA_024692165.1 Butyrivibrio sp. | reverse complement strand
GCCTGCTGATTCTGCTGTGCACCCATCTCAAAGAGCTGGTTTGCATTCATGCCGCCGGTCTGCTGAGCCATATTCATTCCTGCAAATGCCATCATAGGGCCTGTTGCTGTATTCTTGGCAGCATCCTGCATTGCCTGAGCCTGAGCGCTGGCAATTGTAGCAGCAGCCATATTAGGATTTCTAAGAGCGCCGGCTCTCTGAAGCTCCTTGATAGTCTTCTCGTCCTCTTCGGAAGCTGTAACTGAGCTTACGCCGAAGGTAGAAATCTTGATGCCGTAGAATTCTGTCCACTTCTTGGAAAGAACTTCGTTAAGAGCATCAGCGATCTCTGTTGTGTGTCCCGGCAGTGAGCTGTAACGGATTCCCATATCGGAAACCTTTGCAAATGCGGGCTGAAGAGCTGTAAGAAGCTCTGACTTAAGCTGTGAATCAATCTTGTCTCTTGTGAATTCTCCGGATACATTTCCGCAGATATTCTTGTAGAAGAGTACAGGATCAACTACGCGGTAGCTGTACTCACCGTGACACTTAAGGCTTACATCCATATCCAGACCGATATTTGTATCAACAACACGGAAAGGAACAGGATTAACTGTGCCGTATTTATTACCTAAAATCTCTTTTGTATTGATGAAGTAAACTCTCTGATCCTTGGCTGTAGCGCCACCGAAGCCAACTCTTTTACCGAATTCCTTGAAGGAAGCTACGATGTTCTCACCAAGATTACCATAGAAAACAGAAGGCTCTGTTGATGTATCGTAAACGAACTCGCCAGCCTCTGCACAGATTTCTGTAATCTGTCCCTGATCCACAAGGATCATACACTGACCTTCGTTAACAGCTATGATAGAGCCGTTTGAAATGATATTGTCGTTACCCTTTCCTGCTTTTTTAACTCCCTTTGTGAGGAGTACATCACTAGGAAGTGATGGACAATAAAAATAATCGCGCCACTGGTCGGATAAAACGCTTCCGCCAGCCACAAGTGCTGCCTGTAAAAGACCCATAACTATCTCCTTTCATACATATCCCATAGAAATAATTTGCCAATATTGACTGGCACCTACTATTTTCGCACATTTACAAAGAAAATGCACTAATTATCTGCTATTTAGTGTATGATTACAAGTATGAGAAACGGTGAGATTGACGTGGTCATAACCATGGATGGAAAGCATATGCATTTGAAAGCTCGTGGAGGCAGACGCCTTAAGGAGCTTCTTCGTGATGCGAAGATTTCGGTTTCCATGCCCTGCGGAGGAAACGGCAGATGCGGAAAGTGCGTGATTACGTTCGTTTCAGGGGCACCGAAGGCAGGGACTTTGGATCGGAACTTCTTAAGCGATAAGGAGCTTCTTGCCGGGAAAAGACTTCTTTGCAGATGCATTCTGGATTCTGACTGCGCTATTGACCTTTCTAAAAGCGCATCTTCATTATCATTAGAGGAGAAAATGGTAGTTGAGGGCGTGGAGCGAAGTGGCAAGGCGGGCGCTTCATACTGCGATAAGTTCGGCATTGCCATTGATATAGGAACTACAACTGTAGTTGCCGCACTGGTGGGGCGCGTTAAAGGAGGCACAGGTAACGCTTCAGAGCACCAACAAGATACAGACGGATCTGACAGCAAAGCCCTGGACTGTATCGTCATTGACACCCGGGCAGTGGTGAATCACCAGCGGCAGTTCGGAGCCGATGTCATTTCAAGGATTGATGCGGCAGCAGATCCTGATACAAGAGTACAGCTTCAGGACCTGATCCTTTCGGATATCGGATCCATGATCTCACAGCTTATTACTGATAATCAGGTAAAAGAGCTTTCGGAGGTGGTTATTTCCGGAAACACCACCATGATATATCTTTTGCTGGGCAACGATGCCTCCGGTCTTGGAGTGTATCCATACAAGGCGGACGAGTTAAACAGGTCTGTGGCTAAGATTGATATTGGAAAACTTTTTGGAGAGGGCGTGAAATCCTTGAATATGGCTGCTTGCAGCATTGCGAAGGTCAGGATCATGCCGGGAATTTCTGCCTTTGTGGGGGCAGATATTGTTTCCGGGCTATATTATCTTAACATGGCAGATGGGCTGGCGAATTCCGGGGAGACAAACCGAGACGAAGCTGACATGCTAAGAAAGGCTCTTTTCATCGATCTTGGTACCAACGGCGAAATGGCATATTACGATGGGAATGAGCTTCGGGTAACCTCAACGGCAGCAGGCCCTGTGTTTGAGGGTGGAGGAATCAGTTGCGGAGTGGCTTCGGTACCGGGCGCCATCAGTCACGTCACCATTGAGGGCCAAAATGATGGCAACGGCTCAGAACCAGGAGGCCTGAAGGTCATCTATGAGATTATTGGAGATACCAAAAGGTTTGAATATCCGAAAGGCACAGGAGATGAAGCGGCGCAGGCTCCCGTGGGCCTTTGCGGAACCGGCGTGATCGAGGCAGTGGCAGAGCTTAGACGGAATAATATTATAAACAGCGACGGCCTTTTAAGCGATAAGTACTTTGAGAATGGATTTTTGCTGGCAGCAAAGGCAGACGGCAGCCACATAGCCATCACACAGCAGGACATAAGAAATGTTCAGCTTGCAAAGGCGGCCATAAATGCCGGAATGGACACCCTTCTTGCCGGGGATAAGCCAGGCACAATTTACATTGCCGGTGGATTCGGTGCAGGTCTCAATGAGGAAAAAATACGGGGAATCAGGCTTTTTTCCAAGAATTATTGTGATAATATAAATGTGGTCGGAAACTCCTCTCTCAGGGGCGCTGTCAAATACCTTGAGAATGTCCTTTGGGGAAAAGAGGATGAGGAGGAACAAAGGCTTGCAAAAATAACTGACAGGGCAAAGGAAATCGTCCTCGCCGGGGAAGAGAGCTTTGACGAGCGATATATGGATGCCCTTGGTTTTTAGATTTGAAACGGAGATATTCAGATGATCTGTGATACATGCAATAACTATGTTTATGATGAGGACTGGGAGTGCTACACCTGCATGGTGAACATGGATGAGGACGACTACGCAAGAGTTATGGGCAGTGGCAACAAGGAATGTCCCTACTACCAGGACAACGACGAATATAAAGTGGTAAGACATCAGATGTGAGCGACGGATTCCGAATGGACGCAGCATGGCGAGAGCGAAGTGAAGCCATGCGGTAATGCTCAAAAAAATATACGAGGAGCACAGGTATGAAAATAGTTTTGCAGCACCTTACAAAGAGGTTTCCCAACAGAAACAAAAAAATAAAGGAAGATGTCATTGCTGTAAATGACTTTGATTTTGAGATTCCGGATGGCAAACTCATAGGTCTTCTGGGGCCTTCCGGCTGCGGTAAGAGTACTGCTCTTAATCTTATCTGCGGACTGGAAAAACCAACAGAGGGTCGAATTCTGTTCGGAGATACGGATGTGACGGAGCTTCCTCCGGAGCACAGAGGTGTAGGTCTGGTTTTCCAGAACTATGCTCTTTACCCGCATCTTACAGTAAGGGAAAACATCAGATTTCCTCTTGAGAACCTTCGGGGAAGCAAGAAGCTTTCCAAGGAAGTCATGGAGGAGAAGGTCTTAGAGGCAGCAAAGCTTGTGCAGATAGAAGAGCTTCTTGACAGAAGACCCAGTGAAATGTCAGGAGGCCAGCAGCAGAGAGTGGCAATTGCAAGGGCTCTGGTTAAGAGACCCCAGGTGCTTCTTCTGGATGAGCCTCTTTCGAACCTGGATGCCAGATTGAGGCTTCAGACCAGAGAGGAGCTTAAGCGTATTCAGCTGGAAACCGGCATCACTACTGTGTTTGTTACTCACGATCAGGAAGAGGCCATGAGTATATCCGACACAATCGTTGTTATGAAGAGCGGAGTGCTCCAGCAGATGGGAAAGCCTCAGGAAATTTATGATGAGCCGGTAAATCTTTTTGTTGCCAAGTTTCTTGGAACCCCTCAGATAAACGTCTTTGAGGGAAAAGTTAAGGATGGAAAGATCTACATCGGAGACAGTGCAGTTCTTAATGCCGATAGTCTTAAGGGTGCTGATGGTGAAGTGTATGTGGCTGTAAGACCTGAGGGCTTTGTGGTGGACTCAAACGGCCCTCTTAAATGTAATTTCCTTAACCGCGAAGTTATGGGAAGAGATACCAGCGTTGTCGCTACCCACCCACTTTTTATGGGGGAAAATATCAGAGCCATCATTCCATCCGAAGAGGAGATTGCTCCTGTGGACGGCTGTGTAGGCTTTTCCCTTAAGCCTTCCAAGGTACGTGTTTTTGACAGGGTCACAGAAGAGAGGATCAGCTTATGAAAAAGAATCTGACGGCGTGGCTGTGCCTTTTGCCTGCTCTTGTATTTCTGGGGGTATTCATGGTTTATCCCCTGGTGGATGTTTTGATCTATTCATTTGAGGAGGGATATAACTTCGCCTCCCAGAGCTTCTGGGGGACAGGTCTTTATAACTATTCCTACGTTCTTCACGATCCATATTTTATTCAGGCGCTGAAGAATACCTTTATTATTGTTATCATTACGGTTCCGCTTTCCACGGGAATCGCTCTTTTGATTTCTCTTGAGCTCAGTTCCATCAAGGCTCTTAGGGATTTCTTTCAGACTGTCTATTTCCTGCCCTATGTAACCAACACACTGGCAGTAGGTCTGGTATTCATGATCCTTTTCAAGAAGACAGCTTATTCCGACGGACTTATTTCCATTCTGTTGCAGCTTTTCGGTGGCCCATCCGTTGACTTCATCGACGGACCTTACTGGGCAAAGATGTTTGTAATGTGCTTTTACACCATCTGGATCGTAATGCCCTTTAAGATACTGATCCTGACCAGTGCCCTGGCATCAGTGAATCCTTCCTACTACAAGGCAGCTCAGGTGGACGCCACACCAAAGTGGAGGATCTTTTATAAAATAACTCTTCCGATGATATCACCCATGGTATTTTACCTGATAATCACAGGATTTATCGGAGCCTTCAAGGCCTATAGCGACGAGGTTGCCCTCTTTGGAACAGATCTTAACGCTGCGGGCATGAACACCATCGTTGGCTACGTCTACGACATGCTCTACGGAAACAGCGGAGGCTATCCTTCATATGCATCCGCAGCAGCACTGATCCTGTTTGCTATCGTCTTTACCATTACGACCATCAATCTTATGGTCAGCAGAAAAACGGTATATTACCAGTAAATAATGAGGACTCATATGAACGAGCAAGAAAACAAGAAAATCGAAATAAACAGCCGCAGGGCAGAAACCACAAGGAAAGTTATGATGTATTTTCTTTTGACTCTGTGGGCGGTGCTGGTACTGTTTCCCTTTTACTGGATGATCCTTACCTCCGTGAAAAGCTACGGTGCCTACAACTCAGAGTATGTGCCAAAGTTCTTTACCTTAAGCCCTACGCTGCAGAACTATGTGACGGCGTTTACCGCTGTGCCTCTGGCCAAATACTTTTTTAACACCTTTATATTTACAGTGGTGACTACATTTATCATGATGATTGTGGTGATCCTGTCGGCCTTCGCCTTCGCAAGGCTGGATTTTAAGGGAAAAGACATTGTGTTTGCAATGTTTCTGTCTCTGATGATGATACCGAATGAGTTGGTAATCATCACGAACTTTGTGACTATCACTAACCTTGACCTTAGAAATACCTTTTTGGGACTGATCCTTCCGTCGGTAACATCGGTATTTTACATATATCTCCTAAAGGAAAACTTTGAACAGATACCGGAGGAGCTGTACAAAGCTGCAAAGGTGGACGGAACCTCTGATTTCAGATACCTCTTTAGAGTCATGATCCCTATATCAAGGCCAACTCTTGTGACCATCACTATCCTTAAGGTTATCGAGTGCTGGAACTCCTATGTATGGCCAAGACTTATCACCGATGACCAGAACTACTTCCTGGTGTCCAATGGAATCCAGGAGATAAGAGAAAACGGCTTCGGACGAGAAAATGTGCCGGCCATGATGGCGGCAGTGGTAGTTATCTCCGTGCCTTTAGTGGTGCTCTTCCTTATATTCAGGCGTAAGATCATGGCAGGAGTAGCAAGGGGAGGAACAAAAGGCTAGAGCAGAGCACTTAGCGAGGTTTTTGCGAGCTTAGTGCGAGCCTTGGGTGAACACCTGGCGAGGTTTTTTCGAGCCTGGTGAGAATCCCAGAGAACGAATTTCCTTAAAAATGGAGAACGAATATGAATAAAAAGAGATTGGGGCTGGCCCTGGCAATGGCTCTGCTTTCTATCGGGACTCTTACAGGCTGCCATGGTGCAAAAAGCACCTCCGATTTTGAAATCCCGGAAGAGTTCGATGAGAGCCGAAATATTGAGCTGACCTTCTGGGCCAAAAATGATACCAACAAAACCCAGACAGCTATCTACAATAAAGCCATCAGTGATTTTGAAGAGCTTTACCCAAACATTACTGTAAACATGAGGCTTTATACCGACTATGGCAAGATTTACAACGACGTCATAACCAATATTTCCACCAATACAACACCCAATGTGTGCATAACCTATCCGGATCATATCGCCACTTACCTGACAGGAAATAGCACCGTGGTTCCTTTGGATAATCTTTTTGCAGATGAAAAGTACGGCCTTGGCGGGAGTTATCTTAAATTCGATTCTCCGACGGTGTCCGAGGTGGTTCCGGAGTTTCTTAAGGAGTGCATGATTGGGGAAAATCACTATGCTCTACCTTTCATGAGATCCACTGAGGCCTGCTATGTGAACAAGACCTATGTTGAAAAACTCGGATACACTCTTCCGGAGACCCTTACCTGGGACTTTGTCTGGGAGGTTTCTGAGAAGGCAATGGAGCAGAATGCAGATGGTACCTACAAGATAAACGGACAGAACGTTCTGATTCCGTTTATATACAAATCCACAGATAACATGATGATCCAAAGCCTTAAGCAGCTGGGAGCGGATTATTCCGATTCCGACGGAAATGTGCTTTTGTTTAATGATGATACCAGACAGGTTCTCAAGACCGTTGCTGAGCATACAAAAAACGGAGTTTTTTCAACCTTTAAGATCTCGGGATATCCGGCCAACTTCCTAAACGCCGGACAGTGCATATTTGCTGTAGATTCCACAGCCGGAGCCACATGGATGGGTTCGAATGCGCCCCTTATAGATATTGCCAAGGATAAGCTGGTGGATTTTGAGACGCAGGTTATGAGAATACCCCAGTATGATCCTTCTGATCCTAAAATGATCTCCCAGGGACCTTCTGTATGTATCTTCAACAAGGCAGATCCACAGGAGGTGCTTGCTTCCTGGCTCTTTGCACAGTATCTTTTGACCAATGATGTGCAGATTGCCTATTCAGAAACTGAAGGCTATGTGCCGGTAACCACAAAGGCCCAGCAGGATCAGGCCTACCTGGAATACCTGTCTCTGGAGGGAAGCGATAACGACCAGCACTACGATGTGAAGATCAAGGCTTCCAGGCTTCTTATGGACAATACAGAGAACACTTTTGTAACTCCGGTATTTAACGGGTCAACTTCTGTAAGGGATGCGGCAGGACAGCTCATCGAGAATGTTACCAAGAATGTAAGACGTAAAAAGACCGTGGACGATGCCTTCATCGACAAGATGTATGAGGAAGTAAGGGCGCTATATCATCTTGACCAGTCAGGAGCAGCTGCCGGAGCCGGCGGAAAGGCTGATCTTGGGAAGCTTCCCGGGGCGTCAATAGCTCTTTTGACAGTACTTGTTCTGGCCTGGGTTTTGATTGCAGCATACTGGATAACCGACAAACTTCGTCATAAAGAACAATAAAAATTGCATAAAACCTCAATTTGTGTACACAAAAATAATTGTAATTATGGAAGAATGCTTGTATAATTGCATTGTTTGTAATAGTTTGGTCGTAATTTCGTTTCTTGGAATATGGACCTGCGCACAAAAGGAGGAAATATTATGAAGAAGACATTGGCAGTATTATTGACAATGGGACTTGCACTCTCATTTGTCGGCTGCGGCAGCAAGGAAGCAGCTCAGGTTGCTGAGACAGCACAGGAAACAGCTACAGAGGTAGCAGAGACAGCACAGGAGACAGCTACAGAGGTAGCAGAGACAGCACAAGAGACAGCTACAGAAGTAGCAGAGACTGTTGCAGAGGTAGCAGAGGATGTTAAGGGCGAAGGCGTTATGTCTTATGCAGACTATGAGGCAGCTGAGCTTGATTCAGAGGTTGTTGTTGAGACATACGTACAGGCTAAGCAGTCATGGTGGGAAGACAAGGCTACATTCTATACACAGGATCAGGATGGCGCTTACTTCATCTATGAGATGACTTGCTCACAGGAAGATTATGACAAGCTTACACCAGGCACAAAGATCAAGGTTACAGGTGTTAAGTCTGAGTGGTCAGGTGAGTTCGAAATCGTAGACGCTACATTTGAGATCGAGGATGGCAACTTCGTTGCAGAGGCTAAGGACGTTACAGATCTTCTTGGATCAGACGACCTTATCAAGAGCCAGAACCAGCTTGTTTCTTTCAAGGATATGACTGTTGAGGCAGTTTCTTACAAGAACGAGCAGCCCGGCGATGACATCTATGTAACACTTTCAAAGGATGGAAACAACTACGAGTTCTGCCTTGAGTACTATCTCAACGGTTCAGACGAGGAGTTCTACAATCTTGTTGGCGGCCTTGAGGCTGGTCAGACTGTAGATGTTGAAGGATATCTCTACTGGTATGAGGGACCTAACGCTCACCTTACAAAGGTTACAGTAAAGTAATTGTAAAAAGATAATATATCAGATATATAATTTAAACGACGCGAAGGCACAGTACATATTTTTATGTACTGTGTCTTTTTTTGTAATAATTTCTTAGGAAATAATGTGAGATTGTGTTATTATATCCGTGGAAAATTACTAATGAAAGCTCTTAAATTTGGCGATAAATTATATAGAAACCGGTAAAATTCGCCATGAGGATATAGATGATGATCAAGGAAGTCAAAATTGATACGCTGGAGCAGCTACTGCCCCTTCTTACAGAGCAGGAATACAGGCCTGACCTTGATAGAAACAGAAGCCCATACATTTACAGAGGCATGTCGGATGCTTCCTTCAAGATGTACACAAGTCTTAGCAGGAATTGCAAGGGAAGGCAGAAGCATCTTGAGCCTGCTATTTTAGAGAATTTCGCAAAGTATGCCAGAAACGACGAGCCTTCCATCGGCAGTTCCGTATGGAGGCAGATGATCCTTGGACAGCACTATGGTTTGCCTACAAGGCTTCTGGACTGGACTCAGTCAGCGCTTGTAGGACTGAACTTCTCCATGACTGAGGAGAACCTTGAGGAAATGGACAAGCACGACTGCATGGTGTGGAGGATAAACATGTCGGAGATGGTGAATCTTCTTCCTGAACCCTACAAATATGCAGTGAATAAGAAGCATTCCACAATCTTTACCGTGGATATGTTAAAAGAGCTTACGGGCAACAGCTTAAAGCAGTACGATGCGGACATGGGAGATTCTGCTATGGTGATCATTGAGCCTCCATCCCTTAATCAGAGGATCATAAATCAGCATTCCTTCTTCGCTGTTGTACCGACAGGAATTGAAGATATCGAAGGATTCCTTGATAATAATACCAAGGATACCGTTAAATACGTTATAGATAAAAAGCTTCGCTGGAGAGTCCGCGATATGCTGGATCAGCTCAATATGAGTGAGCGTATCGTTTACCCTGGGCTTGAGGGGCTATCTAAGTGGATTGCCCGCCATTACTACGTGAAATGATATTGCATCCCGAAGTCATACAGTCATGTGCTGGCACAAAGGGATTTAGGAGGAAATATGAAGGGACCGGTTATTACGGCAGATAATGTAGAGACAATTCTTGATAAGAAGTTCATAAGGGTTTTTGATCTGCAGTACGCAGAGGGCAGGCACTATTTTGACGCCACCAGAAGATCGCTGGACAATATCGTTGCGACCAAGACAGAAGAAGAGTTTAAGAAGATGCTTCCCGATGCGGTCAGCTGCATAGTTATTATTGAGCATAAGGGAAAAGAGCCACAGCTTCTTTTCTCTTATGAATACAGATACCCGGCAGGAAGATTCCTTCTGGGTGTGCCGGCGGGACTTCTAGACCCAAGGGATGTTAATGAAAAGTGTCCCGTCATAGCTACTGCTATCAGGGAGATCCACGAGGAGACAGGAATCGTTGTGGACCTTAACAGAGATGAGGTGTCAGTGGTTAATCCACTGCTCTTTAGTACCCCGGGAATGACTGATGAGAGCAATGCTCTTGTGAAGGTTGTTTTAAAGCTTGATGATCTGAGCGCGCTTCATTTATCTCAAGAGGGCGCAGAGGGTCAGGAGTGTTTTGACGGCTTCTGCCTTGTTACTAAGGAAGAAGCTCTTAAGATCCTGAAGGACGGAGTGGATGCCAATGGGCATTTCTACTCGGTTTATACCTGGGCAGCGCTCATGTATTTTGCTACAGATCTGTGGAAATGAGATTTCTTATGACGGCGATGGGGAGAGAGTAGCCGTACTTAGTTCTAAATAAATTTGGGAGTGTTTTTTTGTTTTATGAAATATGATGCGTTTATAAGTTACAGACACCTTGAACAGGACATGTTCGTTGCCAAGGGAGTTCACAAGGCCCTTGAGACTGCCAAGATACCCAGGAAGATCCAGAAGGAGACCGGGGTAAAGAGAATCAAAAGAGTTTTCAGGGATCAGGAGGAGCTGCCTATCGGCAGTGATCTTACCCACAATATCGATTACGCCCTGAGAGAATCAGGGTTTCTCATTGTAATCTGTTCCCCTCAGACAAAAGAGTCATTATGGGTAATGAAGGAGATTGATACCTTTATCGCGCTTCACGGCAGAGAAAACGTGCTGGCTGTTCTTGTGGATGGCGAGCCTGTGGACTCTTTCCCTCATCAGCTCTGCGTTGATGAAGAAGGAAATCCGGTTGAACCTCTGGCAGCTGATGTTAGAGGAAAGACAAAGAGCGAAGTAAGGAAAAAGATCAAGTCTGAGTCCCTTCGTCTTGCAGCTGCAATCCTTCATTGTGATTATGACGATCTTAAACAGAGACACAAAGAGCGCCAGATGCGCAGATTCATGGCAATAGCTGCCGGTGTGGCAGTTCTTGGCGTGGCTTTTGGTGTGTATAACGCTTACAACCTTAAGAGGATCAATGAAAACTATCAGCAGAAGTTGGTGAACGAATCCAAGGTACTGGCAGGAACATCACTGGATGTACTTAAGGAAGGTGACAGAGCAACAGCAGGTCTGATCGCCCTCAGGGGACTTCCTGTGGAAGATCAGGAGAGACCTTTTGTCAGCGACTGTATGTATGCTCTTGAGCAGGCCACCGGAGCTTACAGCAACGGCGATAATCTGGTTTTCGATAAGGTGCTCAAGCATGGGCTTTCTGTAGATAATATGAGAAACAGTGCTGACGGAACAATGATCCTGTCCTATGATCAGCAGGACAATGTGTACTTCTGGGATGCTGAGACCGGAGATATTCTGTTTTTGCATAATGTAGAGTATATAGATGGCGAGAGAAATGAAGTTGCTGGCCTTTCTGTATGTGATGACAAATATATCATTGCATCCAACAAATACCTGACTGCCTACAATAAGGATGAAAGCGTTGCTTATGATGTGAAGCTTCCGGGAAACGGATTATATGCGGAGTTTAGTGCTGATGATGAGCTGGTTGCCATATGCGAGCTTGATAATATCGAGGTTTACAATCTGGCAGATGGCTCTCTTGTAGCTAATTTCGAAAACTCATTAAGTGACAGCTACACTCGTCGTATGAAGTTTTCAGATGATAAATCTTATCTTTTAGCCAGCCACTTGTTTGATTCAAAGGAAGGTGCTGTATGCTCAGTACTCAACATTAAAACCGGCGAGGAACTGCAGCTTCCGCTGGCAGAACGCTACATTATGGATCTTAGATTTTCCTGTGATGACTGTGCTCTTATAGCAACAATGGACAGCGATAATCTTTATACAAACGGTGAATATCCTATGTATGTCCAGAAGTTTAACTATAAGACAGGAGATCTGATCTGGCAGAGAGAGCTTACCTATAATAACTACGGTATGAATACAAGCTATACCTACGTCAGAGACAGAAACTACACTGATTCCAATGGTGTTGCGCACCCTGAAACATTTGTAAGCTGCTCAAGAAAGCTCTATACCCTTGATACTGATACCGGAATGATCATTTCAACATTTGATTGCCCCAGTGATATTGAGAAGTTCTATATCGGTGCCAGTGTAGCAACAGTATTTGTTACAGGCGCAGAAGGGCGTATGTACACCGTAAACGGAACTACAGGCTATAACTATTCAGACCACACAATTGAGCTTTCCACCGGAACTGTTGTGGATGTGCTCATGGGATTTTCGAGGGTGGTTGTTCAGGAATACAGATCTCCCAATGTGAAGATCATGACCTACAACGTGGATGAGTCCCTGGAGGAGATGGAAGTGCCGGGACTTCGCACCGTTGACTATTTCGGATCTCCGGACGAAACAACCTTTGTACTGGAAGCAGAGCAGAAGGGTGATTCTGATAAGTCCACATATCTTGTCTATGACACAGAGACAGGAACAAAGAAGGGATCCTTTGATCTGGATCAGTTCTACAATATGAAATCCTTTTATTCCGATGGGGATACAGTGGTGGTTCCCGGCGTAAACGGCGCTGTTTATGTTTATTCCATCAGTAAAGACGATCTTGAGCAGTACAAGCTCTTTGACGAAGATACCAGAACCAGTAAGTTTATGACCTCTGTGAATAAGAGATTTATTGCTCTTTGCAGCACCCAGACTAAGGTTTTTGATATTCAGACCAGGCAGATTGCAGGAAGCGCTACTCCACAGGAGAACTTCTTTGACGGCATTATTTCCAATGATGGTAAGAGAATCTACGGATATGATTACGACTATAGATTTATGTACATGGATGTAGCTACAGGTGCACAGGAGCATCCATTGCCGGATTACACGGTAACCGCTGTCGCTCTTAACTGGGACGACACAATGGCGGCTCTTGTATGTTCAGATGGACAGCTTCGAATCTTCGATACATCCAACTGGAAGATCGTGGATGCCCTGGAGTTCCACGGAAATTCCAATAACCTTGTAGTATTTTCAACTGATGGTGACAAGCTCTTCCTTCAGGGAATGGATCTGTACTTCAAGATTTATGATATGTCAGAGCATTTGCTGGTATTCTCGTCTGACGAGCAGCTCCTTGATATTGATGAGGTAAACTACGATGCTGAAAATGATATAGTTGCCCTCAGCAATTACACGGATATGTACGTAGTTGATGTTGCCGGAAACAGTTTTATCCACAAAGCAGCTCTTGGAAAGATCTTTTTCCCGCAGAAGCAGACCATGATCTGCGCATCTTCCGACAGGCTCTACAAATTCAAGGTTAAGACTCTTGATGATCTTGTACAGGCCTTCAGAGATGAATTTGGTTATATAGAGCTTACGGACGAGCAGTCATTAATATATAATATTGACAGATAATATTAAGTTTTTTCAGAAAACGACCGATACATATTATGTATATAGAAAGCCCAAAATCCACCCATTATGGGTTTAGATAAAGGCAAGGAAGCGGTCGGGGCTTTGGCTCCGGGAATGGAGGGAACCATGAGCAATATTTCTGAAATTACTGCTAACAGTAGCGCGCCGGTTCTTGAAAGTGTTAAGAATTCTTCCATTAAGGAAAAGAGCGGTGTGTCAAATACCAATTATGGCAAAACTATAGGAAAGGCGCAGCTCTCTGAAGAGGGTGCCAAATACTATGAGGAACTGAAGAAAAAATTTGGCGATATGGACTTTGTCCTTGTTTCCAAGGACATGAAGAACTATGCCAAGCAAAATGCCAGCTCCTTTGGTAATGCCAACAAGATGGTTGTTCTCATTGATGAAGAGAAAATCGAGAGAATGGCCACAGATTCCGAGTTCAGGGCTAAATATGAGGGGCTTATAGCCAAGGCTCAGAATAGCATGCCGGCCCTGAAGGCCCTTGCAGAGCAGCAAGGCAATGTAAAGGCTATCGGAATGCAGGTTGGCGACAATGGCAAGGCATCTTTCTTTGCTGTTATGGAGAAGTCCTCCAAGGACATGCAGGAGAAGCTTGCAGCTAAGCGTGCTGCCAAAAAGGAAGCTGAGAAGAAGGCTGAAAAGCAGGCAGAAAAGAAAGAACAGGCCCGGGAACTGTTGGAAAAGATAAGAGATGGGTCTAAAGCCGGGGATATTTACGATGAAGCAGAAAACGACGATGATGTTGAGATCATAATGGCCAATTCCATCGAAGAGCTTCAAAGTAAGATCGAGGCCTATAACTTTAATATGCGGGCAAACAGTGTACAGACACCGCAGGAAAAAATGGTGGGGCAAACCATAGATTTTAAGGGTTAATGTGGTAAACGATCGGTTGGGGGGATTCATATGTACAGGATAGCAATCTGTGATGATGAAAAAAGCTCTGCTGCATTAGCGGCAGAGCTTTTGGAAAAGTATAAGGACGCTCATTCACAAGTTGATATGAGTGTTGATGTTTTTTATACTTCCCTGGATCTGTTAGAGGCCAGCGAAAGCATGCCCTATGATATCTATCTTTTGGATATCTATGTGGATAAGCTAAATGGCATTGAGATAGCCGAGTCCATAAGAAAAAGCAATGAAGGCGCTGAGATTATTTTCATGACATCATCAAATGCCTTTTATAAGGATGCCTTCAGAATTCATGCTGCCCACTATCTGGAAAAACCAATATTGGAATCGGACTTCTTTGACGCCATGGACAGGGTATGCAGTGTGAATGATGTTCGCTATCTGACAGTGAGGGAAAGCGGAGAAGTCAGCAAGATCAATATTGATGACATTTTGTACATAGAGTCTGAGGATCACTACAAGAGAATCGTGACTGTGGATAAGAGCTATTTTGTAAGAAGCACGATGCAGGCTCTTACAGATGAGATAAATTGCGAGTATTTCCATGCTCTTGGCATGAAGACTCTCATCAATCTTAAGAAGGTTCTGAAGATCACAAAGGATATAGTATCCATGGATGATGGGGCAGAATTCAATGTGCCAAGAGGAACCTATCGAAGTCTGAGTGAACTGGTTCTAAAATATACCTTTTGAATACAAAACCTCCGGACACGTTTGTGCCGGAGGTTTTCTTTTATCCCGGATCGTCAGTGGATCATATTTTTGTAGTCGAATATCGGGAATCCTTTATCATCCCACGTTACTTCCATAAGCATTGTATGTCTGTTGGGATCGTAAAGAGGATCACCTTCTA
>JAILMY010000025.1 GCA_024692165.1 Butyrivibrio sp. | reverse complement strand
CACAAACACTGAGAAAAATGCCAGTAACATAGAGTTCTTGAGCGAAGTCATGAACTTGATAGAACCGTTGGTAAACAGCTCCTTGTAATTGGCCAGTCCTATAAATGTTCCCTCCGAAAAGCCATTCCAGTCATACATACTTCTGTAAATAGATACAGCGATAGGGGCAATTAGAATACTAATAAAAAGAAGGAGGCCTGGGAGCAAGAATAGGAATATGGTAACTGCCGTTTTTATATCGATACTTTTTTTGTTCTTCATAGAAAAAACGTCCCCACAACAATTTCTTTTAACAAAAAACCCCTTCCTGCCTTCCGAGAGGTCAGCAGGAAGGGATCAAAATCAATTACTGAATATCTTTTGCAAGTCCATCGATGAACTGCTGTCCATCAAGAAGGCATCCATAAACCTGATCTACATATGAAAGATATGTGTTTGCAGAATCTGCGCTCATAGCTGTGTCGCCGAAGAGAACGAACTTGTCAGCCTTGCTTACGATACCTGCTACAGTCTGTGTAAGAGGATTGATTGAACTTGTGTCGCCATAAGGTGTCCAAGCCGGAAGTCCGCATCCATCAAGGTATCCATAGTGGCAGATGAGCTTACCAAGCTCGAATGCGTAGTCAGCTGCTGCCTCTGCGTTAGGTGAAGAAGCTGAAACTGCAAGTGTGTCTGAAGGTCCGCCGATAACCTGTCCAAGAGCTGCCTTGTCTGCGTTGATAACAGGGAACTCACCAACCTGAACCTTTGCAAGGAATTCTTCGTTAGCTGCGAAATCTGCACAGTTCCATGTACCATTCATATAGAATGCATACTTGCCTGCGATGAAGTTGTTCTTAACTTCGTCGTTTGTAAGGCCGATTCCTGAAGGATCAAAGTAACCATTGTTTACAAGTGCCTGGAATGTATCAACGGCATCAGCAACATCCTGGTTAGCCCATGTAGCTCTTCCAAGGAAGATGTCGTTAAGAGCATCAGCACCAACGCTCTTCTCGATAACTGACTCAAGGTACTCTGTTACGCACCATGTCTCTTTTCCTGCGCATCCGAATGGGATGATTCCCTTAGCCTTAAGGGCGTCGCAGCAAGCGATGAAGTCATCGTATGTTCCAGGAATCTCTGTGTATCCAGCTTCCTTAAGAAGATCCATGTTAGCAAAAAGACCAACGATGTTCATTGTAAGCGGCACACCGTAGTGCTTTCCATCATAAGTTGAGTTTCCGAGCATTGACTCAGGGAGCTCACTCTTATAGTTCTGATAAGCATCATCAAGGCAGTATACCTTGCCGGCATCAACGAAGTCACCAAGGAATGCACATGACCATGTGAAGAAGATATCAGGCATCTCGTTTGCAGATACTGCAGCCTTAATCTTTGTCTTGTAAGACTGGTTCTCAAAAGCTTCCCAGTTAAATGTGATATTAGGATATTTCTCCTGCATATCAGCGATGGCAGCCTCATAAGAATGACGGTTTGAATCACTCTCAGTTGCGATACACCACATATTAAGTGTGATAGGCTCGTCAGATGATGTGCTCTCTACAGTTGTCTCTGCCTCTGTAGTAGTTGTTGTCTCAGTAGTCTGAGCTGCTGTCTCTGTCTTGGTCTCAGTAGCTGTTCCTGCATCAGTTGAAGTAACCGGTGCTGAGGAGCTTCCGCAAGCGACAAGAGAAAGAGTCATAACTCCTGCCAACAGTGTTGAAACTAATCTCTTCATTTTCATAACACCTCTCCTTTACATAATATAAATAGTTATCTATTCCATGCGCCGTAGCGCTTAGAATCAGCTTTCAAGCTTCACCATAGGCCATGGATAATCCACCGTAAGCTTATTGCCATCCAATGTGTAGTAAAGATAAGCATCTTCAATAGGATCGTCGTACATGAGCCTTATGCACTTCTTTTCCTCATCTACAGAATAATGTCCAAAAAAGATGTTCTCTTCCGAAAACTTACCATCCTCAGTAAACTCGTAGGACCAGCCGTTATCCTGAGTCCACAGACCGATAATCCCATCCGTTGGCTGTCCTTCACTGTAGGTGTAAGTGGATTTCTCATAGAGAACCATATTCTCGTTCTCCATAGTATAACGAAGCTTTGTCACATTTCCGCTCTTATCCTTAAGCTCAATAAAATTATCATCCTGGGTATATGTGTACTTGTCACCCTTGTACTGGGCTTTTCCGTTATCTGACAGTTCAATTACTTCCTCTGTAGGCTCATAGGCGTATGCCCATTTTTCTGACTTACTGCCGCAGCCTCCAAGTAAAAGAACTGAAGAAATAAGAATTGTTGATACTATATAGCCCCTGAATTTTTTCATACCGTTTCCCCTTATCAGCAAAACGCCTAAATAGATTTGATATTAAGGTTTTAACTGACACTTTAACTATATCCAAACAACTTATGAGAATTAATGGAATTCTTTTACATCATGTAGCACTTTTTTTACTTCTTTCACATTTTATTCACGCTTTGTTAAAAAATGTTGTGCAATTTTGACAATTTTATGCTCTTCAATTTTTGCATATATACCAATTCATAGTCAGTTTTAACAGCAAATGGCTACCATTGGCATTGAGTTATGTAAATGATATAATTAACTGCTTAACCATATATAAGGAGGTTTTTAATATGGCAAGAAATGTAGATGTTGTAATTATCGGCGCAGGCCCAGGCGGCATATTCTGCGCTTATGAACTTATGGAAAAGAGACCTGATCTTAAGGTCCTTATGATAGAAAAAGGACGTTCTATAGAAAAGAGAAATTGCCCAAAGCGTGTTACCAAGACCTGTGCAGGCTGTAAGCCCTGCTCCATCACCACAGGTTTTGCCGGTGCCGGAGCTTTTTCTGACGGTAAGCTCTCTCTTTCTCCTGATGTTGGCGGAACTCTCCCTGACATTCTGGGCTATGATGAGGCCACAAAGCTCATCGGCGAATCCGACGCCATCTATCTTAAGTTTGGCGCAGATACCAATGTATATGGTATAGATAAGGAGAAGGAGCTTCGCGAGATCAGAAGAAAAGCAATAGGTGCTAACCTTAAGCTGGTGGAGTGCCCCATAAGGCACCTGGGAACTGAGGAAGGCTACAAGATTTATTCCAAGCTCCAGGGGCATCTTCTTTCAAAGGGAGTAGAGATTGAGTTTAACACCATGGTCACAGAGATCATCGTTGAAGACGGCGTCGCCAAAGGCGTTATCACCGACAAGGACGAGACCATATATGCAAAGGAAGTTGTCAGTGCTGTAGGCCGTGAAGGCGCAGACTGGTTCAAGGACAAATGCGAGGAAATCGGCATCGAAACCAGGCCCGGCACCGTTGACGTTGGTGTAAGAGTCGAGGTCAGAGATGAGGTAATGCAGTTCCTCAACGAGAATCTGTATGAGGCCAAGCTTATTTACCACACTCCTACCTTTGACGACAAGGTACGTACCTTCTGTACCAATCCTTCCGGCGAGGTAGCAACCGAGTACTACGAAAACGGCCTTGCTGTGGTTAACGGACATGCTTATAAGGGAAAAGATCTTAAGACCAGCAATACAAATTTTGCCCTTCTTGTATCCAAAAACTTCACAAAGCCCTTCAAAACGCCTATAGAATATGGTAAAAAAATTGCAGAGCTTTCAAACATGCTCTGCGGAGGCAAAATACTGGTCCAGACCTACGGCGACTTTAAGAGAGGCAGAAGAACAACTGAGGAGAGACTTTGCAGAAACAACCTGATTCCTACTCTCAAGGACGCAGTACCCGGAGATCTTTCTCTGGTATTTCCACACAGAATAATGGTAGATCTGGATGAAATGATTCAGGCTCTGGATAAGGTTACTCCCGGTATCGCTTCAGATGAGACACTGCTCTACGGTGTAGAAGTTAAGTTCTACTCCAATAAGGTAATTGTTAACAAGGACTTTGAGACAAGCATTAAGGGCCTTCGCGCCATAGGAGACGGCGCCGGTGTTACAAGAGGTCTTCAGCAGGCTTCTGCCAACGGCCTTTGTGTTGCAAGAAGTATCATAAAAACTATCTGATAAAAAAGCTGACATAATAATATGAAAAAAAAGCTAAGGTTAGGTCATTACATAATTTCATATTTTAGGCTTTGCAGACTGGCAGGGGCTTTGTTATCCCTGGCGCTGCTTTGCGGCTGCGCAGCCCCTGATTTTGACCGGAAGGTGGTTTTTACCACGGGCTTTGGCGATGGTGAGGTATTCAGGATTGAGGATTCCACCTGCTCTTTGACCGAGATCATGGTATATCTGGTGAACACCCAGGACGGCTACGAAACCTACATAGGCCGTGATGTCTGGAAAAAAGAGACTGATACAGGCACTATTGAAACTCGCCTCAAGGAATCAGTACTTGCCAAGGTAGCCCAGATAAAAGCCATGAATCTTCTGGCTCAGGAGAACAATATTTCCCTGAGTGATGCAGAGATTTCTTTGGCGCAGCAGGCTGCGGATGAGTACTACTCAACTCTATCCGATGCGGATATAGCTGCCATGAACAACGTAACCCTGGATGAGATTGCGAAAATATATGAAGAGCAGGCCCTGGCAGGCAAGCTCTACAAATACATCATCAGGGATATCAATCCCGAAATCAGCGACGACGAGGCAAGAACCATCACTGTTGAGCAGATTCTTTTAAAAACCTATTCTCTGAATGCCCAGGGAGAAAGAGTAGATTTTTCGGATGCCAAAAAGCGTGAAGTCTATGCAAAAGCCAGAAGCATCCTAACAAGCCTTAGCGAGGACAACAGCTTTGAGGAGCTTATGTCCGAGTACAATGAAGCTGATGAATCCACTATTTCTTTTGGCAAGGGAGAGAAAGAGGAAGTATATGAGAACGCTGCTTTCAACCTTGGAACCGAGGAAGTAAGCGGTGTTATTGACACAAACGACGGCTATGTCATCCTTAAATGTATTACGACATTTAATAAAGAAGAGACCGAGGCCAACAAGATCAAGATAGTTGCCCAGAGGAAAAGGGAGGTTTTCGGTACCCAGTACGACACCTTTGTATCCACTCTCACCAAGGAATTAAACCAGAAGCTTTGGGATTCCATCACCCTGGTGGATGATGAAAATGTCACTACTTCTCAGCTGATCGAGATCTATGACAAGTATTTTGACGCCTGAATTTATTATGATCTGAATAATAAAACTTATGAACACCTGCAACCTGCAGTCCTGATATGGATTGCAGGTTTTTATATTTTCTTAATAATTTCATTTAAGTTATTTTTAGGTAACAACCGTAGAATCATCTCAACAAATAACTGAAATACACATGGAGAAAACAGATGGCAGGAATAAAAGATGTATTTGAAAGAATAGAAGTTAAATATCTTCTGGATGAAACGCAGTACAAAGAACTGATGGAGAGGCTTAAGCCCATCGCAGCAGTGGACGGATACGGTGAAACATCAATTCTGAATATTTACTTTGACACACCGGATTTTAAGCTGATCGAAAAATCTTTAGATAAGCCGGTCTACAAGGAAAAGCTCAGGCTAAGGACCTACGGCATTCCGGAAGATGACTCCAACGCCTTCATAGAAATAAAGAAAAAATACAAAGGTGTTGTCTATAAAAGAAGAATTACGATGCCCTACATAAATGCACTTGATTACCTGGAAAGAGACGCAAGGCCGCCAAAGGAAAGCCAGATTTCCAAGGAGATTGATTATTTTAAGCATTACTACAAAGGTCTTAAGCCTGCCATGGCAATCTCCTACGACCGAATCGCCTTGGCAGGAATAGAAGATCCGGACCTTCGAATCACCTTCGATACAAACATCCGGTGGCGCACAAAAGACCTTTCCCTTAAGAGAGGTAACGTGGGAAAAGATATTCTTTTACCCGGGCAGCACCTGATGGAGCTGAAGATTGCAGGTGCCATGACATGCGAAATTGCAAGAATTCTGGATGAACTTAACATCAGAAAGACCAGCTTTTCCAAATACGGAAAAGGCTATGAAGCTTACATGTACGGAAGCCTTATTGGCAGGCAAGCCACAGGCCATACGTCAGTTGTAACCAATAACCAGGATAAGATTACCGCATTTCCACAAGCGGTTTAATGTTAGAATAAAAAGGAGAAAAAGAATATGACAACAGATTTAATTTTCGGAAGCATCATGGAAAGCGGCTCAATTACAGGCGCCGCATTTATAATCGCAACACTGTGTTCACTGGCTATAGGCTGTTTTATTGCCTTTATGTATACAATAAAGAATCACTTTTCAAAGAGTTTCATCATTACTCTTGCCCTTCTTCCGGCAATTGTTCAGGTGATTATCATGCTGGTTAACGGTAACATCGGCGCAGGTGTGGCTGTGGCAGGAACCTTCTCTTTAGTAAGATTCCGTTCAGCTCCCGGCTCAGGAAAAGAGATCACAAGCATCTTCCTTGCTATGGCTGCAGGCCTCGCAACAGGAATGGGCTACATCGGAGTAGCTGCTATGTTTACAGTGATAATCGCACTTGCTAATCTCATCCTTTCAGGCATGGACTTCAAGGGATCCTGCCCTGAGGAAAAGACATTGAAGATAACAGTACCTGAAAGCCTTGACTACGAAGGAATCTTTGATGACATTTTCAGCAACTACACAGACAAGGCTGAGCTTGAAGAAGTAAGAACTTCAGGAATGGGCAGCCTCTACAAGCTCACCTACAAGATTGTTCTGAGACAAAAGGCTTCAACAAAGGGAATGATCGACGAGATCAGACAGAGAAACGGAAACCTGGAAATCACCTGCTCAAGACCTGTAATGGTTAAGGCTGAGGAACTGTAAAGCGCAGCCAGTAGGAATTGATAGCAAGTGAATACGCATATACACGAAAGTGAGAATCGGATTATGAAGAAAAGAAATGAATTCTTAGCGATAATATTTTTAAGTGCCGCTATGGTAATGAGTGGATGCAACGGGACTGCTTCCACAGACACAGGTACAGAGGTAGTCAGCTCAGATTCTGCAGTTTCAGAAAACGCTGAATTAGGAGAAAATGTAGAAGTTAAATCAGATGAAAATTCCGCTACAAATCTTTCCGTAGTAAATTCCAGCTCCTCTACCCTTCCGGATGCTTCAAACATGTTCAGTGACAGGGATTTGGAACAGGAGGCAGATCTTAGCGAAGCTACATACATCACTCTTGAAGATGGGGTGGACGTAAACATTGATGCTGAGGGCGTATATGTAATTCAAGGCAGCGCCACAGATGCATCAATCATAGTTGATGCAGATTCAGCAAAGGTCCAGCTGGTTCTTGATGGTATTAGCATCACCAATACTGATTCTCCGGCAATTTATGTAAAGAGTGCTGATAAGGTATTTGTTACCACAACCGGTGATAACACCCTAAAGGTTACCGGCACCTTTACTTCAGATGGTGATGCCAACACAGATGCAGTTATCTTTTCCAAGGATGACCTGACCCTTAACGGAACCGGCACACTTACTATCTCATCCACAGCAAACGGAATCTCGGGAAAAGATGATGTGAAGTTCACAGGCGGTACCTATAACATCGACTCCGTTGAAGATGCCATAGAGGCCAATGATTCTGTAAGAATCTGCGACGGCTCTTTTACCATCAAGTCGCAAAAGGACGGTATCCACAGCGAAGACTCTGATGATGACACAACAGGTTTCATATACATTTCAGGTGGCAATATAAATATCGATGTTGATGCAGACGGAATTCAGGCCACAACAGTTCTTATGGTGGATAGCGGAACCATTGATATTACAGCCAGAGAATGCTTTGAGGGAACCTACGTGCAGATAAACGGTGGAGATATCAACCTTCACGGTGAAGATGACGGAATAAATGCATCCAACAAGAGCAGTTCATACCAAGCAACAATTGAGATCAACGGCGGAAACCTTACAGTCGAAATGGCAAGCGGCGACACTGATGCCATTGATTCCAACGGAAATCTCTATATCAACGGCGGCATAATAAATATCACTGCTCAGTTTGCCTTTGACTTCGACGGAGAAGCTGCGCTAAGCGGTGGCACTGTAACCGTAAACGGCGAAGAAGTAACTGAGATTGAAGACTCCATGTTCGGAAAAAATGGCTTTGGCGGCGGCCAGGGTAGCCCCGGCGGCCGAGGCTTCGGCGGCGATGGCAACACTGATGGAAAGGGCTTCGGCGGCGGCAATCCTCCCGAGGGCTTTGATCCTGATAATCTCCCGGAAGGCTTTGAAGGAGGCACCCCTCCTCAGAAGCCGAATGAAAATACAAATACAAACGGAAATAATCAAAGTAAATAAATGACTACACAAATGCCCGGTGGAAGGCTGTTATCGCGATCCACCGGGCCGTATCCTTCGTAGGCTTCTGAAGTCTTAAATACTATGCAGTCATCTGCGGACTCAATGTAGCAGTTGTTGATCCTTACATTCTGACAGTGATCCGGATCGATGCCGTCACAGTTGGCCATCTTAAGGTTGTTAAGGATCCTGACGCTGTCCACCAGTACGTCTCTGCAGCCAACCATGTGCAGAGTCCAGAATGCAGAATGGGTCAGGGTTACATTCGTGATGGTAAAGTGTTCCACATTCTCGATAAAAAGAAGCGGTGTCCTTGGATAATAGGCTCCCTCTATGTGGTACCTGGTCACATTTCCGTAGTATATCTCCTCGGTACCATCGATGGTTCCGCCACCGTTTTCTTCGCACTCATCGAGGGCCTTCTGAATTGCAGGTGAATCCAAGGTTTTGCCGTCTCCCACTGCCCCATAATCTAACACATTGAACATAGTCTTTTACTCCTTAGTACCTTGGCCGGCTTTCTCCGGACAATTACCTTCTCCACTCCTTGGGCAGATACTCTATCGTATTGTCGATCATATCATCCACCAGTGACTTGATGTCCTCATCACTGCAATTCTTTCCGATAAGCTGAGGATCATTTTTGAAGGCCTCATACAACAGCTCTCTGTTGCAGGTAAGAGCCGCTTCAAGGGTGCGCTCATGATTCTTTATATGAGGCATGATAAGGGCCTTCACATCCTCTTCTACCTCTCCTGCAAAAATCGGTCTGATGCTGTCTCTTGAAAATACTGCGTTTGTCTCCACCACCGCTTCTGCCGGAAGATTAGGAATCTGAAGGGCATAGTTTGGAATGTTCACGTTGCTGATAAAACGTCCCAAGCCGCACAGAGCCTTAATAAGAATAATTCCCTCTTCACCTGTGGCCTGCAGCTTCATCTCTTCGCTGCCATCCGCAAGGCGCTCGCTTCTCTTAAGCCTCTCCTCCATATCTTCCTTGCGCCACTTTACGGAAGTAAGCTCAAAATCCCACTTATGGACTGTCTCAGGGTCCTTAAGATATTCATTGCCCGGCATGAACTCCGCCAGGTGTCTGTCTCCTGCTGCCGCAATAAGGCCGTAGCGGTTAAAAAGATCCATCTTTACCCTGTGAGCACAGAGAAAATTGGCGTTGAGCCAGTTCTCAGATTCAAGCCTTATACCCTCATCAAAGTGCTTATCTATGTAGTCCCTATAAATTGGGAAAAGATCTATATCCTTATAGGAACACTCGGTAAACCAGGTAAAGTGATTGATTCCCACCACATTAATATGAATGTCGTGCCAGTCGGATATCTTTTCCCCGGTCTCTTTTTCGTAAACCTCCTGCAAAACCTTCTGGGTTCCGAAAACCTCATGACAGCAGCCAAAGGCCTTGATCTTTGGAAATGCTGCATAGAGAGATTTTACGCAAATGGACATGGGATTGGTGTAGTTGATGACCCAGGCATCAGGGCAGCACTTTTCTATGGCCTTTGCGATTTCTGTAAACATTGGAATAGTGCGGATTGCTCTTATCATTCCGCCGCAGCCCGCAGTGTCGCCTACAGACTGATAGATTCCAAGTCTCTCCGGCAGATGCACGTCAGATTCCATTTCATCGAAGGTCCCCGGAAGGATGGAGATTACTATGAAGTCTGATTCCTTAAGGCTTTCTTCAAGTGTGTCATAAACTTCAAATTTCCAGTTTCCCACGGCATCAGGAAGCTTCATAACTCTTTCGCCGATTATGCGGTTTTTCTCCGCAGCTTCTTTATCAATGTCGTAGAGCCTTATGGTTCCGCAAAGCTCTTTCTCCATAGCCAGATCCGTCATAAAAGTCCATGCCCAGCCTCTGGAGCCCCCGCCCACATATGTAATGCTGATTTCTTTACTCATTACTCTCTCCTCTCCGCGTTGTCAGCAATATAGTACCAGCAGTTTTCCTAATTTTGGGCTCAGAGACTCATTTTTTAAAAAAAGCACCCACGATTTTCATTGATTTCGTGGGTACTTTTTTCACTTTCGGCCAATTCAGCCCAATTTTCTCAGACTCACCGGGGTAACAACCTGTACATTTCCTCGGCCGCTCCCATATCACCTGCTGCTTCGATACTGCACAGGTGTCATGCCATATTTCTTTTTAAACAGTCTGTTGAAATGCTCAACGTTCTGATAGCCGGCTGCCTCTGCCACCTTTTCAACCTTCATGTTTCCGTTGCGAAGAAGAGTGCTGGCCTTGTTAAGGCGGATTCTCTTAACATTCTCGCCGAAGGTCATACCTGATTTTTCCTTGATGTACTTGGAAAGATAAGGCTTTGACAAATAGAACTGCTGTGAGAGATCATCAAGGGTTACTGTCAGGTAGTTCTCCTGAATGTAATTGATGATTGAATTGATTCTCTCATCCTTGCTGTTCTTGATCTCTTTTACCTCATCAATCTGATTTACCGCTATAACCAGCGCATTGATTGATGATCTGATGATATCTTCGTCGATTCCTACGCCCCAGCACTTCTTGCCGGCGCAGGTAATTCCCACATAGGTGCAGGCCTTTGAGGATGAACCTCTTGAAAGAGCATGCTCCTCGTAAACAGAAAGCTCATAGCTGATGTTAAAGTACTGCTTGATGGCGTTGCTGACAGCATCGAGGCGTCCGTTACCGTTGGCCTCCACCACATTTTCTTTATCCGCATGAGCAATGGTAACCTCCGCCAGGATTCCATCTATCTGCTTGAAGTGGACCTCAGAAATCTTGAATATATTATCATTGTGAACATACTTGTCCTCGAATATCTGATAGATTCTTGCAGGTGAAAGCTCAGCATGCTCTCTATCTGAGATATCCTTGATGGTATAGCTGATATCTGCCTGCATCTCCTTGGGAACCATCATGCCATAGTTGGTCTTTAAGATGTAGCTTACGCCGCCCTTTCCGGACTGGCTGTTGATTCTGATAACGTCTCCATCGTACTCTCTGCCAAGATCCTTGGGATCGATCGGAAGATATGGAACGGACCAGATGCCCCCATCCTTCTTCTGCTCGTGCCAAGCAAAGCCTTTGGAAATAGCATCCTGATGGGATCCTGAAAATGCGGTAAAGACAAGCTGTCCTGCGTATGGCTGTCTCTCATAGATATGCATTCTTGTAAGTCTCTCGTAGGTCTCGCCCACTTCAACGATATGGCTGAAATCCAGTCCCGGATCAACTCCATGGGAATACATGTTAATGGCAAGAGTTACGATATCCACATTACCGGTTCTCTCTCCGTTTCCAAAAAGAGTTCCCTCGATTCGGTCAGCTCCGGCAAGACATCCAAGCTCCGCATCACTTATTCCTGTTCCTCTGTCGTTGTGAGGATGAAGAGAAAGAGTTACAGCCTCGCGATACTTGAGATTCTTGCTGATATATTCAACCTGAGTTGCAAAAACATGAGGCATTGCAATCTCAACGGTTGTAGGGATGTTGATGACAACCTTGTTCTTCTTGGTAGGCTTCCATACATCAAGAACTGCATTGCAGACTTCAACCGCATAGTCTACCTCTGTTCCCGGGAAGCTCTCAGGAGAATATTCAAAAGAGAAATTGCCGTTAGTTTCCTTTGCAAGCTTATCCAGAAGCTTAGCACCGTCCACAGCGATCTTCTTAACCTCTTCCTTACTCTTTTTAAACACCTGCTCACGCTGGGCAACAGATGTAGAATTGTAAAGATGAATGATAGCCTTTGGTGCACCCTTTACGGCTTCAAAGGTTCTTTTAATAATGTGCTCACGAGCCTGAGTAAGAACCTGAACAGTAACATCATCGGGAATCATGTTCTTCTCGATAAGGGTTCTGGCGAATTCGAACTCAGTCTCAGAAGCTGCAGGAAATCCGATCTCGATTTCCTTAAAGCCAAGGTTAACAAGCATTGTGAAGAACTCAAGCTTCTCATCGAGACTCATGGGTTCAATAAGTGCCTGGTTGCCGTCACGAAGGTCAACGCTGCACCAGATTGGCGGATGATCAAGATAATCTTTTTTCACCCAGTCATAAGTTGCCTTGGGTGGCATGAAATACTGCCTTTGATACTTCTCGAAATTCTTCATAATGTACTCCCCTTTACTATAATATTAAGTGTTGATATAATTTATTCTCTGATATTAATAAATATCGGTTTTTATTGAACTAACTTAACACACTCAAGATAAAAAAGTTCATTTAAATTGATAAATCTTATGTTATCACAAATTTGAACAAATAATACATGCCATATTTAATGAGTTTTATTGATTTATTTTAATATAAAAAAATCTCAGCCGCCAAAACAGCTGAGATTTTCTACGTATTCTGATTAAGTATCTTCTCAATCGCACTGATATCCCTGGTTAACAAGAATATTTTCCACCGCTCTCGCGTCATCTGCATGCATTACCATGATAGGACGTCCGGTCTCACGGTTAAAGGAAAGATAAACATAATTGATGTTAATGTTGCTGTCGTACAGAGTCTTAAGAATACTGTCCAGAGCTCCTACCTTATCCTCACACTCTACTGCAATAACCGGTGTAGTCTTACAGATAAAACCTGCGTTCTTTAAAACTTCAATGCATTTCTCCGGATCAGAAACAACCATGCGGATAATGCCGTACTCTGCGGAATCATTGGTAACAGAGCCAAGAATGTTGATGTCGTTCTCCATAAGAAGCCCTGTAATTTTCTTAAAGCAACCTTTTTTATTTTCTGCGTAAATTGATACCTGTTTTAACATTATATCTCCTCTCGAGGCTAACCTAGATGTTCAAGGATAACTATAACACATTTTCAGCAATTGCAAACACTTTTTTGCTTCAACTTGCTAAATTGCAGATAATTGCAATATCTGGGAAAAAAGTGAGCAAAAAAGGTCAAGTACATTTCTTGTAAAAAGCTTATAATTAATGTAATAAAGTGCATTTGGGGGAATTCACTTATGAAACAGATCAATCCAATATTGAAACTCGACTATCCTGATCCCGACGTGATCAGGGTCGGCAACACCTACTACATGGTGAGTACAACCATGTATTTCATGCCGGGATGCGAGATTCTAAGGTCCTACGACCTTGTGCACTGGGAGCATGCATCCTACGTGTACGAACGCCTTGATTCCACCGACAGGCAGCGCCTTGAGGGGAAGGAAAATGCTTACGGCAATGGAATGTGGGCAGCTTCTCTTCGTTACCACGATGGTAAATTCTACGTATGTTTTGTGGCAAACGATACCCACAAAACTTATCTATACACATCTTCCAAGATAGATGGTCCCTGGGAAAAAAGCGAGCTTCCCGGCTTTTATCACGACAATTCCATTTTGTTCGACGATGACGGAAAAGTGTATATTGTCTACGGAAACCGCCAGATCCATATTACTGAGCTGGATCTTGAAAAAGGCTGCGCTAAGGAAGGCGGTCTTGATAAAGTTATTGTAAAAGATGAGGAAGATGCACCACTCGGCTATGAGGGCGCACATTTCTACAAGATAAACGGAAAATACTATATTTTCTTTATTCACATTCCAAAGGGTGGAAAGCGCACTGAAAGCTGCTTTGTCAGTGACAGGCCCGAGGGTCCTTACTACGGCAAGGATATCTGTGATGATGACAGAAATTACCGCGGCATGGGCGTTGCCCAGGGCGGAGTTGTGGAATCACCTAAGGGAAACTGGTACGGAATATTCTTCCAGGACAGCGGCGCTGTTGGCAGAATTCCCGTTCTTGTCCCGGTACATTGGGATAAGATCAGCAAAAATAAGCTGGGATCTGACCTTGCAGATGATGAATATCTTTTCCCTGTGGTCGGGGATAACGGCAAGATTCCTGAATGCTTCGATATTGAAAGGCTCAACATGAGCTATAACTATGCGCCACTGGTTGGCAGCGATGATTTCTCAGCCAAGCCTTCAGGCAAATATGCTGATTACAAGCTCAGCAGCTTTGGGCTTAAGAGCTTCTGGCAGTTCAATCACGAGCCCGAACTTAGCCTGCTTTCAAAGTGTCAGGACGACGACGGCAGGAATTATATTAAGATCACCACCGGCAAGATCTGCGCCAACCTTGTGCAGGCCAAGAATACTCTCACCCAGAGATGCGCATTCCCCTGGTGTAGAGCCACAGTATCTATAAACGGAGAGAACATGAAGGTTGGCGACTATGCAGGCCTTTGCCTTTTAGAGAGCTGCTACTCTTTCATCGCTCTTACAAGAAAAGAGGATGGATTCTACCTTGTAACCTGTGCTCGCAAGATCACGGAAAACGGCTTCTGGGGCGAAAGAAACGACGATAAGGAGCCTACAGAATTAGAAGCTGTAAGAGTTGCAGAACCTGTTGTAAAGTTATCCGCCAAGGTGGTATTTGATATGGCATCCTGCGACGAGGATCAGATCAAGCACGTTAACCACGACGATGCTGTGCGCTTCTCCTATCAGCTCAAGGACAAGCAGAGCAAGAATCGCCTGGGCCCCGCCTGCGGACTGGAATTCAAGCTGGATCACTTCACAGGTGCGCGCTTTGGACTCTTTAATTTCGCAACAAAAGAAACCGGAGGAAGCGTATACTTCTCCGATTTCATATACGAGCGTTAAGAAAAAGTAAGTCAAGGGGAAGTCAAGGGGACGGTTCTTCTGACTGGTTGAAAACCAGTCAGAAGAACCGTCCCCTTGACTTGCCCTTGACTTACCCTTTGAATTAAAACTCCAGTTTAGCGACCATGTCTCTCAGCTCCTGCTTTCTGTCATTAAGAAGCAGGAGTTTGTTATATCTGTAATAGGCTTCATTGCCTGTTTCACGAACAAATCTAAGACTGTAATATGCTTTGGAAAGTTCAGTTAAAAAGATTACCATCTCCTGACTTCCGGTAAGGGACTGTTCATCTCCGAAGGTCTTCTCCATAAATTCAAAACAGTTGGTAAGGTGGTCGTCTGTGCTCTTAATCTGCTGCTGACGTATACTTTCTCTTTTACCAAACCAGCTCTTTGCGCCTTCGAAGCAGGCGTTCTCTGAGGCAGCGGATGTGCCTGTTTCATTTCCGGCTGATATGAGCGAAATCTCCTTATCTAAATCATAAAGCGCAGCAATGGAAAGACGGCTGACTTTCTCTTCCTCCCTGTTGACAAGGCCCGCCTCCATATCTTTTTCCAGCTTCTTTTCCATGGCATCTGCCTTTGTGCCAAACCAGGAGCCTTCTCCTTCAGTCTGTGCTTCTTTTGAAAGAACTCCGAATTCTTTTATTGTTTCAAAAAGAGTTTTCTGGACAGCCTGATTCTTTACATAATCCCTGAACTCCTCCATAAGCTTATCCGTAAGAAGTCCGATTATACTGAGCTTTTCATCAAAGCTTCCCTCTCTGATGGCCTTGGTATTTTCAGGAAATCTTCCCTCCAGAATATCCGGGATCTTATACAGTTCGTTGTATCTTCTGTAGAGCTCGTAATAATTTGCGAAATCCCTCGCCACTTCAATATTCTGCAGATACTGACAGGTAAGATTTTCATCTACATCTATACCAAGCTTCTCATTGACCTTGATGATTCTGGACAGATCCTCCCAGCCTCTGGCTGTGACAAAACTTCTGCCGTCCACATCAGTCTTTATACTGTAGAAATTATCTTTTTTGATCTCAAGGTAAGACAAAATAGAGCCGTGAACTCCCGCTTTGTAGGCATATTCCTTCCAGGAGTCAAAGTCCTCTTCAATGTTTATCTGCCTTACACGGTCCAGGGTAACAATGTCGAATTCCCTGACAGACTTGTTGTACTGGGGCGGATTTCCGGCGGTGACAATAATATATCCCTCAGGAAGCTTGAGACTTCCGAAAGTCTTATACTGCAAGAACTGAAGCATTGTGGGGGCCAGCGTCTCGGAAACACAGTTTATCTCATCAAGAAAAAGAATTCCCTCTTTGATTCCACTCTTTTCCCTCTGCTCGTAAACCGCGCCGATGATCTCACTCATGGTGTACTCTGTGACAGAATAAACCTTTCCCTCGAAGCTCTTTTCTGAAATCTTGGGAAGACCAATGGCGCTCTGCCTGGTATGATGGGTTATGGTGTAGGAAACAAGGCCGATCCCCAGCTCATGGGCGATCTGCTCCATTACTGCGGTTTTACCTATTCCGGGAGGTCCCATAAGCAGTATTGGTCTTTGCCTTTCGATTGGAATCTCGTACCTGCCGGCTTCATCCTTCTCAAGATAAGCTCTGACGGCATTCTTAACTTCTTCTTTTGCCTGATCTATATTCATGGCTGCATCTCCTGTCTATTTATTGGTTGTCTTATCAAATGTAGAGTTTAAGTGCCCAGTCCGGAACATTTTCGTCTTCATAATCCTCATCCTGTGGGAAAACAAAGGCTGTGTCATAGCTTGTGGGTTTCTCAGGATAAGTTCCGTATCCGTCGGTAAAATAAATGAGGCCCTTGAGGTTTTCAAACTTGTGTCTGTTTCTTAGTTCCTCAACGTAATTAAAGGCAGGCCGAAAGTCTGTGCCATAGCCGCCTTCCACATGAATACCTTTGGAATATCGCTTCATGTCATCCACCGATCTGATAAGGTCGTCTCTTTGGACCTGATCATCACACTGGATAAGATGTATTTTGATCTTTTGGAAAAAATTCTCTTTTCCCAGAAGGATGACCGCGGTTTCATCAAGGAATCTCTGAACCAGATCATCCTTGCAGGAAGCTGAGGTGTCTATAACAATGACCAGCTCCTGAACCTTTTTCACCTCTCTGAACTCGTTTTCTTCTATCAGCGGCATATCGCCGTAATGCTCCAATCCAAAACTGTACATTCCATAGTCAAAGCTGTCCGGATCTATTCCGCCTTCTTCCCTAAGTATCATAAACCGCCTCAGGAATTCTTTGTAATCCCTTCGCTTTATATTCTGGAATTTCAAAATCCACTCCAGCTTTCCAAGACGATCCCCGGCATTTTTGCCGATGGTCTCAATCTCAGTCTGGATGCGCTTTGCTTCCTTGTCCCAGTCCTTTTCCCTGTTCTTTATTTTCTGAAGTCGTCTTGGGTTTATATATTTCTCGCGTTTCTTCTCATTTTGCGGCTCGTCAGGTTTCCCCTGAGGAGTATCCATATCCTCATCTATGGGAGGCTTTTCTTTTTCATCATCCTTATTGTCGCGCTTAGTATCATCAGGCACGTCCTGGAGCCTCATCCAAAAGCCGTGGTCATCAAGTTTAAACTCCCGCTCCAGCTTTTCAAGTTCAAAAATATCCAGAGGACTGTCTTCGCCGAAATATTTATAGAGCTTTTCAACCGTCAGGACCTTCAGCTCTTTTTCCAAAAGAGCATACCATCTGTCCCTATAGTCCGAGGAAACACGGTATATACACTGATAGTCCATTCCATCAAGAATCGACTCAACCACTATATCAGCGCAAATATCAAAAAGCCTCTCATCCTTATATTTGGATGAGGTGTACATGTGCATGAAAATGCAGTGAAGAAGCATATGCACATAGGTACGATTGAGCTTTCCCGGCTCCTCGGTAAAAGTGCGCAGCACATAGGAGGGATTAAATCTGATATCCACCGCATCTGTTCCTATGGTGGTGGTAGTCAGATCCATCTCATGACCGAGGCTGCCAAGGGCAGAGCCCATAAAGCGCATATCTATATAAAGTTCATTACGGGCAGCTTTCAAAACTTCTTTTCCCGCCTTCTCGAGCTGCTGCCGCATTACATTTCCGTCACTCATGCTCCCATCATACCACGAAAAAGGCACCAAGCGTTAACTTGATGCCTCCTCGACGCATATTATGAAATAATCTCCATAATTCCTATATGATTTTACCTGATTTCGAAGGAATAATCCTCGAAATTAGCGATAAGCTGTGCCTTGTTGCCACCGTTCTCCCATGTAAAGGTCATAACCTTGCCATTTCTCTGAATGTCCAGCTTAGCATCAAATCCGAATGCAGGATTTGTGTTACGGAACTTAAGAAGTTCAAGCTGTTTCTTCACAACTTCTTTTCCCATTGCCTCATTAATAGCATCGAGACTTTAGTTGGTTCTGTTGATCTCCTTGTGTCCGCCTGCTCCGGCGCGCTTTACCGCCTCGTGATCGTTCTTGCCTGCAAAAAGATCAAGATACCAGATCTGTGGCTTACCGGGCATGAACATCTGAATAGCCCGGGCAAAAAGCATCTTCTTGTCATCATCTCCAAGAGCGCTGTAGTATGTAGCATTTACCTGATAGTACATATTCTTGGCGCCGTGAAGATCCTTGACATATCCACCTCTTCCAACGATGGTCTGTATCATATCCTCGATATCCTCATCGGAGAGAATTCCCTTAAGATCAAGAAGCGGAATACCGTCGTGGCAGCCAAGCATGTTGACTACGCGGATCTTCTTTTCCTGAATCTCGTTTGCCCACTTTGCAAGAACTTCTCCGTCCTTGTGCTCAATAGCATATATGAGAAGTCCCGGAAGGAAAAAGTCATAGGTCATATAGCCTTTGTTTGCTACAGTCTCATAGATCTTTTCCTTGTAGCTTGCATGAATCTCGGGAAGAAGTGATACCCCGAATTCATCAGCAAGTTTTTTTACCTTCTCAAGAACATCCCAGGTATCAGGCTCATTAAGGAAGTTCTTCTTGCCGGGCTCCTTAGGAGCATAAGCAAAAGCATCCAGACGAACAATCCTTGCGCCATAACCTGAAAGGCTCTTAAGTGTATTTCTATAATGCTCCCAAACCAGATCAGACTTGATATTAAGATCCATCTGACCAAGATAACGTCTTCCTGACTCCAAAAAGTCGATGGCAGCATCCTTATATTTCTCATATCCTGCAAAGTCGATCTCAGCAGGCTTCTTTCCCTCATCAAGACCCTCGCAGATCCTCTTAGCCAGACGCTCAGCAGCAAGATACTGAATATTCATCTTCTGCATAAGATCCTGAGCATCAGGGCGCTTGTACTGAACCTCCTGATAGAAGGTATTCCAGTAAGGAACATCCTTGCCATCAGGCATTCTTACCATGAGGATCGGCA
>JAILMY010000009.1 GCA_024692165.1 Butyrivibrio sp. | reverse complement strand
CAAAGAAGCCAGGATCCTCTCCCGTGCAACTTTTCTCACTCTTCTCTCAAGTCACATAATAAAGTTTTCTCATACAAATATTTTATGCTTTTCCCTCAGCAAACGCAAGATAAAAAAGAAGAAAGATCAATTTCAATCATCATGAAATACGATCTTTCTTCGAAAAACGAAAGTATTTAATTCAAATCTTCTCCGTTACTCTCGATACATTTACGGTACCAGAAGAATGAATCCTTCTTGATTCTTGCCAGGTCTTTTAGATCGGACTCATCGCGATTTATATAGATAAATCCGTATCTCTTTGTGATTCCCTGGTGGGTGGACACAAGGTCAAAAACTGACCAGGGAGAATAGCCCATGAGGCATACTCCGTCGGTTATAGCTTCCCTGCAGGCTATGATATGTTTTCTGAGGTAATCAATTCTGTAATCATCGTGTACTTTTCCATCAGGGGTAAGTTCATCAACAACACCACAGCCGTTCTCTGTTATAAGGAGCGGGAGTCTGTATCTCTCCCATAGCTGCCTCAGTGTAAGACGAAGACCCACAGGGTCTATCCCCATATTATAGGAAGTGGTTTCCTGAAGAGGATTTTTTACACTTACTGCCATACCGGGCTCAGTCTGAAGCCCTGTCATAAACTCTTCAGGACTCGCCCCCTCCTTACTGGCAGCTTCTTTTGCCTTCTCTCCATCCTCTATTGAGACAAACTTCACTGTAGCAGCACCGTAATAGTTAAAGGCGATAAAATCAGGGTGAGCTGCCTTCATAACTTTACGGTCCTCATCAGTAATAACCGGCATACAGCCTCTTTGGCGGAAATATTCGCTAAGAGCCTCAGGATATTCGCCAAATACGATGGTATCAAGATATAATCTGTTCCTGAACTGGTCGTAGTCCGCAGCAGCCAGATTATCCAAAGGCGCGCTACTTGCAGGATATACGCAGGAAATATTAGGCGCCGGCGCTATTTTTGCGCTACATAGTTCGTGACAACGCATTGTCGCTTTTGCCATGGCAACTATCATGTGGTGATTTGCCTGATACCTTTCAACATCATTTTTATGCTCGCCCATGTTATACATGGTCATCATGTTCTGTTCATTGATCGTAAGGAAATACTCGACTTTGCTTCCGTATTCCTTAAAGCATACTTCACAGTATCTGACAAAATCATCTATACACTTTCTGCTGCTCCAGCCGCCATACTTATCCTGCAAAGCCTGCGGAAGATCAAAGTGATAGAGAGTGATGACAGGTTTGATGCCATACTTTAAGCACTCATCTATAACCTCGTGGTAGTGGGCAACTCCCTTAGGATTGATTTCTCCGTCCCCATCAGGAATAATGCGAGTCCAAGGGATTGAAAAGCGGAACTCCTTAAGTCCCATCTCCGCCATAAGAGCTATATCCTCTTTAAAGCGATGATAATGGTCTATGCAGACCTTCCAGTCGCTGTTTCCGGGAACGATAGGCTTGCAATCCTGAACTGACGGACTCTTGCCATCTTCGTCCCACGCCCCTTCACACTGATATGCCGATGAACTTCCACCCCACAGGAAATCCTTAGGGAAGGGTTTTAATGTTCTGTATTCCATATTTTTCTCCCAACATTTATTTTTTTACCCCTTAACAGATCCTATCATTACTCCTGTAACGAAATACTTCTGAACAAAGGGATATAGTACCATCATAGGAACTATCGATATCATTATAGTCGCATACTTGATAAGAGGCCTGAATATCATAACGTCCTGCCCATCCGCATCAGCGACAATGGAGTTCTCCGTGGACTGAAGCACTATCTCTCTTAAGGTCAGCTGCAGAGGATAAAGATTTCTTGACTTCTGAAGATACAAAGCCGCATTAAACCACGCATTCCAATGCTGTACAGCATAGAAAAGCACTATTACCGCGATGATGGATTTGCTTACCGGCAAAATGATATTTGTGAGGATCTTAAACTCACTTGCTCCGTCAATACGGGCCGCGTCCAGCATCTCAGCAGGGATCTCAGCAAAAGATGTCCTCATGATGATAATATTGTAGGCCGAAAGTGCCCCGGGCAATATCAGCGCCCATCTTGTATCCATAAGCCCCAGCTTGTTGACTACCATGAATGTAGGCACCAGACCTCCGCTGAAGATCATGGTAAACACCACAAATAATGCAAATGGCTTTCCAAAAAGAAGTCCTCTTGTACTCATGACATAGGCAGCAAGAATATTAAGAAGGAGCCCTATGAGTGTGGAAGAAACCACATAAATAAGCGTATTGCCGTAAGCTCTTATTATTGTGGAGTTCTGCATTATAAGTCTGTATCCGCCCAGTGTAGGGTTGCCGAGAGGCTTTAGATAAAGGCCGCTGGTTGCAGCGACCTTTAAGGGATCACTTATGGATCCCATAGCAACATGCCACACCGGGAGGAAAAAGACAACGCACAAAAGCAGTAGAAATATGGTATTAAATACTGCAAATATTTTTTCACCTGTTGATCGTTTGCTCATTTTTAGCACCGCCTTACCATATACTCGTTTCATTAACCTTACGGCTTATGAAATTGGCCAGAAACAGAACCACCATGTTGACCACCGAATTGAACAGGTTTACTGCAGTTGAGTAGCTGTAATCCGCATCAAGAATGCCGACTCTGTACACATAGCTGGCAATAACGTCCGCGGTCTCATAGGTCGAAGGTCCGTACATGAGGATTATCTTCTCATAACCTACTCCCATGATCTGTCCAAGCCTCAAGATCAAAAGTACAATGATGGTAGAGGCAATGCCCGGCAAAGTTACATGAAGCGTCTGTTTCCATCGATTGGCCCCGTCAATCCTTGCAGCCTCATAGAGTGTAGGATCCACAGCTGCCAGGGCTGATATGAAGATGATTGAATTATATCCCAGATGTTGCCATAGGTTGGAGCCTATATAAAGGCTCCTGAACCATCTGGCTGAGGATATGACTGCACCACCGTCCCAACCAAAAAGCGACGCCATATTGGTGATGATACCATCTGCCTTTCCGAAGTCGAACAGTATTGATACCACAACGACAACGGAAATAAAGTATGGCAGATACGATATAGTCTGAACTGTTTTCTTGAATCTTTTGTTCCTTACCTCATTTAAGCAAAGTGCAAAAATGATAGGTAGTGGGAATGAAAAGAGCAAGCCGTAAAAGCTTATCAGAAGTGTGTTTCTAAGCAGCCTCCACAGAAACGGTGAAGTAAAAAATCTCTCAAAATGTGTCAGCCCCACAAACTGACTTCCGAAAATGCCTTTTTTGATCTGAAATTTCTCAAATGCCATTACTATGCCAAACATCGGCGCGTAATTAAATATAAAGAAATATGCGATTACCGGCAGAGCCAGCAGATACATCTGCCAGTGGTTCTTAAGATCAAGCTTAAGGCGCTTTGCAAAGGGCTTTTTTGTCGAATTTATTAAAGCACTGGAATCCATTTTTTCACCTGTTGTTATAACGGTCAAGGCTGGCCTGCTGAAGCTCTATACACCTTTCAATTCCCATATCCTTAAGGGTTGCTCTGTACGCATCATATTCATCAAGAGATCTCTCTCCGTTTATGAACTTAACCTCATTCTCCTGGATATATGCATCAATATCAGTAAAGTACTGAGTATATTCAGCATTCTCATCAGAGGTCATAGTAACAGTCACCGGTATATAATTTGTGGGCGCATACTTGGACCATACGGCATATGACGCTGCTCTTTCCGGAGGCATCTGCTCAATCTGGGATGCTTCACAGCGTACAGGAGGATTCTTTGCCCAGTACTTAGCTGCTACTGTAGCGGAATCAAGTCCGTCAGGATTGCTGTAACGGAAATCATAGATACCAATGCGGTGTCCATCATCCGCTTCATACCACACAGTATCCTTCTCACTGTCAATACCATAGTTGGCGTTCAGATAAACATCCTTCGCATAGAAGCTGTCTACCCAGCGGATAGCTTCTTCAAGGTGCTCACTGTTTGCATTTACTGTAAGGCATACTGCCTGAATATCGTGATAGTTGTTTGAAACATCTCTCCATGCAGGATCAGGATCACTTGCACTCTTCTTTGGCTGCGGAACTGCTACTGTCCAGAAATCAGGGTTTGTAGCGCCTCTTGAGATGTAAGCATCCGTCATACGGGTACCCCAGTCTACCAGTGAACCAACCTTGTCGTTGAGCATCATATCGTTATCGGCAGCAACACCTGTTGATTTTCTTGTTGCAAAATCAGGATCCAGAAGGCCCTTCTTGTACCAGTCATTGAGAAGGAGCAGATAATCCTTGTAAGCATCCTCCATAGGACCAAACTTTACTTTGCCTTCAACCTGGTAGAATCTCGGTGCAATTCCAAAACCTGCCATGAACTCGCCATGATCGATACCATACTTTGATGTATAGAAAGGTGCTTCAATACCAAGCTCATCCTTAAATGCTGTCAGCACTTTTTCCCACTCATCATAAGTTGTGGGAATATCCATATTGACTTTATCAAGGAAGTCCTTACGGATTGAAAGTCCCTGGTCGGCATATCCGTTTTCCATGTTGTCCCAGAAGCTCCAGAATCCATACATTTTTCCGGAATCGGTAAATACATCCTGCTTTGCAGTCTCAATGCTATTGAGCCAGCTCACATAGTTCGGTGCCCAGTCAAGATGCTCACTGATATCGCAAATATAGCCATCATCAATGGCTGCATCCATACCATCGCGGTACATCTGGCTCTTAGGCTGAGTGTACATGATATCTGGTAATTCACCTGTAATAAACAGGTTATTAAAAGACTGTCCTTCTTCACCGGAAGCAGGAACTATGAACTCAATATGAATATTGGTCTTTTCCTCCAGCCACTGGAAAAACTCACTGTCATTGTAATCAGCCAGTGTTCCGATTGAACCTGCATTCGGATACCAATATGTCAATGTGATCTTCTCTTTACTCAGAGGATATGTCTGCTGATTTGTTTCCCCTTTGTATATATCAGACTTTGGAATAGCACCGGTTTCTTCTGCAGAAGCTTCTGACGGAGCATCGCTAAGCGGTGTATCAGCCTCCTTTATTGTAGCCTCGGCGCTTTCTTCGTTTGGCGCATCAGCTGCAGTACTGCCACATCCCCCAAGAACTGTCGTCAGCAATAAAGCTGCCGTTAGTGATGACAAGAATCTTTTTCTCATCCCTTACCCCTCCTGTTTTTTTAAATAAGTGTAAAATGGTTTTCGAATTACGAAATTATTTACGCAAATTCAGTATAGTGCAATATGCACATATACACAAGTTAATATCTGCTTATTTTCATCATTTTGTATAATTTGTTAAAATGTTTCGCGTAATATTCTGACTATTTACCTTTTAAAATGTTAATTTGCACAATTTTCACACTATTTTAGCGAAACTCTTTTCGTGACAAACCGACAATTCTATGTACATCTTTACGTCCCTCCTGAAAAAATCACATAAAAAAGACCTTGAAGGCAGCTATCCTCTGTTTTAGGATAGCTGTCCTCAAGGTACTTTTGAGTTTTACATCACTTTATTTACTAATACCTTCTCTTGGCAATATCGTATATCGTATGTCCTTCCGCAAATTTTCCGGGTACCACAACCTGTTCCACAATTGTTGTTCTCGGTGTTTCTATAAGACCAATAAGCTTCTTCGCCGCCACAGCTCCGATAGATTCAGAATCCTGAATTATAGTTGTAAGCTTTGGATCGAGATACTGCAAAGCCCTCATACCATCAAATCCTGCAACCGACATGTCCTCGGGAATTGAAAGACCACGGGCTCTGATGGCATTAAGCCCTCCCATCGCAGCAAAATCGTCCGAAAACAGAATACAGGTAGGCGGATTTCTAAGCCCCAGCAGTGTTTCAGTCGCAAGGTATGTAGCATCTACATTTCGATAAGGAACCTCCATAACATATTCATCGGGTATTGTGATCCCGTGACGCTCAGCAGACCGGAAAAAGCCGGCCAGACGGCCACTGGTGACTGCAGACGGATTTCCGTACAGATAAGCTATTTTGCGATGTCCCTTAGAGATAATGTACTCCATCAACTCAGTCATACTTCCCACATTGTCAGACATAATGGAGATCCTGTTGTTAAAGACATAATCGATGGTAACCAGCGGTATTTCACTTGCCACAAGCTCCTGAACTTCGCGGCTGCCAAAATCTATGGACGCCAGCACTACTCCGTCAAAGGCATGCTTTCTGCAGTGCTCCAGATATGTCATTCTATTGGGCAATTTAGTGCTTGAGTTTATAAATGTTATATCATAGCCATGGTCCTCTGCTGTGCGCTTAAAAGAATCCAGGACTCCTGCAAAATAGTCATGCATAAGCCCGCTGTTTGATTCATCAACAAACAAAACTCCTATGCTGCAGTTCTTTGTTGCATTAAGCGTTCGCGCAGAAAGACAGTAGCCAAGTTCCCTTGCTGCCCTTAAAACTTTTTCCTTAGTTTCGTAACTTACATCTTTTTTATCATTGATAGCCTTGCTGACTGTAGCAACAGAAACCCCGCATCTGAGCGATATATCCTTTAATGACGCCATTTTTTATTCCCTTTTGATTTACGTAATTATTTTCGTAAATAACGATATATCAAATTTGTCTTTTTTGCAACAAAAAAAGACGTGGCCCAAAGGCCACGCCCTAAATTTCACTTCTTCATAATCTTTTTTTGAAAGATCAATATCCGAATTCCTGAGCCCAATACCAGCTTCCATCGTCTGTCTGCGCAATAGCGATACCAATTGTCTTATAGCCGCCATCCATGATGTTAGCTGCGTGAGTTGGTGAATTCATCCATGCTGTATAAACGCTGTCTGCTGACTGATAGAGCTTTGCAAGATTCTCGCCATACTGACAGTTGGAATCAACTGTCCAGAAAGCTGTACCATTTGGTCTTGTATGTGAGAACACATCTGTAATCTCAATTGCACGAACCTGAGCTGCATTCTTAAGTGACTCGCTCCAAACAAGTGCAGAAAGACCATTTGCAATTCTGTTCTGGTTGATAAGGTTAAATACAGCAGTGCAGGCATCTAAAGCAGCCTGGCTTGATGCAGCTGAACCTGCAAGTGCAATTGCCTCATCATCAATCCAGTACTCACCGGCGCCTTCGTCAAGACCTCTGACAGCAGCCTGATCATCGATAGCTGCTGTAGCAGTTTCTGTTGATCCGCATGCGATAAATGTAAAAGCGAGACAAGTAGCAAAAGCAACCGCTAAAACCTTCTTGAACTTCTTCATAATCTCTTTCTCCTATACACAATACATAAATTGATAAACCTGATTACCCGTTTATCCTTTTACCTAATTCAATGTTACAGTAAGAAAAAGACCTGTTCAATACAGCGGATATTATATTTTTATAAATTTTAAGACATTATTTCACTCTCGAAATAACGATAATGAAACAAAATTTTTAATATGCTTGACTATATGATTTATTATTGTATTTTCGTGTATTTTTTTCAAAATTATCTGACAAAAGACATAAATTCAGATTATTGTCTACTCCATGCCTGGGTCTTATATGTGTGCACCACAAATCTCTTTCCGCTTCCTGAAGCCCCGGAGCAGGTAGAAAGAGTCAGAAGGCTTGGCCTCTGGGAAAAATCAGCTTCGGCAGGCCTTGCATAGGCTGAATGATACTGGATATAATCCAGGAATTCATCATAGGTTTCACTGGTGTTAACCACCTTGTAGGCTTCACTTCCGACCTTGGTGATGTAGTAACCGAACACTCTGTACTGAAAAACATATTCCTCGGTATAAACATATACATATGGATTAGCCGCAAGGAGATCCTCGTCTTTCTTTTGATACAGGTTTTTGAGCTTGCCAAACATAGAAGAATCTCTCATGTTATGCCCAAAGACAATATCATGCATTCCCCTGAACTTGGAATCACTTAGAACGTCCTCAAAGATAGATCCTGATTTATTGACAGTTCCGTCAAAGGTCAGGTGGATATACTCATCTATTTCTTTTTCCTTTACTACCGGATAGCTTATATCAAGAGCCGGGAAATAGAGCCAGCCAACAAAATCGGGATTTATCTCCTTAAGACCTTCAAAATCAATCTGTATAAGGGGATAGTCTACAACAGAAGCTTCATCCTCTTTGCTTGGCCACTTGACCATTTCAGTTCTTATCTCTTCATATTCGTCATCCGCTATGTCATATTCCTTCTGATCCTCATAGATGTGAACCGCTTCATATATAATCACGCCGATACAGATCAGAATAGCCAGGATTCTAATCACTCTTAAGACTTTTTTATTCATGTCAGCTCCTTTACTTACGTCGTATAATATAATTTTACCACTAAAAATCATTTTTTTTCCATGAGCCATGAATTATCATATAATTGTATATATTATATTCAACATGTTTTAGTTTAAGGAGGAGAAAATGGAAAATATCAAAAGTGTTTTGGGTAAGATTTATAACAAGAATGTAAAATTCTTTGATCTTGGAATAATAGTGGTCTTCCTGTCACTGTTTCTCATGATTCTCGGACAGGAAGTCGGATATCTGACAGTTGGCAGGCTTTTAGAAAAACCTATTTTGGCTGATGGCACAGGCTTTTGGTCCATCACCTATATGTATGCTTCATTTATCGGCATTTGGATTGTTGTGGTTTTATGGTGCCTTGTATTCAAGAAAAACAGGCCGATTCTAAAGTCCCTTGGCACAAAACCAAGGGGCAACAACATAAAGATGCTTCTCATCGGTCTTCTCATCGGCTTTGGAACCAATATGCTATGTGCAGTAGCTGCAATGCTCCACAAGGACATTTTCATCTACTTTGACAGCATTCAGCCACTAAAGCTCCTGATACTCTTTATCGCAGTATTTATCCAGTCTTCAGCCGAGGAGCTCCTTTGCAGAGGTTTCCTTTACCAGAGACTTCGTAAGACCTTCAGACACCCGGCAGTTGCTATCATTATCAGCTCAGCGCTTTTTGGTTTCCTGCATATTTTCAATTCCGGAGTAACACCCCTGGCAATTGTTGATATCATTGTAACCGGTATATTCTTTGTATTCATGGTTTACTATATGGACAGTATCTGGTGTGCTTTCGGCGTTCACACCGCATGGAACTATACGCAGAACATCATTTTAGGACTTCCTAACAGCGGAAATGTCTCACCATTCTCAATCTTCAAGCTGGATGCTGCTTCCGCAAGAGACAGTATTGTTTATAACGTAGGCTTTGGAGTTGAGGGAACATCCCTGGCAATTGCTGTTCAGATCATCGGCGCCATCGTTATCTATGTTATGTACAGAAAAAAGACTGAAAGGGATTACGATACTTGGAACCTGAAAAATACAGAAACATAATTTTTCATATAGACGTTAATTCTGCGTTCCTGTCCTGGTCCGCTGTCAAAAGACTTAAGGAAGATCCTGATGCTGTGGACCTTAGGACGATACCTTCCGCAGTTGGCGGCGATGTCAAAAGCAGACACGGCATCATCACCGCCAAATCTATCCCTGCCAAAAAATATGGAATTGTAACCGGAGAGCCTGTTGTAAAGGCTCTTCAAAAATGTCCAAAACTGGTTCTGATCCAATCTGATTTTAAGACCTACAGGGAGTATTCGCATGCCTTTATTGGCATCATCAGCAAGTACTCTCCCATTGTTGAGCAGGTTTCAATTGATGAGGCCTACCTCGATGTTACAGGAATGCGTAGTCTTTACAAGGAATCAGAGTCAAAAGAGTTACCTTATCCCTTAAATATCGCCAATCTCATAAAAAATGAGGTCAGAGACTATCTGGGATTTACCGTAAATGTGGGGATTTCCTGCAATAAGCTCCTGGCTAAAATGGCCAGTGATTTCACTAAGCCTGACAGGATTCACACTCTTTTCCCAGAGGAAATTCCTGAAAAGATGTGGCCGCTTCCAATAGGTGATCTGTATGGCTGCGGCAAGCAGACCGCCGGAAGGCTCATATCCATGGGCATCAGAACCATCGGTGACGCCGCCAGACAAGATCCCAGAGTCCTTATTTCAATCCTTGGAGAAAACAGCGGAAGCTACATCTACGAAAGCGCCAACGGTCATGGCAGCACCAATGTAAACGTAGTTTACGAGGATGCAAAGAGCTATTCCAACGAGACCACCCTGTCCTCGGATCTTACTGCAGATTCCTATGATAAAGAGATTGTCCCTGTTCTCAAGGCTCTCTCCGGCAGTGTATCCAAGAGACTAAAAAAGGACCATGTATTTGGCCGTACAGTTACGGTTTCGGTAAAAACAGGTTCTTTCAGGCGCCATTCAGCTCAGCTTCAGCTTGAGAATTCCATAGATGACGAGATCAAAATATATCAGAATGCGAAAATACTGTCCGATAAGCTTCTTCTTGGGGATGAAGGTCTTTTTATGAGAGGCGAGGTCGTAAGGCTTGTAGGCGTTGGAGTCTCCAAGCTTGATGACGGTTCCTATCGTCAGCTGAACCTGTTTGAAGACATAATAAATCCAGCCCCTTCCGCCGACAGCGAGCGGCAAAAGAAGCTGGATAAAATGACTGAAGAACTTGATAATCGTTTCGGAAAAAACACTATTATAAAGGGGAGCTCACTTTAAGTTTGATGAATTCAGACTTTCAGGGAGCTCTTTTTGATAGTTCTTTAAAATCTCTATCAGATCGTGGTTTTCATCAAAGAAATGCACATACCCCTGCAGTGAAGTAGCCTTTTGTTTTAACGTCTTAGAATGGCTCCAGATACAGATTGCAGCTTTTCCTTTGCCATTCCTTGCTTCCTGAATCAGGTTCGCAGCGGCACTGTTTCCGTCAAAAGCCACCACCAGGGAAGGACGTCTCTCAAAAATCTCGTAGTTAAAGCTCTTGTAAATACCCATTCCCTCTGATTCTGTTGATACTCTTATGTCAACTCCGGCTTTCCTGTATTTATCTATCTCCTTCAAGGTAATTAGTGAGGGAACAACCGCATAAATCCTGAAGTTCTTGGTGTTATGGTCAAGGAGATATTTCTCATATCCGGACAGCTTATGGCCAATCACAAAGCATACTTCTTCCGGATCCAGGTAATCCATCAGTTCATCAAGATGCTTTGCCCCTTCCTGTGTAACTCTTGTAGCTCTGTTTTCAGTATTAAAGCTGCCTCCAAGAAGCACTATCGGGAATCTGTCCCAGACGATATCTTCTATCCTGTCCTTAAGTTCCGTGTTGGCATCATACTTCTTATGGGCGCCTGCAATCTTTCCGGAGATTTTTACAGTCTTCATTTTCTCCAGAAGCACATCTTCCATATCTCTGTTGCCAAGCATCTTGTTAAAGGCAATCTTCTTCTCGGAATAGGCTCTTTTACTCTCTTCGATAATGGAGGTTTCAGTATCCTTCATTAGCTTTAAGTCCTGATCAGAAAGCTCAAGAAGCGTAGCCAGGGAAAGCTGCTCATCGATGGAATTGGTTCCGTACAAAGCAGCTCCGTCAGTACCCTGAACACACCTTATGCCGTGCTTTAGATACTGCTTGATGGGGTGCTTATCCAGTGAGTTCAGATTATTAAGGCGCACATTACTTGTAAGCTGGAACTCCAGCACCACATTGTTTTCCTTAAGGGATTTCAGCACTTCTTTTCCCTTCTGACTTCTGAGAGAATAGGTATAAAGGCCATGTCCCAAACGGATTCTAGGCATTTTCTGCCCAAGAAGCAGGTTATTTTTGACGCACTGAATGCTGTGGGCGATATTCTCCTTCTGGCTGTCATTCTCACCGGCATGGACTCTTATCACAAAGCTGGGATCTATGGCTGCAAATTTCACCAGTTCTTTAAATACCGGCTCCAACACCTTGATATCGTTTATTTCTTCGCCGACAAAATCCACTCCTGCAACATATGGGTCAAAAGCCGTTGCACGAAGGACCTCAAGGTTCTGCTCCAGATAGTTCTGGGGTGTTACGGCATCCTTGATAATTGTCAGAGGAATCCTTCTTATGGCCGCAAGGAACCTTATCATAACCCCTGTATCCCTGTAAATCTTTGGCATTATTTCATGAACCTGCTGCAGCATCTCTATGGATTCATATTTTTTGACCAGGGTTGTATCGCTTATTTCTGCATATTCCACTCCCTGCCTCTTATAGCATCTTGCTATCCAAAGAAGCTTATCCTGGAAAATGGTGTTGTCATGATAATCAGGATTCTCCCTGTCCTTTAGCATCTGCAAAAGAGTATTACGAACATCCAAATCAGGAATCTGCATCACGTTGGATAATGAAATCTTCTCCTCAGACTCTTTTCCCTTACAAAATACATAACGGTAAATGTACACCTTCTCAAGGTTAGTGAAAACCGCCTGTCCGTCCTTGATGATTCCAAGGGATCCCCGGATCTTTACAATATTGAGCTCTGCATTGTCAAGGTTATTAAGAATCAGGTCCGCGAAGTTGATGAAGGTGTTGTCGTTGATCTTTCTATCCAGATATTTGCCCTTAAGATCCGAGGTTATGAACTGCCTGGCAACCTTTTCTCTCTGGGCAAAGACCTTCAGCCACTGCTCTTCAGTAAGCCGCAGATCCAGTTTTTTTACATAATAAAGCGGGTATCTTATCTGGTGGCAAATCCCCAGGGCAATCAGCACATCTGCAGGAAGATTTCCGTTCATGTGGGTGTGCAGGTCTGATCTGAATTTAAGATTCCTGGGAATGTAGGTTTTGAAAATTGTTTTTCCGATGTCCAGCTTGTAGTCCTTGGTCTGGCTCATGAGAGTCTTGGAAATGGCGGGGATTGCAGCCTTTCTCTCCACCCTTCCGTCAGGGTAGATGTCTGCCACTTTTCTTTTCCCCAGGTAAAAGAGGTAAATCTCTTCATTACCTGAACCGATAAAGCAGGGAACCTCTCCCTTTATGACAAGCATGCCGTTGTCGGCGGTGGAAAGAGGCAGGTCGCAGATTTTGGCCAGGTTTCGGATCAGGTTGCCCGTCTGGTGATTGGGAGTTGAAAGAACGTAGTACATTCTGTCCAGATCCTTGTAAAGATCTACGATTATGTCCTTCTCGTTGTCCAGGAAAAAGCAGGTGAAATATGTCATATTATTCTCCTCTTGATGGCTTTCGGCTCTGAAAGCCCTGTCCGAATCAAATAATCAGGTTACGCATATCCTCAGGAAGCTGTGCCTCCAGATTAATCTTATCACAAGTTATGGGTTGTATAAATTCTAAGGAAGCTGCATGAAGCGCTGCCCTTGTAAGACCGTGGTTATCGGGTATTTCCTTACCATAAAAGTTATCTCCAAGAAGCGGATGGCCCAGGTATGACATGTGAACCCTTATCTGATGAGTCCTTCCGGTGTCCAGATGAAGTCTTACCAGAGCGTAGTCCTTAAGCTGCCTCTCAACCCTGTAATGAGTTATGGCGTTTTTACCTTCAGGATGAACCTCGCGGATCATGCGCTCATTTGGTCGTCTTCTTATGGGAGCGTCAACCGTTCCCTCTTTTTCCTCAAATACTCCGTGACAGATTGCCAGATATTCTTTTCTCCTGGACATATTCTCTGTCTGTTTGGATAAAAGAGCTGCACTGTGCCTGTTCTTGGCAAATATAACAAGGCCTGAGGTTTCCCGGTCAAGGCGCCCGATGGTGCGAATAACGTGATTCTGCCCGGTTTTTTCATAATAACCAGCAAGAAAATTGCTGAGGGAGTCCTTGTAATGAGCGTAGGATGGATGTACTACTCTGTCCCCTTCCTTGTTAATGACGATCAAATCCTCATCTTCGTAAACTATATCTAATGGGCCGTCTGCAGTAACAATGTCTCCGGCATTCTCATTATCTTCGTAAATCCTGACTATCAAGGTATCACCGGGACTTAGCTTGTCAATGAGGCGGATAGGTTTACCACTTTTCATGACACCATCATCAAACTGCTTGCATCTTGAAACCTCGCGGCTGGAAAGATGCATAATATCCCTCATGACCTCGCCGGCGCTAGTTTCGCCATCGTTTTTGTTTACCGTATATGTCAATTCCCTGTATTCATTCATTAAAGCTTTATCCTGTAGTTCTTTTTTATTAATAATAAAAAGAGTCTCACTTCATTATACAACAAAGTAAGACTCTTTCTTTTTACGTTTTTATCTGTAGCAAGCTGTTACGGTTTCGCCATTATCTCCAAGAGGAATAACGTGGTCGAGGCCTACAAACTTGCCTGTCTTTGAATCCGACCAGAGGGTTTTCTTCATCATATTGTACTTGGCATCATCCCATGTTGCCCAGTCATCCTTGAGAAGTCCGCCTGTATCACCGGAGTTAGGATTTATGCACCAGAAGGTGTGATTGATGTGATTCTTTGCAATAAACTCAGCTATTGAAAGTTCTTTCATCAAGACTATTTACTTTTACAAGAACAGGTCGCCTTGTGACAGGCTCCTGCTGAAGGACATCCTATACAGTGGACACCTTTTTTCTTCTCTTTATAGATGTATCTGACGGCAAGTCCAAATAATAATCCGATTACTAAAATTGCAATGATATCTACCATAACTTAACACTTTCTATTAAAGCAATTAATCAAGCTTGTACTCTAAAACCATCTCTTTCCGGTTTCTCTGGATCAAGTATACAATAACAGCTGCAAAGATCGCTATTGCCACGAGTCCATAGACAAAACCAGCGCCAAGAGAACCTGTGGTAATCAAAGTGCCAATCTGATATACGAGGAATCCTACAGTAAATCCTGTTGCAAGCTGAAGACCAATCGCACCCCAAAGCCACTTTGCTGACTTCATCTCAGAGTTCATAGCTCCAAGAGCTGCAAAGCAAGGTGGTGTATAAAGATTAAACATAAGATATGCAAGGGCTGCAACCTTTGTAATTCCCATAACAGCAGCTACTGCATTTCCTTCACCGATAAGCTCAAGTTCCTCTGTATCGATAAGATTAGAGATTGCAAATACTGTTGCGATAGTTCCAACGACGTTCTCTTTTGCAATAAAGCCAGTGATTGCTGCTGCAGCAAGCTGCCAGCTTACAACACCTACGACAGGTACAAGGAGATAAGCAAATGGTCCAGCCACGCCTGCAAGGATTGATGTGCTCTCCATGCCCTCTTCAACAGGCTGGAAACTAAAGTTAAAGGTCTGCATAATCTGTACAACTGTGTTACAGACAAGAATTACTGTTCCGGCCTTTACAATATATGCCTTTCCTCTCTCTAACATTGACTTAAGTGCAAATGAAAGGCTTGGTACTTTGTACTCAGGAAGCTCGATGATAAAGAAGCTCTTTCTGTACTTCATACCTGTGATGGCTTTGATCAGAAGTGCGCCGAGGAGGATAAGAAGAATACCACCCATGTAGCAGATAAAGCTTACCCATCTGGACTCAGGGAAGAATGCTCCGGCGAAGAGAGCTATTACCGGAAGCTTGGCTCCACACGGCATAAAGGTTGCAAGCATTGCTGTAGCACGTCTTTCTCTCTCATTTCTGATGGTTCTGCAGGCCATGATTGCAGGGATTCCGCAACCTGTACCGATGATCATAGGGATAACTGATTTGCCTGACAGGCCAACTCTCTTAAAAATCGGATCCAAAACAACTGTTGCTCTTGCCATGTATCCGCAGTCCTCTAAAAGAGCGATAAGGAAGTACATTACCATTACAAGAGGAAGGAAACCAACAACCGCTCCAACGCCACCGATGATACCATCAACAAGAAGCGCATAAAGGAGAGGATTAGCATCTGCCATTGCATCTCCAACCATTCCCTGGAAGGACTCGATCCATCCAGCCAGGATATCAGCAAGCCATGTTCCCAAAGTTGTCTGTGAGATATAAAATACAAGCCACATAATGGCTGCGAAAATAACAATTCCAAGAATCGGATGAGTAACTATGTTGTCGATAGTATCTCCAATGTTCTTGTCCTTTGTGAGAACCTTACGATTTTCAACTTCGCTGACAATCTTGTTTACAAATTCAAATCGTTTTCTGTCGGCAGCCTCAACCTCAGCTTTGCTTGTAAGGTCGATATTACCCTGAACATAAGGTTCTTTCTGTCCCTTGCCTTCAAGCTCTGCTGCAGCATTAACTACCTCTTTAAGTCCGGTCTCTGAAGTTGCCACAGTCTTGATAACAGGGCATCCAAGTTTTTCTGACAAAAGCTTCTCGTCTATAGCGTTTCCCTTTTTGTCATTGGCATCATTCTTATTCAATGCAACAACTACAGGGACTCCAAGTTCCAGTAGCTGAGTTGTAAAAAAGAGGCTTCTGCTAAGATTTGTAGCATCTACGATGTTTATAATGGCATCCGGGCTCTCGTTCTTAACATAGCCGCTTGTGATACTCTCCTCTGATGTGAACGGAGACATTGAATATGCTCCGGGAAGATCCACAGCAATAAGCTCCTTATCCCCATTGTAGTAGCTCTTTTTGATTGGACTTTCTTTTTTGTCCACT
>JAILMY010000218.1 GCA_024692165.1 Butyrivibrio sp. | reverse complement strand
CAATCCAGTTCACATGATCATAGGTAAAAGAAAGCCCGTGCTCTGTCATGGCACGAAGATATCCTCTGTACCGCTCTCTCCCCTGGCCGTCATCCAGCTTAAGAACGCAGCCTATCTCCTTGTGTCCTGCATCTATCAATGCCTTCACAGCCTGATATGCACATTCTTCATCATTTATTGAAACATGGGGAAAATCCAGCTCCGGATAAAAGCTGTTTATAAAAAGAACCTTTATGCCCATCTCCCCCAATTGCCTGTACAGATCCATGTTGGGATTGGGAAGCGCGCTCTTGACCGGCTCCATGATAACTCCCGCCACATCACTCCTTCTGGCTATGTCCTCAAGGATCTGCCTCTCCTTGTCCACCGTGTTATTGGTGAATGAAAGCTGCATGGAATAACCCTTATCGCTCAGAGTGTTCTCGATTCCCCTGATGGTGCTGGGGAAGATGTAATCATCCACATATGTTGTAACCACCGCAACCACGGACCTCTGACCGTCATCAGCCTGCTGGTCTGCCACGTAGGTGCCACTGCCGCGGCGACTCTCTAAAAGCCCTTCCTCAGACAGCATTAAAATAGCATGCCTTACCGTCTGACGGCTCAGTCCGAACTTTGAACAGAGCTCATTCTCGGAAGGAATCCTGCTGCCGGGCGCAAGAGTCCCATTATCTATATTCTTGTTGATCCAGTCTATAACCTGCTGATATTTAGCCACTATCCCCACCCAATAATTCCTTATACGCAAAAGTTGTACTATTCTATCATTAGAATTAGTACAACTTGTAAACAGCGCAAAATCACGTCTACGCTTGAAATCATAATATTATTAGCTTGCTTCGTCAATGATAAAAATATACAAATCAGACAACTTGTATATGTACAAATTAGCCCTCCAGACCTTCGCTTCTGGAGTAGAAAAACAGATACTGCTGCATTACTCCGTTATAAGGAGCATATTTGTCAAACAAGAACCCTTGCGGATATCTGAGCTCCAGCACCCTGTTTATCCACACATCCTTCGGAAATGCATTAAGCCTGTGGTAACCAAAAAGAATCTCACAGTTGGCCACCTTAACTCCAACTCCGTAAAGAGCCAGAAGCTTTTCCATGAGTCCCTCATCGGACAGCTCTTTGTAGCTATCAAGATCACAGGCGCCGCTAAATACATCCATGGCCGCCTGATGAACATACTTATCTCTGTAGCCCAGACTGCAGGCCGTAAGCTGATCCATTGAAACCTTGGAAAGTTCCTTTGGCGTGGGAAAAGAGTATATGATATTCCCTTCAGGGTCTGTAGCGATCTTTTTTCCCGATAAAGCGCACAGCTTCTCTATAGATGCCTTGATGGCCGGAATGTTTTTTCTCTGGGATATGATAAAAGAAATCAGCATCTCCCACGGATCCTGCCTCAGTATCCTGATGCCCTTTCCAAACTCGGAAGCGCTGTAAAGGTAGATATCCTTCTTTTTGTCTATTAGCTTTCTAATACCGCTGTAGCTGGTCTCCAAGTCAAAATAGTTTTCCCAGAAACCCTCAAAAGTCTCTTCGTCGCAGGAAAAATCGTACTTGTCATCGCCCACTTCTTTTACAAAAACATATTTATCCCCGGCAACTACGCTGTATCCATCGCCGCATTTATTGAATCTGAAGCATTGGCCACTGTCCGCTATTTTCCCCAGGTCAAAATCATCTTTTATTTCTATCTGCATCTTTCGATTACCATCTTCCTTTTTTATCTTCATCTGTCATGGCGTCCACATATCCTCTGTCCCAGAGCATGATGTTGAGCTTCTGAGCCAGTTCCACCGCAGGCTGGGTGAAATACTGATTGGTCATTACTGCCCCCACCATCCTGTCGTAGTAATCGCGACCGGCATAAACCTCCTGCACGGCCTTCACCCCGATGGGTTTATCATAGCACTTGCACTGGATCGCATAGGTGACTCCGTCCTTTTCAGCCAGGATATCAGCCCCAAAATCGCCGCTTCCCTTGGTGACTTCCACCTCTATAAAGCCCCGGGCTTTCAGCATATCAGCGCAGTAGTACTCAAAATCATGTCCTTCCATTTCATCCATTGGAAGGGGCTTCATTCGTATTCTTTTTACAACCCAGACAATAAGCACGGCTATCAGTACAATCGCCGCGCCTATTATCAGGAAAATAAGCCTGTCATCTAATTTCATTTTACCTAAGTTCCCATCCTGCCTCTTTTACTTCATCTTCTATCATCTTGACATTTCTGTCCCAGGATTCCCATCTTTCATCCCCGCGATGATCCGGTATATCATAGCTTTCCTTAATGGAATCACCGATGTACTTTGTAAACTTGCAACTCCCCTTATAGTTAAGATGTGATTCATCATAAAAATCATTCATGAAATCAATGTTCATGACATCATAGCTGTAATTGGTACTGTCAAACTTGATCCCATAGGAATTGGCAATATCATGAACCTGATTGTAGACCAATTCGTCCTGATAAGTTGTGATATAAGGTGTAACAGTTAAGAACAGATCTATATCGTTATCTGCACAATACTCCATTATCTTACCTAGATATTCTCTGGACTTGTAGGTAAGTCCTCCCTGCTCCTCATCTCCAAGCGTTGGCTCCATCTGAGGATCTGCCCTGAAATACGGCGTATATCCCTTGAAGGCAGCCCTTTCATATGCTGAGGAAAATAGGTAATCCCAATCCTCTTTTTTCACATCCGCGTATCTCATATGGTAGGTCACAAGAGAAGGAAAAAAATCAAAGAACCTGCTTGGCTCGCAGCTGGCACATAAGATACCTATCTTATTCATCGAGAATCTGAATCCGTTAAGATTCTCTGTAAGCCAGGTATACTGATAGTCATCCTTAAATCTGGCAGGTCCGTAGAGATCCAACACCACCAGCTTAGGATTCTGATACTTGCAGATTTCCTGCAGATAATAGTAGGTTATCCAAAGGGGCTGCTCCGCTGCGCTGTAATCATAGGCTGCAATACCATAATCTCTCCACAGATTAGCTGTATTCACATCACAGTGTATATGGCTGGAGCCCAAAAAAACCACATCGATGGTATCAGCCGGCTGGGAATACATGTCCCTGGCCTGAGAAATGCCATGAGAATTCTTCATCCCCAGAAGGCGATCCATAACAAAATAGGATGCCAAAAGAGCTGCTATCAGAATTATGAACTTAATATACTTAACTGCCCTAGTCCACATAAATCAAAACTCCATATAAATTGGCCTGATTCCTATATCCGGGCCGTAAATTCCCAGTATCAGCACCAGCATGAATAAAACATAGAAGCACAGATAACGCCTGCCCTGAGGGAGCTGCGCCACAAGCTCCGGAATATGGTGGTTCTTTTTATAAGCAATAATATCCAGCACTATTATGGAGAGGATCAGCAACGGGATTATGGTCGTCTCCGGACTTGTAAGTTCCAAAAGCTCCAACTGCTGCGAAAATTCTCCAATCTGCAATCCGTTTGTAAACATGGCAACAATATACCTGACCGCTGACTGAAGAGAACTGGCCTTAAAGAATATCCAGGCAAAAGACGCTTCGCAGAAAGCCAGCAATTGTCCTGTGATTCCGCTTCTAAGGATTGTCCATTTCTTTTCCCGGGCAATTACATCAATGGCCGAAAACAACCCGTGAAGGAGCCCCCAGACAATAAAGTTCTTACCCGCTCCGTGCCACATGCCACAGACAAAAAAGACAATCATGGTGTTCAGTATCTTCCTGCCAAGGCCCTTTCTGTTGCCTCCCAGAGGAATATAGATATAGTCCATAAACCATCTGCTAAGGGACATATGCCATCTGCGCCAGAATTCCGTGATATTTCTGCTCATGTAGGGCTGCTTGAAATTCTCAGTCAGGGTTACACCAAACAAATTGGCAATACCCATAGCCACATATGAATATCCCGCAAAGTCGCAGTAAATCTGGATTGTATAGAGAAGTGACCCCATGATCAGCAGAATACTTCCGTAGTTTTGATACCCGTCAAAAAGCCTGTCTACATACTGCACAAGCCTGTCCGCAATAACCAGCTTCATGAAGCATCCAAAAAGAGCATAGTACAGAGCATTCTTCCATCTCTCAGGCTCCTGAAATCTGGTTCGCCTTACGGACACGATCTGTGACTTAAAATCCGTGTAGCGCACAATAGGACCGCTGACGAATTTTGGAAAAAAAGCAAGATAAAGGATGATGTTTACAGGATTTTTAACCCCGGCAGTTGATCCTCTTTTTACATCGATCACATAGCTGATGGCCTGGAACACGTAGAAAGAAAAGCCTGCAGGCATTATCAGATACTTAAGAACCGTCTCACTCTCCAGATATTCCGGATAGTAGACAGGCAGATATTTCAGCACCAAAAGACTTGCAGCAAAAAAAATAACGCTGATATTGCACAGCCATTTCGCCACTCTGGTCCTCTTTTTCCTTTTGAAATAATAGATGAAAGCGCCTGCTGCCCAGCATAGAATACTTGTCACAAGAACATAGACAAATGCCATCCTGTTCAGATTGAACACAAAAAAGATGCTGGCAAGAGCAAGCAGGTATTTCCTGCTCCTCTTACTAACTATGTAAAACATACAACAAATTATCAGTGCATAAACCAGTGATGATAAAGTTAAAGTCATTACTCCCCCAAATTCCACATGCTCAGGGCTTTGCCCTACTTTAAGATCAGAGTTTCAAATCGCTGTCCTTAACCCATCCGATCTTCTTAAGCCCTGCATTTATTATAAGCGAAAATACCGCAGGAAGCACGAAAGAAATCAGCACAAGGCCAAGCCAGTCAAAACCAGTGATTCCAGCCTTTGCTCCGTTTGCCACATCGTTAACCCATCCTGTGTAAACTCCGATCTGTCCTACAAGGCCGCAGGTACCCATACCTGAAGAAACAGGAGCGCCGTTCATCTGAAGCTTAAACACACAGGTTGCGATAGGTCCTGTGATGGCTGATGCCAGAGTAGGTCCGATCCAGATCTTAGGATTTCTTACAATGTTACCCATCTGAAGCATGGAAGTTCCGATACCCTGGGAAACAAGTCCTCCCCACTTATTCTCTTTGAAGGAAATAGCTGCAAAACCGATCATCTGAGCACAGCATCCTGCAACGGCAGCGCCGCCTGCAAGACCGGTAAGTCCAAGGGCTGCGCAAATAGCTGCTGAAGAGATAGGAAGTGTAAGTGCCATACCAACAATAACAGAAACCAGGATTCCCATGAGGAACGGCTGAAGATCAGTTGCCCACATGATAAGGTTTCCAAGCCACATAGCAGCTCTTCCAAGAGGAGGAGCGATCAGCCATGAGAAAAATACACCTACTGCGATAGTTACAAGAGGAGTTACCAGAATATCAACCTTGGTCTCCTTAGAAACGGCCTTACCAAACTCGGCCGCAAGAATTGCCACAAATAAAACTGCCAGAGGTCCGCCTGCTCCTCCAAGGGCATTAGCTGCAAAACCAACTGTGATCATAGAGAAAAGAACAAGCGGCGGACATTTAAGCGCATAGCCAATAGCTACTGCCATTGCTGGTCCACTCATTGCTGTAGCAAGACCGCCTACTGTATATTCAGTACCGGCGATTGTTGCAACAGTCTGCATAAGAAATGGAATCTTAAACTGCGTTCCAATTGTGTTGATGATGGTACCGATCAGCAAAGAGCAAAACAATCCCTGTGCCATGGCACCAAGTGCGTCAATTCCATAACGCCTTAAGGAAATCTCAATGTTTTTCCTTTTTAAAAACTCTTTCATACACTTTCTCCCACTTTCTATCGGCCATATATTTTTTTATCCCCAAAAGCCGACTTTAAGCTAGGTTAGCATATCCAGGTTAAAAATGCTACTCAAATAAACTCATCTGCCTATATTTCTCAGGAAGTTCATTCATATACCTGAAACATTCATCTGGATTTGACATGATTCCATTTGCTTTGCAAATTCTTTGAAATATCTGCTCCAGCTTTCTGGCATTAGGGCTTGGCAACTCATAGGCATTTCCATATCTTCTGATGTACCGCTCCTTCATCCCCGGAAAATGCTTGTCAAGCGCTGCATAATAGTATTCCCTGTCACCTTCCCGCAGTGTTAATCCCATTCCAAAATCTATTATGCCCTTTACCCCTACACGAACACATTCATTCAGGATTGATGTTAAATTTTCCTCTGTATCATTGATGAAGGGTAAAACAGGTGTAATCCACACCACTGTCGGAATGCCCCTTTTCTGCATCTCTTCAAGTACTTCTATGCGTCTCTTTGTATTGCAGACATTTGGTTCAAGTATTTTGCACAAGTCATCATCATACGTAGTAAGGGTCATCTGTACCACGCATTTTGCAGAGCGGTTTATCTCATCCAAAAGGTCAATATCCCTAAGGATACGATCAGATTTTGTCTGTATTGCCAAGCCAAAGTCATATTGGAGAATGATCTCCAGACACCTTCTTGTAAGTCGCAGTTCTTCCTCGATGTGCATATATGGGTCTGACATAGAACCTGTCCCGATCATGCACTTTTTCCTTTTTGACTTAAGCGCCTTTTCTAAGAGTTCAGGCGCATTCTGCTTAATTTCAATATCTTCGAAAGGATGCGTAAACTGATAGCACTTGCTTCTGCTGTCGCAGTAAATACAGCCATGACTGCATCCACGGTAGATGTTCATGCCACAGCTCCCTCCACTGGTGGTGAGTATTCCTTTTGCATCAACAAAATGCATATCAGCTGCTTCCTTTCGTCATTCTGAATTAGTCCCACATATTTCTCTTATTGATCTTCTTATAGGCCTTTGCCCACTTGGAAATTTCCTTCTTCATAGCGTGATTGTTGGTATTTTCTCTGCCAAGGTTTTTATACAGCTCGTACCTCTTTGC
>JAILMY010000171.1 GCA_024692165.1 Butyrivibrio sp. | reverse complement strand
GCTTGCAAGGGCTGTGGCCGGAGAAGCTGGTGTACCTTTCTTTACAATATCAGGTTCTGACTTTGTGGAGATGTTTGTAGGTGTAGGTGCTTCAAGAGTAAGAGATCTTTTTGCTGAAGCCAAGAAGAACTCACCTTGTATTGTATTTATCGATGAAATAGATGCTGTAGCCAGAAGACGTGGTACCGGTATGGGCGGTGGACACGATGAAAGAGAGCAGACCCTTAACCAGATGCTGGTTGAGATGGATGGTTTCGGAGTTAACGAGGGAATCATTGTAATGGCAGCTACCAACAGGGTTGATATCCTTGACCCTGCGATCATGAGACCAGGACGTTTTGATAGAAAGATTACTGTGGCAAGGCCTGATGTGGGTGGAAGAGAGGCAATTCTCAAGGTTCATGCCCGCAATAAGCCTCTCTCAGACAATGTTGATCTCAAGCAGGTGGCTCAGACAACAGCAGGATTTACCGGAGCTGATCTGGAGAACCTTCTTAATGAGTCAGCTATCAACGCTGCAGTTGATAACAGACAGGTAATTGTTCAGGAGGATATAAACAAGGCATTTATTCAGGTTGGTATCGGAACTGAGAAGCATAGCCGCATCATCTCTGATAAGGAGAAGAAGATAACAGCTTATCACGAGGCAGGACATGCGATTCTTTTCCATGTTCTTCCGGATGTGGGCCCTGTGCACACAATCTCAATTATTCCTACAGGTCTTGGGGCAGCAGGATACACTATGCCACTTCCTGAGAAGGATGAGATGTTTATTACCAAGAAAAAGATGCTGGAGGATATCATGGTATCTCTGGGCGGACGAATTGCTGAGGAGATCATCTTTGGCGATATCACCACCGGTGCATCCAGTGATATCAAGAAGGCTACACAGGAAGCCAGAAATATGGTAACCAAGTACGGAATGTCAGATAACATCGGCGTGATCAATTATGATGAGAACGAGGAAGATGTATTTATCGGATATGACATTTCCCATTCCAAGAAGCACAGTGAGTATATGGCCGGTGAGATTGACAAGGAAGTTAAGATGATCATCGACAAGTGCTACACAAGGGCAAAGGAAATCATCCTTAAGTACGAGGATGTGCTCCACAGCAGTGCGCGCCTTCTTATCGAGAAGGAGAAGATTGGCAGAGAAGAGTTCGAGGCGCTGTTCGAGGGCCGCGATATCTCTGAGGATGTTGGATTAGAAATCTGATTTGTGAAAAATGCACAAAAACATATAGCTGTTTTTGACAAATTTGTGAAGTATTAGTCTTTACGCGGGTATAGGTGGGTGCTACTATAATATGCGTAACCCCCCAATACATTATATAGTTTTTTGCTATACCCCATAAGAAAGAAATACCTTCTCTAAAAAAGACAGCAAACGCTGTCTTTTTTGCATGTATAGGAAATATTATGACTAGAAAAGCTTTATTTCATGACATGACGCTGGACTATTTGAGACCAGCGGAGCCTGATAAGAATAGAAAAACCCAGGTGAGATTCAGGAGTCGAAAGGGAGATGCTCTTGATATCACATTGGTCTGGGGGAGTGATCGTATCAAGATGACTCATTCAGAGACTGATGGAGAGTTCGATTATTATGATGCCTCAGCCAGGACAGGAACAACACCGATAGCCTATTACTTTGAGGTAAGGTGTCAGGACGGAAATATATTTTTCTATGATAAAAGAGGTTGCTGCAGTGATTTATGCGAGAGTATGAAATTCAGGATTTTTCCAGGATTTTCTACTCCAAACTGGGCCAAGGGCGCTGTGATGTATCAGATCTTTGTAGACAGATTCTGTAACGGCGATAAGTCCAATGATGTATTGACAGGTGAGTACAGTTATAACGGGCGCAAGAGTTCCAAAGTGGATACTTGGGAACAGTACCCGGATCCACAGTTCGATTTTTGCGAGTTTTACGGTGGTGATCTTCAGGGCGTCATGGATAAGCTTGATTATCTTAAGGACATTGGAATAGATGCCATCTATTTTAATCCGATCTTTGTTTCTCCTTCTTCACACAAGTATGACACTCAGGATTATGATCATATCGATCCTCACTTTGGTGTCATTGTTAAGGATGAGGGAAAGGTTCTTGCTGACAGCGAGAATGATAATTCCAAGGCTACAAAGTACATCAGCAGAGTTACCAGCAGGGAGAATCTTGAAAAGAGTGATGAACTCTTTGCCAAGGTTGTTGAGGAGGCCCATAAGAGAGGTATCAAGGTCATTCTCGACGGTGTATTCAACCACTGCGGATCATTTAATAAATGGCTTGACAGGGAAAAGATCTACGAAAACGGCGAGGGCTATGAAAAGGGCGCATATGTGGCCGAGGACAGTCCATACCACGATTTCTTTTCCTTCCATGGCGGAAACTGGCCAAACAATCCGGGCTATGACGGATGGTGGGGCTATGATACCCTTCCAAAGCTCAACTACGAGGGCTCCAAGAAGCTTGAGGATTATATAATCGGAATCGGTAAAAAGTGGGTTTCAGCCCCTTACAAGGCAGATGGCTGGCGACTTGATGTGGGTGCTGATCTGGGACACTCAGCGGAATATAATCATTATTTCTGGAAGAGATTCAGACAGGAGGTCAAGAAGGCCAATCCTGATGCTATTATCCTGGCAGAGCACTATGGACCTGCCGGAAGCTGGATGCAGGGCGATGAGTGGGATACAGTAATGAACTACGACGCCTTTATGGAGCCTTTGACCTGGTTCCTCACAGGTATGGACAAGCACAGCGACAAATTCATGCCTGAGCGCGTGGGAAATGCCAGAGAGTTTTTTGACACTATGCTCTACTGCGGCGGAGAGAACTTCAGTATGCCTTCTCTCTACACAGCAATGAACGAGCTGTCCAACCATGACCATTCAAGATTCCTTACAAGAACATCCCAGAAGGTGGGCAGAAGCGCAACACTTATGCCACAGTCTGCGGAAACAGGAATAAACAAGGCTGTAATGAGAGAGGCTGTTATTGTGCAGATGACATGGCCCGGTGCGCCGACAATCTATTATGGAGATGAGGCCGGTCTGTGCGGATTCACAGATCCCGATAACCGCAGAACATATCCTTGGGGCCGTGAGGACAAGCAGATGCTTGCTTTCCATAAGGACATGATAAATATCCACAAGTCCTGTCCCGAGTTTATAAACGGTTCCATCAGAGAGCTGTATGCTGAGGGCAACTTTATCGCTTACGGCAGATTTAACAGGGCAGCAGCTTCTGTAATTATTATAAATAACAATGAGTTTGAGGTAACAAGAGAGATTGAGGTATGGCCGGTGGGAATACCTATGGACGCTCAGCTTCACCCTCTGATCACCTCAGACAGCATGGGATATATTACAGACGGAGTCACAGTCAGGGTTAAGGACGGAGTCCTTGCGATCACTCTTTCAAGAAAGTCCGGAATCGTACTCAGGTATAACAGCTATGAGGCGGTTTCTTCAGAAGAGTTCTGGGCTGATAACTTCTTTGATTTTGCATGAACATTGTGAATTGACTAACTTTATTTTTTTGAGCAACAAGTATATAATGTTCTTAACTGTTAATAAAACATAAACAAGGGAGATAAACAAATGTTA
>JAILMY010000081.1 GCA_024692165.1 Butyrivibrio sp. | reverse complement strand
TTGTTCGTTCAGCATCTGCTTTATCAGCAGCTTTCTGAGCCGCATTAGCTGCTTTTTCTGCTTCCGCAGCAGCATTTTCAGTTTCCTGAGCTGCATCCTTTGCCTTTTGATCAAGAACCTTCTGAGCCTGTTCCGCCTTCTCTTTTGCTTCTCTTGCAGCGGTCTCAGCCTTTTCTGCCCAATCCTTAGCATTCTTTGCTGCTTCTGCTGCCGCTTCTGCTATCTTATCTCCTGTTGCCTTTTTGACAGCTTCGTTAGCTGCTTCTGCAGCTTCTCTTGCTTCTTTGGCTGCGTTTTCAGCGATATCAGCTACGGAAATCGCAGTATCTATAGCCTCACTCGATGGATTATCAAGGTCGATATTATCCTTCGCGTCATCGGCTGCGCGGGCTGCAGTTTCTGCTGTAGCTGCGGCATTATTAGCATTAGTAATTGCCTTCTGAACTTCATCTGCAATCTTTTCAGATTCTTTTTTAAGCTTTTCATCAGCAGCTGCTGCTTTTTCAAAAGCATCCTTTGCAGCATCTCTTGCTCTCTGTGCTGCTTCTCTTGCCTCTTTAGCCTGATCCTCAGCATATTTCTTTATTTCAGGATCAGTACATAACTTTGCTGCCTTCTCAGCCTTTGCAGCACTTTTTTCAGCTTCAGTCGCTGCGGTATTTGCCTTAGATGCAGCATCATAAACATCTGCTATAGTTTTTGCTGTTAAGTTATTCTCAAGCGCCTCAACTGTACTATTAACCTTATTGGTTGCCTTATCTGCTTTATCCGCCTTATCTTTTGCATTGTCGCCGGCTTCTTTTGCAGCAGCATTAAGTTTATCCTGAGCAGCATTTGCTGCGTCAGTCGCATTTTGAGCTTCGGTTCTGGCTGCATCTATGGCTTCGTTAGCTTCAGCGATTGCTCCGTTTATATCAGTAATTAAATTATTGCTGTCTATTCCGGCATTTTCAGCTGCTTGTATTGCTTCCAGAGCTGCCTCTCTTGCAGCGGTTATAGCAGTTGTTGCTTCGTCTGCCTTAGTATTTGCTGTTTCTGCACCTTTCAATGCCTTGTCAATATTTGATGATGTAGGCTTTTTAGTTGCATTACTTGCTGCCTGATTTGCCTCACCAGCAGCAGTATTTGCAGCTTTAGTTGCTTCATCTGACTTCTGCTTAGCACTTTCTACTGCTTCGACCAGCGTATTTACTGCATTCTCTGCAGCGGTCTTCGCTTTCTCACCCTCACCTTCAGCATAATTCTTATAATATTCCAACCATGGATTATAATAATCTGCTTTCTCCTTTACGCTATTATCCGATGAGGAATTTTTAATTTTTTCAATTTCATCGTATTTAGCCTGTGCTCTTGTTGCGACTTCCTCAACTGTTTTGGCGGCATCCATTGCCTTTTTAACATTTTCTGCAGAGGGCTTTGAGATTACATTATTTGCAGCCTCAGTCGCAGCTTCGCCTGCACTGATCAATTCATTCATCAGATCTACGGCTTCATTAATTGCATCATCAATAGCATGTGATGGATCAGCAACAGGGTTAACCTTTTCTGCTGTAACGAATTGAATACTCTTTATTGTTATCTTCTTTGGAGTATAGTAATAGTTCTTTTCATAATCATCTATATTTGACATTACTCCAAAGTAGTAAGCGATTCCACCCTTTGATTCGACGCTGTAACTTGTATTTCCTGAATTATCATACTGAACGAAAATCTCGTTCATATCTTTGTCGTACAGCTTGTACGCCACTAAAAGAGCAGGGTCCTGTTTCTCAACCTCAACATTCATGCTTACAATTTTGCTTAGATCAACCGGTTTATCCAATTTAACGACTTTATCCTGATAATCCCTTTTAAATGTAAGTACACCATCATTTATATAGTCATTGCCGTCATCATACTGGTTATTCCATTTATTATTAAATGTAATGCCTTGGGCGGAAACAGTGCTTGTACTGGTATTACCGGTTTGCTCCTTCGAAGCAGGTGCAGCTTTAGCCTCGCTTTTTTTTGTAACTATAATCTGGTCAATACTAAAAGAAGTACCGGCTGTTTCAGACAAAAAGCCAACATAACGGAACTTTCCGGTAAAATCAGGTTTGATTACGATTTCACCATTACTATTCCACTGATTTGACGCATAGTATTTATGGGAATCATTTTTATTATCACTAATTGAACTTGTGCTATGAAGCGTAATTCCTATAGCCTTGTTTTGGTTTTTTACCTTAATTACTACGCTATCAACCTGATAGCCCCAGAAATCCTCTCCAAGATCATATATGTATTCATCATACTGCTCAGACATATTAAAACCGGATGCCGGCTGAGTGTTTTTATACCATCTCTGAAATACGTTAGCATATTTAGAATAAGTCTTGCTTTCACCGCTTGCAGTTTCCTGATCATAATCCCATTTAAAATCAAAAGAGACTGCATTGGATGCTGCCTTTGCAGTAATAGTATTTACGTTTAACGATTGACCTATCATCGCCACTGATAGTGTTAATGTTAAAAATCTCTTGAGAATCCCTCTCATAACACACTCCTTAAACTAATCTGTTTCGTTTGTTACCAAGCCTTCATGAAATCCTCCCGAAATCATTCCGGCATAAATATACAAAAATTGGAATTATCTTCCACTCGGAAACGAATATACCACATTTCGTTTCCATTGTAAACGCTTTCAACGAAAAAACAATAATTCATTTTTAACAGAACGTTAAGCAAAAAAATTTCAAGGCCGGTAAATACAGTACTATTCTGTTTTACAAATATTTATTTATTATAAATCGGATACAATCAAATCTTTCAAAATCTAATGTAAGTGCTTTCATTTTTCCTTTCATTTTTCTTTTCATTTATAAATTTTGTGTAAACCCGACATGAATCAAACATAAAATCCCATTATAAAATTCCATATTTTAAGTGCATAAATATACTGCTTGACCTATTATTTCATATGTATATAATTATGCTTTGGTGTTATTAACAGTTTTGAGGTATAAAATTAACGATGATTTTTTCAATTGCATTTCTGGTACTGCTGGTCTTTCTTTTTGTGGAGATCTTCAGATACATCAAGGTTAAGGCCAATGCTTTCAGCAGAGCCGAGGTAAAAAAGGCTGCCGAGGAGCAGGTCAGGAAAATCACATACAGGGATCCGGTCATCTCCTGTGATTACTGCGGAGGTAAGATTGATACCACTAAATTCAAGGCTTGTCCCCAGTGTGGTGCACCATTTGATAATGATGAAGAGTGGAAATCAAGACATAATGTGGTCTCCGGAAACTTTATAGATAAGAGTACCGATGCACTTATCACAGCAAGAGAACGCAAGTCCCAGGAAGAGAGCAAAAAGATTCTTAAGAACATCAAGAAGACAATCATCGCTCTTGTGGCAATGATCCTTGTTATAGCTATTCTTGCGGCGACCGTCACTGTTGCTGATTCACCTGGCAAATACAGAAAGACAGAGAAGCTTGAAGATGGTACCTACTATAAATATGTAAAGGCTGATTACCAGATAGATGGCGATGGAGTAATTTTCGACTATGACGATGTAAAGATCACCGTTACCGGTTTTTACACAAAGGAATACGAGTATTCCTCAAGTGAACCCGACGGACCGGTCGCCGTGGAATTCCACGTAGAGAATAACAGAGATGAGGATATAAAAATATCCATTTCATGCAACTCTGTAAATGGATTTTCCACCAACTCCTCCTATGTTTATATGTATGATACCTATAAAAAAAGCAGTGATGTAGTAATCTATGAGGACTTTAGAAGTGTTCCCGGACAGATCATATCAGAAATGATATTCGATGATATCAAGATTAGAAACACAGATTATTCCTATGAAAAGATTCCATTTGAGCCTTCAGTAATAAGAACCACAGCTTCCTATACAGGGGAATTTGATTTTGATGATTATGTCCAGCTTTATTCAGATGACAGAGTTGATATTTTCGCAGTCTACACAGATACTCTTTCCCACGATGCTTACAAGATTGCAATCCATAATAAGTCTGATCTGAACCTTTACGTATCCAGTGAGGAAATGAAGATAGACAATATGGTTGCAGAGCCTTCAGGTCTGTACAGGAGCTATATGCCGGCAGGATATGTATTAAACGCACCATACGTTTATCCTTACGGAGATGAATACAAGGATCTCACAGGAAAAAGCGCAGCACTTAATATCAACTTCGAGTGCAAGGAGGATCCAAGCAAATCCTTCTCCACCGGATACTTTGACATCAGCAAATCACTTTTTAAATAATTTAATTAATTCAAAAAGCCGGTCCATAGGACCGGCATATACAGCAAAAGCTGTGAGGAAAACCTCACAGCTTTTTATATTCTTCTGCAATAGCATCAAGGAACTCTTCTGATCCCAGCTTTACAGGATTCTTCAAAGTTGTTATAAGGGCCAGATCTCCTGTCATGCGTCCGGATTCGATAACACCAAGAGTTGCCTTCTCAAGCTTGTCAGCAAAGGTCTCAAGCTCTTTGATTCCATCAAGCTCACCTCTTTTACGAAGTGCTCCTGTCCATGCAAAGATTGTGGCAACAGGGTTTGTAGATGTAGGCTCACCCTTAAGATATTTGTAGTAATGTCTCTGTACTGTTCCGTGAGCAGCCTCGTACTCGTAAACTCCTGTAGGAGAAACAAGAACTGAAGTCATCATAGCCAGTGAACCGAAAGCAGATGAAACCATATCACTCATAACATCGCCGTCATAGTTCTTACATGCCCAGATAAATCCGCCCTTAGACTTCATAACACGGGCTACAGCATCATCAATAAGGGTATAGAAGTATGTGATGCCTGCGGCTTCAAAATCCTTCTTAAATTCGTTTTCAAAGACCTCATCGAATATCTCTCTAAATCTTCTGTCATAGGTCTTGGAAATAGTATCCTTTGTTCCAAGCCACAGCTCTTTTTTCTCAGCAAGCGCATATTTAAAGCAGGCTCTTGCAAAGCTCTTTATGGATGAATCCTTGTTGTGGACACCCTGGATGATTCCGGGTTCCTCAAAATCGTAGATGGTCTCTCTTATCTCTTTTCCATCCTCACCGGTAAACAAAAGCTCAGCCTTTCCTTTTCCTGGAACTCTGATCTCAACGTTCTTGTAAACATCGCCGTAAGCATGTCTTGCAAGAGTGATAGGGCTGACCCATGTACGAACATTGGGCTCAATACCCTTTACCATAATAGGTGTGCGGAAAACAGTTCCATCAAGAATAGCTCTGATGGTGCCGTTTGGACTCTTCCACATTTTCTTGAGTCCGTATTCCTCTACACGCTCGTTGTTAGGAGTAATGGTTGCGCACTTAACGGCTACTCCATATTTAAGCGTGGCATTTGCACTGTCCACAGTTACCTGGTCGTCTGTCTCATCCCTGTGTTTAAGACCAAGATCGTAATACTCGCTCTTAAGGTCGACGAAAGGAAGAATAAGCTTGTCCTTGATCATCTGCCAAAGGACTCTTGTCATCTCATCCCCATCCATCTCAACTATGGGTGTAGTCATCTTGATTTTTTCCATAACTCCTCCTAATGATTTTAATTAGTTTTCGTAAAGATCCAGAAGGCCCTTCTCAACCATGTTCTCATAAGCATTTATCATATGCTGGTTGGCAAGTTCTTCTGCCTTGTCAGGATTATTCTCCTTGATGGCTTCCATGATGAACTTGTGCTCAACATTGGAAACCGCTCCACGGTTGCTGGAAAGAGTCTTCTGTCTGACTCTCCAAACGTACTGATGGTAATCCTTCAAAAGATGCTCAAGCATCTTGGAATTGCATGATTCATACATGATGGTGTGGAATCTGTTGTCCAGCTCCGCCATCTGCTCCATGTGGCCTCTTGCAGCGTGGAATTCAGCCAGATAAATAACCTCTTCCATCTCCTCAAGCTGCTCTTTTGTAATGTTCTCGCAAGCCCATCTTGCACACAAACCCTCAAGCTTGGACCTGATCATATAGATATCCTTAATGTCTTTTACCTTGATGCCTGTGACATAAGCTCCCTTATTGGGAATAATCTGAATAAGCCCTTCCAGTTCAAGCTGTCTGAAGGCTTCTCTTACAGGTGTACGGCTCACACCAAGCTCCTGACCGATAGCCACTTCCCTTAGCTCTTCGTGATCCTTATATTTGCCATTAAGTATATCTTCTCTTATTCTGTGGAACACTCGTCCCCTAAGTGAGTATTTGTCTGTAACTTCTTCCTTTAAATCGCTATTTCCCATGGTTTCCTCTTTTTCTGAAATATAAAAAGTGCCATTTCGAAATCATCCTTTAGATGCAGTTACGTTCTCCAATATCTCGCCTTCCTTGACGATAATGCCAAGTTCCTTGCTGATCTTATCAATTTCCTGAACCAGCTCATGGTCGTACATAACGGTGACACGACCACCGGCATATTCCTTGTCCACCCACTCTTTTATCTTGACAACAAGTGGTGATGTCTTGGAAACAGCCTGCTCGTTTCGGAGCTTGTAATGTATATTGATCCAATGGGCAATGCCCGCGAGGCCTGAAGTGTTGGAGACTGCACTGATAGGCGGTCTCTTCAGGAACTTCTCTGTATCGAAGATATTGTATATCTCCTCGTTCTTAAGAAGTCCGTCTGCGTGAATTCCTGCTCTTGTAACGTTAAAGTTCTTACCTACAAACGGTGTATTTGCAGGAACCGTAAATCCAATCTCTTTCTCATAGTACTCGGCGAGGTCAGTGATAATGGTAGTATCCATACCATTCAGAGTTCCCTTGAGCTGAGCATATTCAAATACCATAGCTTCAAGAGGAGTATTACCTGTTCTCTCACCAATACCAAACAGTGAAGTGTTGACAGAGGCACATCCGTAAATCCAGGCCGTGGTCGAATTTGTAACAGCCTTGTAGAAATCGTTGTGTCCATGCCACTCGATGAGTTCGCTGGGAACTCCTGCGTTGGTATTAAGGGCATAAATGATACCCTGAACACTTCTGGGAATAACGGCACCTGAAAAGTTTACTCCATATCCCATAGTATCGCAAGCGCGAACTTTAATAGGAATCTTGTACTCTTCCTTGAGCTTCATAAGCTCAAGACAGAAGGGAACAACAAAACCAAAAATATCCGCTCTGGTAATATCCTCCAGGTGGCACCTTGGGCTGATGCCATTTTCAAGGCATGACCTAACAACACTAAGATAATGATCCAGAGCCTGTCTTCTTGTCATTTTCAATTTAAGGAAAATATGATAATCGGAACAGCTTACCAGGATACCTGTCTCCTTCATTCCGATGGCTTTAACAAGCTTGAAATCCTCTTCTGAGGCTCTGATCCAGCTGGTTACCTCAGGGAACTTGTAGCCTCTCTCCATGCACTTATAAACCGCATCTCTGTCGCTCTTACTATATAAAAAGAACTCACTCTGACGGATCATGCCGTTTGGACCGCCAAGATCATGAAGCATATCGAAAATATGTACGATCTGATCTGTGGTGTATGGGGCTCTGGACTGCTGACCGTCTCTAAAGGTTGTATCAGTTATCCAAATCTCTTTTGGCATATTGTGAGGAACAATTCTGTCGTTGAAAGGAATCTTTGGAACTTCCTCGTAAGGGAACATATTTCTGAAGACATTTGGCTTCTCCACGTCATCAAGAATGTACATATGCTCCTCGATTGAAAGGAGATTGTTCTTCTCATTCATGGTGACGGGACGATTTTGGAATGTGTTTGTATCCTGCATGGTGAATACCTCTTATCAAAATTGCATTTCGTGTACCTTTTGTATGATTGTATACAATCATACCATTCATGTCAACCATGTCAATGCCATCATAGAAAAAACCTTAACTTTTGGGGGCAAAAAAAGAACAGGCAAAGGCGCCTGTTCTTTTGAAAATTGGTATATTTTTTCAGAATTTTGCTTTTCGATTGAAATATTTTTTTACGTCTTCAATAGGTCCGGGCTTAGCATAATGATAACCCTGAATATAGTCGAAACCGTGTTCCATACTGTACTGGCTCTGGGATTCATCCTCTACGCCCTCAACCAGTGTAACAAATCCGTTCTTTTTAAATACCTCAATCATGTAAGTCATGATATCGTCCATTCTGTTGTCGTCAAGGGACTTGTATAGCAGCGACTTATCAAACTTAATGGTCTTAAACGGACAGTTCATTACTCTCTCAAGGGACGAATAACCGGTTCCAAAGTCATCCAGATAGAAATGGATTCCTGCTCTTGTGAGGAAATTCATATTCTCCGCAGCCACCTCAAAGCTTTCAAACATGGCAGATTCAGTAAGCTCAAGCCTTATCCTTGACATGTCAAAGTCGTATTTATTGATAACGTCAAAGAGCTCTAAATGAGCGTTGGGCTGAGAAATCTCTTTTGATGAGATATTGATTGATATGGCATCAAAGTCATAGTATTCTTCTATGCTCTCAATGACCTTGCATACCTTGTTCAGGACGATACAGGTAAGGGCATGAATTGTACCGGTGGCTTCTGCTGTAGGAATAAAGACATCGGGACTTACTATCCTGTCTCCCAGCTTAAGCCTCGTAAGGGCCTCGGCCACTCTAAAGCTTCCGGTCTCAACACTATAGATGGGTTGCGCATATACCACAACTCTCTCATCATCCAGATCAAGCTTGTTTCTGATATCTTCAAGTGCTGTTGTTATCTCGTAGTTATCACTAAAGCCGTCGTAGTCAGCTGGCTTTGCAATGTAGGTATGGCTTGCGTTCTGATCCTTAAAGCGCTTTGCAATAAACTCAAAGAACTGGCGCACCTTTACCGGTTCATCAAGCTCCGGCTGAAGCTGTCCGGCCACAATAACATAGTTTACAGGAACATTCAGTTCCGCCTTCAGAGAATCAAATATGCCTCGAATCTGGTTCGTACACCGGTTAAACTCTTTTTCGTTCTCGGTATCTATGACGTTCACATATCTATCTTCGGCAACTCTGTAGATCTTTAGCTTGCTGTTAAGAGATTCAATAGCTCTGCAGACAGCCACTCCCTTGAATATTATATCGTCTCTTTCAATGACCAGGTTGTCGATCCCCGGGAAAAGAAGCTTAACATATATTATGTATGTGTTTCTTTTCCCTATTGTCTTATGAAGATAAGCGTTCAGCGCATATATACTCTGGGATCCGGTGATCTCATCATAAGGATATGAGTGGAACAGCATATATCCCAGGGCAAATACCAGCACATAGGTCAGAGCGGTGAAAACGGAATGGAATCTGGCAACCGTGATCATCTGAATGACCAGTATTAAGGAATCCAAAGGTACCAGAACGTATACTGCATGGGAAATGACCCTCGATACGTTCTTTCTGTTGGACAATGTGGCATTGAAGCAGAACACAGCACATACAATCCCCGCTCCGCTGTAGTATCTGGTGAAATTGTCGATGTTTATGCCATCAATAGACATCTTATAAAGACCTGTGGCAGCCAGCTCAATGATAACCCCCACAAGATAAATGATTGTCAAAAGAAAATACATGAGCATGAACTCTTTTCTCTGAGTCCTTCTGACAATGGACATCATATTCACATAGGAAAAGATAAAGTAAAGGATGGCATTGTAGAGCAAAAGGAAAAGAATGAGCTGCCCCATGAAGATATATCTGTTGTAGTATTCTATGGGATTATTTGCCACTATGATAATGGACATGTTAACAAGAATAGAAAAAATTGAGCAAATAGTTCCTAAAAAGACATACTTATATACATATGTCTTTTTGGGCTTGGTATAAAGCATCACGCCAAGAA
>JAILMY010000043.1 GCA_024692165.1 Butyrivibrio sp. | reverse complement strand
TTTGCCCCCCGTAAAAATCGGGTTATATACAAGTATTTAGTGTCATTTCAACAAGGAAGTTCTGCTCTCACATGCAAGCATGTGATCATTATTAACAAGGAAGTCATGCTCTCGCTTCGCTCGCCATGACACGTTCGGGCTAGATTCGAAATAACCTCATCAAGCCCTCTCAGCCCTTTACCGCGCCGACCATGACGCCCTTTGTGAAGAACTTCTGGACGAACGGATACACAATAAGAATTGGAACTGTAGCGATCATTGTTGTTGCCATCTTTACCGCCTTATCAGGTGGCGCCCCGTTCTGGTCGTAGTAATCCATCATTATATCACTAATGGCGCTGGCTTTGAGTACTATGTTCCTGAGCATGATCTGAACCGTGTACTTTGTCGGTGTCTGAAGATAGATCATTGCATTGAAATAGTCGTTCCAGTATCCAACTGCGTAAAAGAGCGAAATGGATGCAAGTACAGGCTTGGAAAGCGGTAAGATTATTGTGAGGAATGTCCTGAATTCACTGGCACCATCCATATATGCTGCTTCCTCCAGTTCCAGTGGAAGCTCCTGGAAGAAGTTTTTTATGATGATCATATTAAAAGGGCTTATAGCACCGATAAGGATAAGTGCCCAGTATGAATCATAGAGACCATAGGCTCTGAGTACCATAAAGGTCGGTATCATACCGCCTGAAAAAAGCATGGTGACAATAACCAGGTTTAAAACAAAGTCTCTTCCCCTGAAGTGCTTTTTGGACAAAGGATAAGCAAATGTTGTCGAAAGTACCATATTCACAACGGTTCCAAGCAGAGTAAGGATCACTGAATTCTTTAGTCCCATCAGAATGTTTCCGTTATTTATGGCATATTTGTAAGCATTTAATGACCAGACTCTTGGAATGATGAAAAATGCTCTCTCTGTAAGTTCTCTGTCAGTTGCGAAAGATCCTGCTGTAATATACAGGAACGGAAGAAGGGTGATTATACCAACGCAGCCCATCAGAGTGTAGATTATAACATCTGTTATGCGATAGCCCAGGCTCATTTTTACGCCTTTTGAGTCTCTTGCGACCGCTTTTGTATTTGCGCTCATTTTCTCTTCCTCCTTTCCTTAATAAATTCCGGCTTCTCCGGCCTTCTTTGAAGTCCAGTTAGCTCCGAGTACCATTATCATTCCTACAATGGATTTAAACATACCCGCGGCTGTAGAGAACGAATACTGGGCATTCTGGATACCTCTTGTGTAGATAAAGGTGTCAAAGACCTCAGCAAAAGCAACGTTAAGGTCATTTCTCATCAGGAATATCTGCTCATAGCCTGTGTTAAGGATTGAACCTACTCTGAGGATAAGCATAATGATAACCGTACTCTTGATAGCAGGAAGTGTGATATGCCACATCATCTGCCATCTTCCGGCGCCATCAACTCTGGCTGCCTCATACATCTCCTGATCAACTCCCGCAAGTGCCGCAAGATAAATGATCGTACCGTATCCGGTTTCTTTCCAGATATCCTGACCAACAATAAGTCCCCAGAAATACTTGCCACTTGTAAGGATTGGTACTGTGTTTCCCGTAACGGCTTTAAACATCAGATTGATAAGGCCGTCGTTGGTGTTAAACAGCTGATATGAAAGGCTGGCCACAATAACCCATGATACGAAATGAGGAATGTAGATAAATGTCTGCACTGTTCTCTTATACCAGCTGTGTCTTATCTCATTTAAGAAAAGAGATAAGATGATCGGAGCCGGAAAGTACAATATCAGCTGCAATAATGAAATACCAAGTGTATTTCTAAGTAATATCAAAAAGTCCTGATTGGAAAAGAACTGTTTGAAATTATCAAAGCCTACCCATGCGCTCCCCCAAATTCCCTGAAATGGTGAGTAATTCTTAAAAGCAATTACAAGACCGGCCATTGGCACATAACGGAACATTATAAAGTAAATAAGTCCCGGAAGAAGCATCAGGTAAAGTCCTTTATGTCGCCACATGTAGGCTGCAAGGCCTGCGTCCTTGGCGTAAAACACTTTGCCTTCTGTAGTAACGATCTTGCGATAGCCTTTACGCTTTTCACCGTTGTTGCTCATATTTCCCTCCTGTTTAATTTGTTTGGGCATTTTTACTCAATTTCAAATTGTTTTTCGAAATCCCATGTGCAAATTATATGAACATCAGCTTTATAACGTCTATAATCATTTTCTTGCATTGTAAAAAGCATCCAAATAAGGATGCTTTTTAATAGGTATTTATTGTGCACATTTCAAAATCAATAAAATGATTATCCCTGTTAAGCCTCCTTGAGCGATGCTCTGTACTTCCCTGGAGTAGTACCCTCAAGTTTGCTGAAAAATCTGATGAAATTCTGGGCATTGGTGTAGTTAAGTTTTTCAGCTATGGCTCCTACAGTCATGTCTGTATCCTTCAGAAGCTTTTTGGCAAAGTTTATCTTATATTCTTCCACATACTCGGTAAAAGTCATGTTTTTTTCTTCCTTGAGCACTCTCCATATATAGCTGGAATGATAACTTAATATATCCGAACACTCATTCAGAGTTATATTGCCCTCTTTATCCTCCACAAGCTGTTCGATAGCCGCCATGATATTACCGGACTGATTGGATAAAAGTTCATTCTGATGATGGATAACAGGGTCTACCATATTAAACTTAATATTCTTGCGAAGTCTGTTCAGATCATGATAGTCAATTATCTCCGGATAGATTTCCCGTAATTCCTCTCTGAATATATCTGTTCCTATACCTGAAGCCTGCGCCTCCATAATTATGCTGTTAACAAGCTGCATAAGAATCGGGACTGTACATTCTTTGGAAGCATTTTCGCTGATTATTCTTCCAAAAATATCATCCAGTATTCTATAAGCTCCCTGTTTATCACCGCGCCTAAGGCACTTTTTGAGTTCTTCTTCCTGCTTGCTGTCGTATTTCACAAGCGACATTCCACCCTGAGCCTTATAATAATTTAAATAACTGACGCTATCTGTTTTGCCCAAATGCAGAGCATATACACTTTCCCTATAGGCCTGTCCTATCTTGTGAATGTCCTCATAGGACTGACTCACCCCCATTCCTGTATTCATTTTGAATTTATCATACACGTACTGGGTAAAGAAATTATATCTTTTCTCAATCTCTGCTTTTACTTTCTCAGCACTGTCCTCTCTCACAAACATAACGATTGCTTTTGCATAGTAAACGGGAGGCAGCAGCTCTTTTGCCGGGAACTCTGTGTTTAATTTCTCAATTATCATACTGCAGATTCTCTTGTCTTCCTCTGTCGAAATAGCAGCATCCTCTGAAAGTGACTTGAGCACAAATGTCAGGACCTTGAACTTAACAGGAATTTTGGATGCGAGGGACAACCTGTATATATACTGATCGATTTCTTCTGCCGTAAGTTCATCCCTGTAGAGCCTGGTGGCAAAAAGCGTTGTCGTATGGCTTATTAGGGCCGTATTTCTGCTATCCAGCTTTTTGACACTGTCCGTAAGATATGAAAGCTCATCTTCACCGGGTAAAAACTTAATATCATTCGCTCCTGCAATTTCCAATGCAGCTGTCTTGATTGGCCTGTAGATGCTTCTGTAAAGCAAAGTAGCAGCGATAAGGAGCATTAAAAGAACAAGGACAATCGTCATAAGGCTATAGGCATTGGCAATAAAATCAAAACCTACGCTCTCACTTGAAACGTAAAGCTTAAGCCCTGCCACACCAACAGTTCCGGCATGCACATACACCCTTTTACCATCGCTGCTTTTGGTCATAAGAGTCTGACCGTAGTCTATGTCATTTGTTGCAATAACATCTGTAAGCTCCTGACTTGAAGAATATATAAGTTTGCCTTCGCTGCTGTATAGAGCTGCATTATCAAAGGCTCCCATCTGCCTCCTGATATCACTTGTAAGCTGATTCAGGTTTATATTTATCACAATAAGTGCATAGGGAGTCACTTCTGAATACGGCACAAAAAGAATGAGATCAAGCCCGTTTACCGGCACTGTGGTCCTGTACTCCCTGCTGTACTTATCAGGGTCTTCTCCGTCTATATACACCCACATATTCTTGGTATATTTCTCCTTATATGCATCATATATTTCAATGAGCTTATCAAGATTCTGTGCTTCAGAAACCTCGTACCTTCCCTTTGATCCAAGAACTATGCCTGTTCTGAAATTTACAAGGGTATAGTTTGCCACATAATCAGATACAATACCGCCTCCCGACAGCGTGGTAGCTCCTTCATCTATGGCACTTACCTTAGTATAGTCAACATCATTTTCCACAAGGAACCTGACCTCCTCATCATCTTCAGAGGCTAAATAGTACTTGTGGATAGTCATAAGGCTGTTTTCCATATTTCCAAGGATATTCTCGGTATTCTTGGAAAGCTCTGCAATTCTGAGTTCATTGTTGCGGTCCATATAGCTCTTTACCAGAATACTTCCAAACAAAAAGAAGGATAGTGCTAAAAAAAGCGTTATCCCGAGCAGGACTCTGAATCTGTATTTAACTCTTCTCTTAGGAAACTTTATGACTTTACTCATATGAGAATCCCCCTCCCCCTGATTTTGTTCATCTAACCATTATCCAAAATCCTGCCCTCCCTATCAAGTAAATGATAGACAAAAAACTTGCAATAATGACCTTTTATACATGGTTCAAACAGGAAACTATTTCTTTATTATGGTTTCCATGCACGATATATCGAACATGACTTTTACCATATGAGAAGTTTTTTGATGCAAAGATTAAAACAAAGTAAAAAATTCATTATATATCGTTAATAAATGCTCTATTTTTAAAACTTAAATATATAATAATATGTAGTGATTTATACAAAATGGAGGCGTGTTATGGCAAAAAAAGAGAAAAAACGGATTGCAAAATCCAACATTAGTTTCAAGGACAGCATTAAGACCAGACTTATTGCTATTATGCTTGCTATTGCTATTGTTCCATTGCTTATTTCTATCCTTATAAGCTATAAGACTTCTACCGATAAGGCGATGGAAGATGCACAGATTTCAATGGAATGGCAAGCCCAGTACATTGAATCGAGGTTTGTAGAAATAATAAACCGAAACATGGACCTTATCAGACAGGTTGGAATAAATCCCACAATCATTGCATACATAGGCCATCCTGAAGCAGGCATTGGTGATGATGTAATCATGATGACACTTACATCTGTAGATCAAGTTCTTGCGGATGGTAATGGCACAACAATTGCAGGTGCTGACGGCATGCAGATCATGAGATCTGATGGTGGCAAGCTTGTTGATGTCCATGAAAGAGAATATTTCCAGCAAGCCATGAAAGGTCAGCCTTTTGTCTCTGATGTAATCGTAAGTGCTTCTACGGGACTTAGGCAAATTACTATGGCAGCACCAATTTATGGTGACGATCGTTCTTCTGTTATCGGTATTGTGACAAGAAACTATGACTTGAATGATTTCCATAAATTCCTTGCTGAAGAATCCGAGGATGCATTTATCACTGACAGAACAGGTCTTGTAGCTGCTCATTCACAGTACGAAATTGGTAATGGTGCACATGACGAAGATTCACGAGCAAATTCAGAATTCATGACATCAGGCAAGAGTACAGGATTCTACCATGTAGATACCGGAAAAGGATATCAGGCCTTTGTCGCTTATGTAGTAGAGCCTCAGACAAATTACAGAGTCTGCGTTGCTTCCAACTCCATAAAAGTCCTTGGTTCAGCAAGACAGACAGCCTACGTAATAATTACTATTGGTATCATTATGGGTATTATTGCTGCCATCATTTCCTTTATGATGGGTAAAGCATTTGTGGAGCCGATCATTGATGTAAGCGGCTCACTTTCTTCACTGGCAGATGGACGCTTTGAAAAGGTT
>JAILMY010000041.1 GCA_024692165.1 Butyrivibrio sp. | reverse complement strand
ATAAATACCCTTTGATGCGATATCTCTGGAAAGAACGGTGGTAGCATCCAGGTGTGTGAAGGTTGTAGCAGGAGCAGGGTCTGTAAGGTCATCAGCAGGAACGTAAACGGCCTGAACTGATGTGATAGAACCCTTCTTTGTTGATGTGATACGCTCCTGAAGAGCACCCATTTCTGTAGCCAGTGTAGGCTGATAACCTACGGCTGAAGGCATACGTCCAAGGAGGGCGGAAACCTCAGATCCGGCCTGTGTGAAACGGAAGATGTTATCGATGAAAAGAAGCACGTCCTGATTCTTAACATCACGGAAATATTCAGCCATTGTAAGTCCTGACAGACCAACTCTCATTCTGGCTCCCGGAGGCTCGTTCATCTGTCCGTAAACCAGGGCTGTCTTATCAATAACTCCACTTTCCTTCATTTCTCCGTAAAGGTCATTACCTTCACGAGTACGCTCACCAACACCGGTGAATACTGAGATACCACCGTGCGCCTTAGCAACGTTGTTGATAAGCTCCATGATAAGTACGGTTTTGCCTACGCCGGCACCACCGAAAAGTCCGATCTTACCACCCTTAGCATAAGGGCAGATAAGGTCAACGACCTTGATACCTGTCTCAAAGATCTCTGTAGCAGGAACCTGATCCTCATAGGAAGGAGCCGGACGATGAATTGCCCATCTCTCTACCCCTTCAGGTGCAGGCTCGTTATCTACAGGTTCTCCAAGCAGGTTGAAAATTCTTCCCAGACACTTGTCACCAACAGGAACGGTGATAGGACTTCCTGTATCCTTAGCATCTACGCCACGAACAAGACCGTCAGTTGAGCTCATAGCTACGCAACGAACAACGTCGTCACCAACCTGCTGAGCTACCTCAGCGATAAGCTTGCGGTCCTCGATCATAATCTCTATGGCATTGTGAAGATCCGGAAGTTCACCCTCTTTAAAGCGGATGTCAAGTACAGGGCCTGTAACCTGTATTACCTTTCCAACATGATTTTCACTCATTGTTAAACTCCTTAATTTGTTTTCTAAATTGAAATGTTCAGCTTTCAGCTCCGGCAACGATCTCAGTAATTTCCTGAGTTATGCTGGCCTGACGGGCTCTGTTATAGTACAGACTTAAGGTCTCAATCATTTCTTCTGCGTTATCGGTGGCCGCTTCCATAGCAGTTCTACGAGCAGCAAGCTCACTGGCATAAGATATATTGATACTGGTGTAAAGAATTCCCGCCAGATATTCCGGAACAATAGCATCGAACACTGTCTCACTGTCCGGTTCATAAAGGATCAGTTCCTTTGGCTTGCCATCGCTCTCCTTGTTCTCAGTCGAAAGATCTGAGAGAGGAAGAAGTGATGTTGATGTAGGAACCTGCGATAGCATGGACACGAAATTTGTATAGCACAGGAAAACATGTCCAAATCCACCGCCGCCATATGAACCACAGATCAGCTTGGCAATCTGAAAGCAGTCTGAGATGCTTATTTTGGCAACCTCGGCATACTCTTCTGTGAGAATATCAATATTCCTGTGTTTCATGAATTCCACAGCTTTTTTGCCCACCGGAAGAACTATCACATTGTTCTTATCCTTGATCTCTGCCTCAACAAATTTGAACAGGTTGGAGTTATATCCGCCTGCCAGGCCTCTGTCTCCGGCAATTACGATGTACAGCCATCTGTCATTCTCACCGGCATTGGTGAATCTTGACTGGAAATCAGTGTTTCCGTTGGCTATATCTGTAAGAGTCGCAAGCATTGTCTCAAGATAAGGCTTTGACTGATCAGCTCTCTCTTTTGCCTTACGAAGCTTTGAAGCTGCAACCAGCTGCATCGCTTTCGTGATCTGCATCGTGCTCTGAACGCTCTTGATACGGAGTTTAACAGCTTTCATTGATCCAGCCATTATTTGTCCTCCTTATTTACGTTTTATAAACATATCAGTATAAGCGTTCAAAGCTTCCTTAAGCTTATCCTCTGTTTCTGCTTCAAGTTTTCCGGTTTCACGGATATCGCGCATTGCTGCGATTCCTGAAGGGTTCTGATCAAGGAAATCATAAAGACCTGCCTCGTACTCAGCTACATCACTAGCCTCGATCTTCATCAGGATATTGTTAACAACCGCATAGAGAATAGCAACCTGTTTTTCAACAGGAACCGGCATATTCTTGTTCTGCTTAAGAACTTCCACGATACGTTCGCCCTGCGCAAGACGATTCTTGGTATCCTCGTCAAGGTCTGATCCGAACTGAGCGAAGCTCTGCAGCTCACGATACTGTGAATAAACAAGTTTAAGGGTTCCGGCAACCTTCTTCATAGCCTTGATCTGAGCGTTACCACCAACTCGGGATACAGAGATACCGGGGTTAACCGCCGGCATGATTCCTGAGTGGAAAAGCTCCGTCTCAAGGAATATCTGTCCGTCTGTGATGGAAATAACGTTTGTAGGGATATAGGCTGATACGTCACCGGCCTGTGTCTCAATAATTGGAAGGGCTGTAAGTGAACCACCACCGTTTTCATCTGACAGCTTAGCAGCTCTCTCAAGGAGTCTTGAATGCAGATAGAAAACGTCTCCAGGATAAGCTTCACGTCCCGGTGGTCTTCTGATAAGAAGGGACAGTGCTCTGTAAGCTACGGCGTGCTTTGAAAGGTCGTCATAGATACAAAGAACGTGTTTTCCTTTATTCATGAAGTACTCACCCATAGCGCATCCTGTGTATGGAGAAATATACTGAAGTGGGCTGGGTTCAGAAGCTGTAGCAGCTACAACGATTGTGTACTCCATAGCTCCGCCCTTTTTAAGGTCCTCAACCAGGGATGTAACTGTAGAACGCTTCTGTCCTATAGCAACATAGATACAGATAACGTCTTTACCCTTCTGGTTCAGGATTGTGTCTACAGCGATAGTAGTCTTACCTGTCTGTCTATCGCCGATAATAAGCTCACGCTGTCCTCTTCCGATAGGGATCATGGAATCAATAGCCTTGATACCTGTCTGAAGTGGCTCTTTAACCGGCTGTCTTGCAATAATACCGGGTGCAGGTGACTCAACTGGTCTGTATTCAGAAGTCTCAATTGGTCCTGCTCCATCAATTGGCTGACCGATAGCGTTAACTACACGGCCAATCATCTGCTCGCCTACAGGAACAGATACAACTCTTCCTGTACGCTTAACGGTCTGTCCTTCGCTGATACCAACATCTTCGCCGAACAAAACCGCGGATACTACCGTTTCCTCGAGGTTCTGAGCCATTCCGAATGTACCGTTCTCAAATTCCAGAAGCTCGCCTGACATACAGTTCAAAAGTCCGCTTACACGGGCAATACCGTCACCAACGGTAAGAACTGTACCGGTCTCGTTCTGGATTATGGCATTCTGATAATTCTTTATCTGGCTTCGAATGACCTCGGATATTTTTTCTGGTTTTAACTCCATATCATCCTCCGACGTTTATGATTTTTATTCTATATAACTGTTTCGTCGACTCTTCTGCGAAGCTCGGATAACCTTCCTTTGACGGTACCGTCAAAAAGCTGTCCCTCAAGATCCACTCTCACGCCTCCCAGGACGCCGGGATCTGTCTTCTGCTGTAGCAGAATCTTTTTACCACTGATCTTCTCAAGCTTTTCCTTAAGCTGGGAAAGCTGCGATTCATTCAAGGCTACTGCTGTTGTAACCAGGGCCTCGGCAATGCCGTGATCCTGATTGTAGCTCTGTCTGAAGCGCTTCTGACATGCAGAAAACTCTCGCAAAATTCCCTTCTCTATAAGGATCTTGATAAAGTTCATAAGGTATGGCTGCAGGCTGCCATCAAACGCCTGATCCACAAGCTGCAGTCTTTCATTCTTGGGTACTGAAGGTTCCGATAGGAGTGTCACATAATCGGGATTCTCTTTGAAAATCTCTTTTACGACCTCCATTTCTCCCAGTATCTCATCCGTAAGGTTCTCTTCTGCTGCCAGATCATATAGGCTCTGACCATAAAGATCTCCAGCTTTACTCATGTTAACCTTCTTTCTCATGCTCCGACTTTATTTAAGAAGTCATCAATAAGCTTCTTGTGATCGGATTCGCTAATCTCTTTTTCAACCACCTTGCCGGCAATATCCATTGCAAGGGAGCCAATTTCATCCTTGGCCTCATTGATAGCTTTCTTCTTCTCCTGCTCAATGTCGGCTACAGCTCTAGCTTTAATGCTTGCTGCCTCCTCCTGAGCCTCGCGAACAAGTGTGTCAGCCTTTGTCTGCGCTTCCTTCTGAGCTTCAGATACAATCTTAGCTGCTTCAGCATGCGCATTTGTCAGACTGTCTTCGTACTGTTCCTTAAGAGAATCAGCTTCACTCTGGGCCTCTCTTGCCTCACGGATCGATTTATCAGCCAGATTTTTTCTCTTTTCAAGAATGTCATTTATTGGTTTAAAGAGGAACTTCTTGATCAGAAAAACCTGAATGAACAGGTTACAGATCTGAATGATAAATGTCCAGGGCACTAATGTAACCAATTCCTGCGTCTGTTTGGTTTCCGCAGTAATCAGCATAAGGGCCTGTATATCCATACGCATTCTCCTTTAATAATCGCAAGTTACTGGAGGTAGTTCATAAACATTCCAGGTGCAACGAAGATAAGAAGAAGACCTGTAACGAATCCGTAAATACCAGTTGTCTCTGCAACCGCACAACCAAGAAGCATGGTACCTGTAACATCACCTTTACACTCAGGCTGACGTCCGATAGCCTCAAGAGCTTTTGAAACGGCAGTTCCTTCACCAATACCAGGTCCGATACCTGCGATAAGTGCACATCCTGCACCAATACCACATCCTGCAAGTGCAATACCTCTAGCTAGTAACTGAAAATCACCCATATTCTTTGCCTCCTAAAAACACTTTTTTATTTTTTGGTTTTTTTCGCATTATGAAGTTTTGAAATGATCATCCTTCCTCTGCCGCGTTGGCGATATACATTACCGTCAGCATACAGAAGATGAATGCCTGCATACAACCTGAGAACCAGTCAAAGTAAACACCGGTAACTGCAGGAATACCAACACCGAGGATCGGGATCTTGGAGAGGAAATCTCCAACCGCGCCCGGAATGAGTCCAAACAGTGCTGCTGATGCAAGTCCTAATGCCCAATAAATAAGTCCGTCGATAACTACACCTGAAAGGATGTTACCAAAGTGACGGCAAGCCATACTTACCGGGGTTGCCAACTCTGACAGGATATTAAACGGGGTCATTACAGCAATAGGTGTTGTAAATCCTTTTAAATATCCGCCAAATCCATTGGTCTTGATCTTGGTCGATGTGATCATTATGAAAACAACTATCGCCCAAGCCGCCTCTGTAGACAGGTCTGCTGTGGGACTTCGCAGTCCGATCAGGCTTATAAGGTTTGATACCACGCTGGTGGCGAATAGTGCTGAAACAAAGGGAATCAGCTTATCAAACTTATTGGAGCCGGTGTTGTTGCGAACAAAATTGTTGCCCGTTTCAACCAGCATCTCTGCGAATGCCTGTCTTTTCGAGATGTTTTCGATCTTCAGATCTCGTGTCAGGAATATACAAAGGCCTGTGATGATGATCATGACAATCCAGCTTACTATCAGAGTCTCAGTCAGCTGGAAGTCACCGAGAATCGGGATTCCCGTGTGGAAGGTCTTGTATATCTGCGCATAATCGACTTCGAAACCACTATTCATGCTTTCGCCTTCAACCTCCTTTCCCCGCAGACAATATCCCGCGTAGTTTAATTGTAAAGCTAGGTATAAACAGCGGAACAATGCCCGCCACCAGATTGAATACTGGAACAACTATAGCAAGTATCACCCACAAAAACTGAAGCATAGTGCGATATCTATAGCTTACGCCCATAGTTCTTCTCGCTCTCTCTTCATCCTCAATGGATGCTACTTTCTGCACTGTTATCGCCATCCAGAAGAAATTGCCGACAGCCACCAAAAAGCCGCAAATTCCTCCTAAGATTACCTTGTAATCGAAGGGTACCGTCCACCCAAATGGGGCATCCTCCGGAATTACCATATGTAAAACGAAAAATACAACGAACATTATTAAAACGCCAATGCCTGTGCCCATGGCGATTTTGCCTGTTTCTTTTTTTACTGCATCCTGTAACTTCATGATCTAGCCTACTCCCCGTTTGTTTAGTTACACCGCTTTACAAATTACATATGGCGGTTGAAATACACCTCATTATTATCTTTTTTCTTTTTCTCTTCCCTGTGAATTACAGATAAATAGACCTTATAGGCAGTTGTCATAGAGCCACCGAGCCCTAAAATAAACCCCGGTATATAAACCCAAGCCCCAACTGAGAGTTTGGTACATAAGAGATAACAACCGAATAGACATAATAAAAGTGGCATAAGAAGCGATAAACCGAGCTGCCCAACCATTGCGAACTGGCTGATGATCTTCGACATGTGCTTGACATCCATTTAGCTCTACTACGCTCCTTTCTTGTCACAATCATTATAATAATACACTTTTTATGCGATTTTCTCAACTATTGTTAGACAATAGGTACGTTTTATCGTCTTTGGCAGAAAAAAGCTGAATCCCACCAACCATCTAGGTTAAGCCGGGATTCAGCCTCTTATTTTATAATAATTTTATCAAAATTTCGCTTACTAATTATTTGGCTAAAGCCTATTTTACTGAGCTGCCTTTCTTGCGTCAAGCATTGGCTGATATTTCTCTGTATCGAATGCTGTAAGATCAGCCCATCCAAGACCATCCAGCTGAGAAGCCATTGCATCCCACTGAGCATCGAAGTCAGCGTCGTCCTTAGCAAATACCATTCTCCAGGAAGCATCCTTGATGATATCGCCGCACTGCTTACGGATAAGGCTGATGTCTGTAGAATCAATTGCCAGAGCCATGTTGATACTTGGAACAACTGTCATCATGTTGTTATTTGTAAGGTACTCAACGTCATCAGCTGCACCAAACTTAGCTGTCCACTCCTTAGTTGTGGTTGTCTGGTTCATCTCGATAGTTGTTGACCACATATCTGAAGCATAAGGCTCGTTTGTTTCAGGGTTGATATCGCAAGAAGCTACGATCCACTGGTTGATCTGGTTGTTACCATCGTTCCAGTTTCCGCCGCCCATTTCCTCAGGAACTAAAACTTCTGCTGAGAATCTGTTGAGACCATCCTCTGTAAGTGTGTACTTGCCGTTTTCAACTGTGTATGTAAGACCCTCTGTACCTGCGTGCTGGATCTGAACTCCCTCAGGAGAAGCATACCAGTCAAGGAACTCCATAAGTCTTGCGAAGTGCTCGTCGTCAACCTGTGAACCAACGCAAAGAACACGGCCATCGCCATAGTATGTGTCAGATGTCTGATAAAGGTTTGTATCTGCTACAGGGATCTCAACGTAGTTAACGCCTTCATTTCCCTTTGCAGGTGTGTTCCAGAATCCATACTGCCAGCTATACCAGTAGAGGTAAACTCTCTTGTCCTGCATCTTTGAAACGATAGAGTTCCAGTCCTGTGTAGCTGAGTCAGGATCCACA
>JAILMY010000006.1 GCA_024692165.1 Butyrivibrio sp. | reverse complement strand
TCCCTTGAATGCGAAGTTCATCATCGTATTCTTGTAAACCTTATATGTTACGCCTTCTTCACGAAGTTTCTTACGAAGCTCAGTATCCTGTGCAACAGTAAGTCCGCGGTGATCTACAAGTACGACAGCCTGAGCGTCTTTAATCTTTGCAGAAATTTCATCAACTACAGGCTTTTTAAGTTCAACCTTTGCCATTTTTTTACCTCCTTATAGAATTTACCGCCGAAAAAAAACCTCTCGAAGACATCGAGAGGCAAAAAGTCACATTTAACTTTTCCTCGGCAGGCGATCACTCATTATGTTCCAAAATGGAACACCTGCTGTCTTCGGCAGATTGTCATATTCATCCGACAACCTTAGATAATATACTATACCCAAGGCAAATTGTCAACATAAAATTGAAAAATTCGTATTTACCCGTTACCATTACAGTTCATCCCCGCCCCGACGGAGTGGAAGCTATTTATCATCGAACATGAATTGTTGCAGCGCTGGTATTGAAGAGATCCTCGCACTCATCGTCCTCTGCCCTCTGATAGGTGATGCTGAAGGTTCTGTATCTAGACAGTATGATGTAGGCGGTCTGATATACCTTCATATCCTCTGCCGGCTGAAGTTCCGCAGTTATCTTAAATCCCGGAAAGCCATCAAAGCTCTTTTTACTGAAAGAGGTGACCTCGTAGCTTACGTCCTGACCATATTCCTGTGAATAAGCCTTGCTCATGGTGTCCTGATAGATTTCCTTTGTAAGATTCTCGCTTTCATCCACCAGTGACAGTTCTCCATTTCTCAAAAGAGCCTGCTTCTCCCTGTTGGTCAGAACCTTGTCCTGCCCATTGTAGTAAATGTTGTACTTTATCGATGAGGACTCCATGGGATAATCCTTGTGCCTGAACAGCCCCTGCTCTTCGTCAGGTTCAAATTCCGATGGGATAACAAAGGAACACTGGGTTGCAACACTAAGGTTTCCTCCGGCTCTTGTCTTAACCACATCACTCATTAAAAGCCCTGCCATAACAGCAAAGAAAATCGCAGCCATGGTTCCCAGGCAGATTCTTACTTTGTAAAACACCCCTCTACTCAGCATATAAAGCTCCCAAATCTGTACCGGCTTCTGCCAGCATACTCCAAAAGAAAAATAGACGCAGTGTTTTAACACTGCGCCTACCATTATATCATATTTATTTTACTCTGCAGTATAGCTATCGATGAGCTCAAGAGAATGCTCTTCGTTCATCTTCTTGCACATCTGTACAAGAGCCTCAAGAGGAACATTCTGGATCTGCTTATTGGAGCCGCGAACATTGATTGATACAGTTCCCTCAGCAGCCTCCTTGTCGCCGATTACAAGAATGTATGGATCCTTGTAGTTCTTGAACTTCTTGATCTTCTCCTTCATGTTGTTGTCTGAGTAATCAGCCTCAACACGAACGCCTGCTGCCATAAGAGTCTTCTCAACCTTCTGAGCATACTCATTGTGCTCCAGACGGATAGGAACAATACCTACCTGATATGGGCTGAGCCAGAATGGGAAGACACCCTTGAAGTTCTCGATGATGATACCGATGAATCTCTCCAGTGATCCGTAGATAGCTCTGTGAATAACTACAGGCATCTGCATGCTTCCGTCCTGAGCCTGATATGTGAGGCCAAAGTTGTGAGGAAGCTGGAAGTCAAGCTGTACAGTACCGCACTGCCACTCTCTTCCAAGAGCATCCTTGATCTGAAGGTCGATCTTAGGACCATAGAAAGCACCGTCGCCTTCGTTGATCTCATATCCGCCTTCGCCGTACTTCTCATCAAGGATTTCCTTAAGAGCAGCCTCAGCTCTGTTCCAAACCTCGATATCACCCATGAAGTCCTCAGGTCTTGTTGAGAACTCAGCTCTATAAGTAACACCGAATGTTGAATAGATCTCATCAGCGATTGCAATAACATCTGCGATCTCTTCCTTGATCTGTGACTCCATTACGAAGGTATGATCATCGTCCTGTCTGAACTCCTGAACACGGAAAAGACCGTTCATCTGTCCTGACTTCTCCTTACGGTGAAGTACATCATACTCACTGTAACGGATAGGAAGCTCTTTGTAAGAGTGATTTGTTCTCTTATATGTCATCATGGCATTAGGACAGTTCATAGGCTTAGCAGCCATTGTGTCATTCTGCTCACGATTATAGATAACTGAACCAGCCTGGATCTTGATATTCTTAGGCTCTTCAGTAGGATCGTTGTTGTTCTCAAGTACTCCCGGAATCTCAGCGTCAGCCTTAAGCCATCCTGATACTCCCGGAACCATGAACATGTTGTTTACATAGTGAGCCCAGTGTCCACTGATAAGCCAGAGCTTCTTGTTGTTAACGAGAGGAGCTGCAATCTCAGTGTAGCCATGTCTCTCCTGTACCTCTCTTGAATACTTAAGGAGTGCCTGGTACATCTTCCAGCCTCTTGGAAGCCAGTAAGGCATACCCGGTGCTGTCTCGTCAAACATGAAAAGATCAAGCTCTGCGCCGATCTTCTTGTGATCTCTCTCAAGGGCTTCCTGAATCATCTTGATGTGCTGTTTGAGCTCATCCTTGCTTGGGAAAGCATAAAGATAAATTCTTGAAAGCTGATCTCTCTTCTCATCGCCTCTCCAGTAAGCACCTGAAACAGACTTAATCTGGTATGAAACATTCATAAGCTCCTGAGAATTTGCTACGTGAGGTCCGCGGCAAAGGTCCACATAATCCTCACCTGTAAAATAAACTGTGATAATTTCGTCCTCTGGAAGATCCTGGATAAGCTCTGTCTTGAACTTCTGATCCTTGAACATCTCAAGGGCCTCTGCCTTGGAAACCTCCTTACGGGTCCAATCCTCTCTTCTCTTGATGATCTCACGCATCTTGTCCTCGATAGTCTTGAAATCATCCTGTGTTACTGCCTTTGGAAGAACGAAATCGTAGTAACATCCGTCATCAATCTGAGGTCCGATAGCATACTGAACCTCCTTGCCGTACAGTTCGATAACTGCCTTTGCGAGAATGTGCGCCATAGAGTGGCGATACACCTCTAAGAACTCTTCTTTTGTCATTACTTTTTCCTTTCTGGGCAATGCCTACCGGGCAATGCCAATCACATTTGTTTGTTTCTTTCTATAACAATTGGCACCGCAGAAATTCTACGATGCCATATCATTATCTAAATATTTTGCTCAATTAAGCGTTTCTGCCGTGGCACTTCTTGTACTTCTTGCCGCTTCCGCATGGACATGGATCGTTAGGATATACCTTGTTCTCTTTTCTTACAGTGTGAGAAGACTTCTCCTCCTTGTAAAGAGCCTTAAGCTTGTCCTCGTCAAAGATCGCTTTCCACTCCTCAAGGCCATAGAGCCAGTCAGCACCTGCGCCTACCATGTTCTTATAAAGAAGCTCTTTGTCAAAACCAAGGTTAACCTCAGTGTTCTCATCCATCTCTTCGATAGGATTCTGCTCCTTAAGGCTGTCGTTGATTCCATCAAGGAAACCAACCATTGTCATAAGATCTATGCCGTACTTCTCAGCAAGGCCCTTAACTGTTCCCTTAACTACCTCGTCAGGGTTCTTAAGAAGCTGCGCATAGATATCGCGCTCCTTCTGAAAATAGTCTGTCCATAATCTCTGAAGATCGCCCTTATTGGCTGTCTCTGAATATGCCTTGTCACGCCATTCCTGTAATAATGCCATAATTAATACTCCATTCTTAATACATTTTTCATTTACATAATATCGCGATTTAGTCACGATTTATTTTCACGCATGAAATATTTTAATATATTTCCTCATGGATGTAAACCAAGTTGATCCCTCGTAGTTTTCACCCCTGAAATATCCCTGTTTTCTCAACAACTACCTTCATTTCTTCCTGCACATCTCCAGGAAAATCACGCCAAACCATGAACCAATCAAACAGCCCATCACGTTATTGATCATATCAGTGAACTCAAAATATCCCGTTTTAGTAATAAGCTGAGTCACTTCAATTGCGCAGGTTGAAGCAAGCCCAATCAGCATCGTAATTCCGAATGCCTTCCAGTTTGTCTTCTTATGGTTATAGATCCTGAGCAAAAATCCCCAGGGAATAAAAAGCAGTACATTGAATATACTAAAGGCTGTTACAAAATCGCTGCCGCCAAAATTCTCCCAGGAAGGAAACGGATTGACATCTTCCGTGGCGTAGCCGGGTTCTCGCCTGAAAATCGTTATAAGCAGCATGATTCCGCCCCAGACAAAAATCCAGTATGCCATAAACACTTCTTTAAATGTACTTTTTTTCTTGATAATTCTTATAATGCCGGGGAGAAACACTATAAACGCCACCAGAAAGACCATACCGATCTGTTTCCAGTTAATTCCGGAAATCTCATTCCAGAAAAGTTCCTCCATTGACCATGGTTGATACTTCTTTTTCAAAACAATCTCCAAAAATCTCTAAATAACCCCAGAGCATTCGCGCTCTCAAGAAAATCGCAAATACATTCTAGCATAACACGAAATCTCTTTCAAAAGCATGAGGAATATATTACAATAACTTCTAAATATTGTATACAAGTAATTTCAACAACTTTTAGAGGCTACTGGAGGACTTATGCGCGTAAATTTTACAAAAATGCAAGGTTGTGGCAATGATTACGTTTATATTGACGGGGGAAAAGAGCTAGTGCCTCAGGAAAAAAAGTCTGAGCTGGCCATTAAGGTATCCGACAGACACTTTGGCATAGGATCCGACGGCCTGATCTTCATCAATCCCGTGGATGATCCCGATATAGATTTTGAGATGGAAATGTACAACGCCGACGGCTCCCGCTCCGAGATGTGCGGAAACGGCATAAGATGTGTTGCCAAGTACGTTTACGACCACAGGCTCACAGACAAGAAAAAGCTCACCATTGTAAGCGCCGGGAAAAAGAAATTCATAGACCTGACAGTTGATGCAGACAATCTTGTGAGCCTTGTTAAGGTAGACATGAATCCGCCTATATTAGAGCCCATGGAGGTTCCAGTAACCCTTTCAGGCTCTGCCATAAATAATCCTGCCATTTCAGGTGCTGACGGATCCTCAAGCGCTGTTGCCGTAATAGATACACCAATCACCGTAGAGGGAAAAGAGTGGCGTATCACCTGCGTATCCATGGGCAATCCCCACGCAGTTGTTTTCCTGCCGGAGGATGTGGATTTTGCAACCTTTGATATAGAGAAGATCGGCCCGTATTTTGAAAACCACGAAGTGTTCCCAAAGCGCACCAACACCGAATTCGTTAAGATAGATGACAAGAACAACGTTCACATGAGAGTCTGGGAGAGAGGCACAGGAGAGACCCTGGCCTGCGGAACCGGATGCTGCGCCACCACCGTAGCCTGCATCCTGAACGGCCATACAGATAACAAGGTGACCGTTCACGTTCTCGGCGGCGACATCACCTGCTCCTGGGACGGAAATCTTTCATCTCCCGTTATCATGGAAGGTCCTGCCACCACAGTATTCGACGGCTGCATCGAAGTTTAATCTTTTTTAGTCAGACAAAAAGCATCTAACGCCAACATGAACACAACATGAACAGCGTCAGATGCTTTTTCTTTATCCTTATTCTCTTTTCAAGACAGAAACAATTTATCCTGCCATGTCACTTTCCGGATTCCCGGCATACCACGTAGATCCTCTCACTATCATCCGCCGGCTCTTCATGGCTGTCCGCGTCAATAGCAGTCACAAACTCAAGGCCTGCTGCCTTTATAAACCCTTTCATTTCTTCGAGAGTATATCCCCTCTGATAGTGGGTCTCCACAGACCTTCTGAAAATCTCATCCTTATCATCACATCTGGCGAAGATGGTCACATCATACTCATTGATATGCTCCTCCTCGTGGTAGTAGTTCTCCCAGATAAAGCTGCAGTCCTCACGGTTCTCGGCGATCACGGTATCCCCGATCACATCCCTGTATTTGTGCAGCGTATTGAAATCAAAGATGAAAACACCCTTAGGGAAAAGGAAATTATTCACCAGTTTAAAGGTTTCAATAACATCCTCATCCTCCAGCAGATAGTTCAAACTGTCGCAGACGCTGACAATGGTTCCAGCCGTACAGTACAAATCAAGCTCCCTCATGTCCTGCTCAAGGTACATGATGTCAAGACCCGCTTCCCGGCTCTTTCTTCTTGCTATATCCAGCATATCCGAAGAGAGATCGATTCCCATGATGTCATAACCTTTTTTTGCCATGACCTGGGTAAAGCTCCCGGTGCCGCATCCCAGCTCCACCACCAGATTCTTCTCCTGCTCAAGAGCATCCTCGGTAGATATTCCGGGCTTGGAAAGCCCATATTTTTCTATTAAAGAAGACACAAAAACGCCCCACTCTTCATAGGGCGTTTCATCCATAAATGTGTCATAAACAGCTGCAAAATCTGTATATGCTTCCATAAATAATCACCATCAGCCAAAAAGTCCGGCAAGCAATGTTACAACCTTTGTTCCTGTTCCCATTATAAGTCCTGCAAGAACAACTCCGCAAATAACCGCTTTTACACTCTTTTTGAAATCCATATCAAGGATTGAAGCTGCAAGTGTTCCTGTCCATGCTCCTGTTCCAGGAACCGGAATTCCTACAAAGAGGAAAAGTGCCCAGTAAAGACCCTTTCCAGCCTTCTCCTTAAGTGCCTCTCCGCCCTTATGGCCCTTCTCGAGACAGAAGGTAAAGAACTTACCGATAACCGGCTTATCTTTTCCCCACTCAAGAACCTTTCTTGCAAAGAAGAAAATGATCGGCACAGGGATCATGTTTCCGATAATAGCAATAATATAACTCGGAAGAACAGGCAGTCCTCTGAGGATCGCATATGGAACGGCTCCACGAAGCTCAACAAGCGGAACCATAGAAATCAAAAATACAATAAGATACTCTTTAAACATCAAACAATCTCCTTTAAAACTCTGATTAGGGTATCCATCTCCTCATCAGTTCCAATGGAGATTCTAAGATACTCACTTATCCTCGGCAAATCAAAGCGACGCACTATTATACCATTTTGTCTCAAATAAGCAAATATATCTTTTCCGTGTTTCTCTTTGTGCTTTGCAAAAATGAAGTTTGTCTTTGAGTCGCCAAAAGTAAAGCCAAGCTCAGAAAGAAGTGGCTTAATCCTCTCTCTTGTGGCAATGACCTTCTCGCGGCACTGCTCAAAATACTCTCTGTCTCTGACAGCAGCAGCTCCCAGCGATAGAGCCGGCATATTCATTGTGTAGGAGTTAAAAGAAAACTTGGCATCCAGCAGATACTTGATGATCTTTTTGGAGCCAAAAGCATAACCGATTCTCATGCCCGCCATGGATCTGGACTTTGAAAAAGTCTGCACCACCAACAGGTTCTCATACTTCTCAATAAGCGGAAGGGCACTGACTCCGCCAAAATCAATGTAGGCTTCGTCAACAATAACCACCACATCGGGATTTCTTTTAACAATCTCCTCAATCTGATCAAGGGGCAAAAGAACTCCTGTAGGGGCGTTAGGATTTGCAATCACCACGCCGCCGTTTTCCCCAAAGTAGTCCTGAGGAGTAATGGTGAAATCCTCATTCAGCGGAACCTGCCTGTAGGGAATCTTGAAAAGATCAGCCCACACGTCATAGAAGGAGTAGGTAATATCGGGGAAAAGAACCTTCTTCTCCCGATCTTTTGAATTAAAGAAGGTCAGAAACGCCATGGCCAGCACGTCGTCTGAACCCACACCCACAAAGACATTCTCTTTGTCCAGCTTGTAAAAATCCGCGATGGCGCTCACCAGCTCATCACAGGTAGGATCAGGGTATTTGCGAAAATCATCCACTGACATGCCTTCAAGAATCTTTGTCACCTCCGGTGCCGGCGGATATGGATTCTCGTTGGTGTTAAGCTTGATGATATTCTTGATCTTTGGCTGCTCACCGGGGGTATAAGGTACAACTTTTCTGACATTATCTTCCCAACTCATAGTTTCCTCCCAAAATGCCTGAATTATTTATGTTTATCTTATCTCTTTTTGGTTCTGCCTACCATCCATGGCAACCATCTGTTGATCACATATGCAGGAACTATCAATATAACAGATAGTAATAGTGCAAATGCGATACATAAAACTGATGAATACAAAACATTGTTAAGGCATGCGTGATAAAAGCCTGTAAACTTGGAATTCAGTACCTTCTCAATAACAGCATACAATTTCCCATGAAGCGCAAAGTAGATCAAAGTATTGGCACCGACATAAGAAACATATTTATTTGTTTTAAGCAGTTTGCATATTGAAATAACAAATACAATTCCAACCACACTGGTAATATACGGAAGAACATGTAAAGTATAGCCTGTATTCTTTTCGATAGCGCCTGATGCAAATATCAGAACAAGATACAAAGCACCTGATGTCACCTTAAATCCCAGAGTGTCATATTTATCGAACACTGCTTCCCACTCATTTTTGAAATAATATCCCAAGACCATCCAGATCATAGCATATGGGATGTATTCTATATGCCATGGTAAAGAATGGCCTCCCCAGGGCAATACATCTGTTGGGAACCACACTATATATGTTTCTCTCACAGCAACCAGCAAAACAGAAATCAGTATGGCAACTTTTTTGTTATCAAGCTTTATTAAGAAATAGAATGGTATAAATGTAACAAAAAGCGCAGCAATAAACCACAAGCCATCACTACGGCCTCTTATCTGTATCATATTCCATAAGAGCTCTGAAGTAATGTTTCTGTTTCCCTTAAGGGATATCACTGCAGACAAGAGAATATTCAGATTACTAAATATAAACCACGGTACCCATAACCCTTTTATCTTCTTTACAATATGAGTTTTAAATGAGTCAGGCTGTCTGTATACATAACCTGCCAGGAAAAAGAACATGGTAAGAAAGAATGGTAAATAGAATTGCTCCAGGAAATCAGTGCTGCTTTCCAGGTGTACCATCATAACACACATAATGCAGATATACTTTCCTATGTCAACCCATGTAATACGCTTATTGGTG
>JAILMY010000236.1 GCA_024692165.1 Butyrivibrio sp. | reverse complement strand
TGGTCTGTGTACTGGCACCCTTTTTCCTTTTGGTAATATCCTCGTTCACGGATGAACAGACGCTGATAGCAAATGGCTACAGCTTTTTTCCAAAAAAACTCAGTACCTATGCTTATAAGTATTTGCTGGTTCAGTCCGGCTCAGTATTTCGTGGTTATGTGATTTCGATCAGTATCACCTTGATCGGAACCTTAAGCAACTTGCTTATTACATTTTTATATGCATATCCGCTTTCAAGAAAAGAGCTTCCGGGAAGAAATGTATTTGCCTTTTATCTTTTCTTCACAATGCTTTTTTCAGGAGGCCTGGTACCTGCATATTTGATGTGGACACAGACATTCCATATCCGCAACACCATTTTCGCGTTGCTGATACCGAATTTGCTCATGAGTCCCTTCAATGTAATTATGATGCGTACTTATTTCTCAACCAACATTCCGGATGAAGTCATCGATGCGGCAAGAGTTGACGGAGCAAGTGAATTCAAGATTCTCTTCGGAGTAGTCTTCCCTATGGCTGTACCGATTACCGCTACAATCGCACTTTTGGTTGGCCTGGCATACTGGAATGACTGGATGAACGGTCTGTACTATATCAATGATGATAAGCTGTATAGTATTCAGGTATTGCTGATGAAGATCCAGAGAAACCTGGATCAGCTCAGACAGCAGGCTCAGAATGGTAGTGGTAATGTCAACATGGCAGATCTGCCATCAACTTCCGTTCGAATGGCGCTGACAGTTATGGGCGTACTTCCAGTTATGATCATTTATCCTTTCTTACAGAGATATTTTGTAAAAGGAATTACGATCGGTGCGGTAAAAGGTTGATCATTACAGTATAAACAGTGGGATGACATTCAAATGCTGAATGCCATCCCATTTTTTTACTCAGCCTAAAGTGGCTGGGCAATTATGTATTATTTCATATAGGAGGCATTTATGGGACTTAAGCAGTTTCCAAAAGTTATTGATCTGCCGGAGGGAAGAAAATTCTGGTCGGCAACTTTTGATTCTTTTCGTGTAAAGGTTTATGTACAAAAACAGCGTGAGCTTGCAGATATAGTGAACTTCGGTTATCTGGCGCCATATCTTATCATATTCGAGGAAAAAGAAATGTCGCAGGAGGAGGCAATACGATTCTCCGATGAACAGGGATTTTCAGCCGTTGCTGAAGAGTATTCCGGAAGCGTTGTGTTTGTCTACCCCACATCAGAGAATGGCTGGGCGGATGCGTCTGAAGATCTTTTTGCAGATGTTATCGCCAATTCCAGGATTCATCAGTATTTCAGGGATGGGGTTGTTACGTTTAAAGACCGTTTTACCAAGGAGTTTAAGGATAACTATATCCGCGGAGCAATCTTTAGAACCGCTGTCTACGGATATGGAGCTTCTGCAGATTACATTGCTTCACATCTGCTAAAGACAGTAAACGGCGAATTCCTTTGGGGGCCGGGTGAAATCACCCCTGCCTGCGTGATCATTTCGGGACTGACAGTGATACCAAAGCCGGAGAGAAAAGATATTCCGGTGGTATCAGTGGGCAACAGCGATGAAATAAATACTTCCCTGAAGGAGAACTGTGATCATCTTCTGATAAAGGATGCTGCAGATGTCCGTGAAGACTTCCACACCTTTGTATGGAAGCACAAGCGCTGGGTCGGCATTCTTCAGGAGAATCCTGACGTTGAAAAGCTTGGAATCATTTGGGAGCCAGGGGCAGTCAAAGTCCGCACAACTCCTGATAATGACGGCGATGATAAAGGCACGGCAGAGCACAATATAGGTTATGTGGCATGGTATCCCAAGGATAGCAAAGACAAGGGACCACTTCCTACAGTGCTTCTGTTTCACGGCGGCGGAGATTCAGCTCTGTATTTTTCCTATGAATCCGGATGGAATCAGATAGCGGCCAAGTACGGACTGCTACTGATTGCGGTGGAGAATCATTGCAACAGCACTGCCAGTGAGATGATGGAGCTTTTGAAGATATTGAAGGAGAAATATCCTATTGATGAAAAACGCCTCTATGCTACAGGCTTTTCCATGGGCGGATGCAAGAGCTGGGATCTGTTTCAGGAATATCCTGAGGTCTTCGCAGCCCTGGCTCCAATGGACGCCACATTTGAAGTGGGGCTTAATGTCTTTGGAAAGCCGGCACCGGTGGAGATCAACAGGACACATCCTGTTCCTTTATTCTATGCAGGCGGCGAGGAAAGTCCGCTTCCTGAGCTTCCTTTCCAGGCAGAGAAATGTCTGGACAGAGTTCGCTATGTCTTTGAGGTAAATAGCGTGAAAAAGCCGTATACTGCAGTGTTCGAGGAGAAGGATTCCTGGGATGAACCCATCTGGGGCATAACAGGGGATAGAGTTGAAAAGCTGGAGGACAAATCAAGGGGAAGTGTTCTTACGATTCATTATTTTGAGGATGAAAAGGGTGAGTTTACCACAGCCCTGTCAAGTATCAGCAGACAGGGACATGATTGCCGTAAACACACCTGTGAAGCCGCCTGGAAGTTCATGAGCAAATTCACGAGATAATCCCTGATAAAGTTTAGTGATTCGGGTAAATATTAAAATTGTTTATTTTTTTATAATAACTAAAACACAATTCTGTCACAGATGAGAAATATACTAACCCTATAAAAACCAAGAAAGAGGGTATTTTGTCATGTATGAAGACGAAAAGAATGAACAGGGTGGTGTTATGAATAATTCTTACTCGAATTCTCAGAGCTACGGCAGTTCCCAGAACTACAATAATTCTTCAAACTACAGCAGTTCACAGAATTATAATGGAGGGCAGAGCTACGGTAGTTCCTACGGAAGTGGGCAGACAGGTAATAATTCCTTTTCTTATGGTGGATCCGCGAACAGCGGAAATGGCTACAACTCATATTCCTATGGAAATGGTAATGGCCAGCGAAGCAACTACGGTTATACCAACAGCTCTTACTCTTACAATCCCAATAATAACGGAACTCCGAGCTATGGGACATACCAATATGGCGGTGCAAATGGTGGGGCAGCGCCGGTTCCTCCTAAAAAGAAGAACGTATTTGGTAAGGTAGTAGCAGCAGTTGCAATTCTTGCACTTCTTGTTGGAGGAATTGGAGCATCCTATTATGTAGTCAATAACTCAGCACTGTTTGCTGACAAGGCCGGCGGAGCTACCGCACAGCTCGAGGAGAAGCAGGAAGAGACTACTACAGAGTCAGCTTCTTCAGAGAAAAAAGAGGCTACTGTTAAGACTACTACAGTGACTGCAGAGACAAAGGCAGTTGTTACAGATGTAACAGCAGTGGTTGCAGAGGTTATGCCTGCAATGGTAATTATCCACAACAACTATACTGCTTCTGCTAACTACTTTGGCTACATTCAGACGCAGGAAGCTACAGCATCAGGAAGTGGAATCATAGTTGGTGAGAATGACTCTGAGCTTTTGGTAGCAACCAACTATCATGTTATTGAAGGCGCTGACAGCCTCGAAGTTATCTTCAATGATGATACAACTGTAGAGGCAGTGGTTAAGGGTACAGACTCAGATATGGACCTTGCTGTAATAGCAGTAATGCTTGATGATATCTCTTCAGATACAATTTCAAGCATCAAGGTTGCAACACTGGGTGACAGCGATGGACTTACACTTGGTGAGCCTGCTATCGCAATCGGTAATGCTCTTGGCTATGGTCAGTCAGTTACAACAGGTGTTATCTCAGCTCTTAACCGTCAGGTAGAGCTTGATGACGGTTCAACAAGAAGCTTTATCCAGACAGATGCAGCCATCAACCCAGGTAACTCAGGTGGTGCGCTTCTGAACCTTCAGGGTGAAGTAATTGGTATCAACTCCAATAAGATTGGTGGAAATACTGTAGAAGGTATGGGCTATGCTATTCCTATTTCTGCAGCTAAGCCAATCATTGAGAAGCTTATGAACGAGGAGACCAAGATCAAGGTTTCTGATGAAGAGAGAGGCTACATCGGTATTTCAGGTGTTAGCGTAACTTCAGAGGTATCCCAGGTTTATGGACTTCCTCAGGGCGTCTATGTCGCAGAGGTTTCAAATGGCGGCGGAGCTCAGCTTTCAGGAATTGAAAAGGGCGATGTAATCGTTGGTTTTGACGGACAAGAGATCACATCAATGGATGATCTTCAGACAAGACTCCAGTACTACAAGCAGGGCACACAGGTTACAGTAACAGTTATGAGACAGAACGGCTCTGAGTATGTAGAACAGAACTTCGAAGTTACATTAGGTGGTGCTGCTTCAGGCAAATCTGAGGATTCAAATGCAGCAGAAGGAAACGATCACAACCAGTATGATGGCAAGCAGCAGCCCGCTCTTCCAAGCGATAAATCAGGCCAGGATGGCCAGCAAAGTGGCGGACATTAAGTATGACAGATAATTTTGATTTTAGAGAAGTAACAGATGACGAAAAGGTGGATATTGTAGATTCACCTACAAGCCAGACAGATAGCGGATCCGGAGACTCACAGAGTAGTGAGTCCGGATCCGCTGAAAGTAGTTCTGCAAACGAAGAAAAGCAGCCTGAGTATGAGGATGTGTGCTTTGTGTGCAGACGTCCTGAGAGCAAGGCAGGCAAGATGTTCCATATGCCTAATAACATCTGTGTGTGCAGCGATTGTATGCACAAGACCATGGATGCGGTAAGCCAGTTCGACTATCAGGGACTTTTGAACAATCCGAATCTGATGAATGAACTGAATAAGAACACAGGCGGATTCCCAAATATCGGATTCTTCAATATGGATGATTTCAAGAACGGCAATTTTAATTTTGGCGGAGGAATTCCCAATACTCAGAAGATCAAGAAAAAGAGTGAATCCACAGTAAAGCCTGCTTTTGATATCAAGAATATTCCGGCTCCTCACAAGATCAAGGCTAAGCTTGATGAATTTGTGATAGGACAGGACCAGGCCAAGAAGGTTATGTCTGTGGCGGTTTACAACCACTACAAGAGAGTGGCAACTGATACCATGGACGATATTGAGATTGAGAAGTCAAATATTCTTTTGCTGGGACCAACCGGTAGTGGTAAGACCTATCTGGTAAAGACTCTGGCAAAGCTCCTTGATGTGCCTCTGGCCATTGCAGATGCCACATCCCTTACTGAGGCAGGATATATCGGAGACGATATCGAGAGCGTTGTAAGTAAGCTTCTTGCGGCAGCAGGCAATGATGTTGAGAAGACCGAGCATGGCATTATCTTTATCGATGAGATTGATAAGATCGCCAAGAAGAAAAATACAACATCCCGCGATGTGAGCGGCGAGTCAGTTCAGCAGGGAATGTTAAAGCTCCTTGAGGGTTCAAATATGGAAGTTCCCGTGGGAGCAGGCAGCAAGAATGCCATGGTTCCTCTGGCTACAGTCAATACAAGGAATATCCTGTTTATCTGTGGCGGTGCTTTCCCGGATCTTGAGGAGATCATTACCCAGAGACTCAACAAGCAGACATCCATCGGTTTCGATGCTGATCTCAAGGATAAATACGAGGATGACCCGAATCTTCTTACCAACGTCACAGTTGACGATCTCAAGAAGTTTGGTATGATTCCTGAGTTCCTTGGTCGACTTCCTATTATCTGTACATTACAGGCTCTCACAAAAGAGATGCTGATAAAGATCCTTAAAGAGCCCAAGAATGCAATTCTTAAGCAGTACCAGAAGCTTCTGGCTCTTGACGAAGTTGATCTTGAGTTTGACGATGGAGCTCTTGAAGCCATTGCTGAAAAAGCTATGGAAAAAGATACCGGAGCCCGTGCTCTTCGAGCTATCATCGAGGAGTTCATGCTTGATATCATGTATGAGATTCCTAAGGATGAGAACATCGGTCGCGTGACAATTACCAGAGATTATATCGAAGGCAAGGCATCACCACTTATCGAGATCCGCGGAGATCAGGTACAGAAAAAGCTCCCGCAGTTTAATACTGAGGCAGCAACTTCTCTTTGATTGAAATGTTCATGCCAAAATATTGGATACAAAAACTCCTAAATGGCTTAGCGTGGCCTTTTAGGAGTTTTTTATGTTAAAATAGTCATGAAAAATATGTTGGGGAACATTTAAAATATGAGTAATAACAGGATCATGATCGTCGAGGATGACGTAAATATAGGGAATATGCTGCAGGAAGCGTTGGAGCTTGAATCCTACAGTGTAACCAGGGCATATTCCGGGACAGAGGCACTTATGCTTCTTGAAAAGGGCAGACCTAATCTTATCCTATTGGACCTGATGCTTCCGGGGCTTTCCGGAGAGGAGCTCATTACAAAGTTTGACGGGATACTGACCATAGTTATGAGTGCCAGATCCGATATTGATACCAAGATAGAACTTCTTAGAAAGGGTGCCTGCGATTATGTGACAAAGCCCTTTGTATTATCTGAGCTCCTTGCAAGAATTGAGGCTCATCTGCGCCTTATGAGCAATGCAGGAAACGGAGCAGTGGATGAGGAAGAGGGAATTGTTCGCGTCGGGAACCTGACTCTTGATACAAATCTTCTGACAGTTACAGTGGGCGACAGCGAAGTTAACCTTACAAGGACAGAGGCTGCAATCCTCAATATCCTTATGCTCAACCCGGGCAGACCTATTGGCCGCAGCACTATTTTGGACCGCATCAGTGATTCCACGCCTGATTGTACCGAGCGATCATTAAAACAGCATATAAGCAACGTCAGGAAAAAGCTTCAGCAGATGGATAACATTGATCACATCGAGGCAATCTACGGAATCGGATTTCAGTTTCACGAATCTTGACCAAATCTTGACGTTTTCTATACCACTTTCTTGACAGAGGAGTGGTATTTTTTATTTATCAACAGGAGGAAAAAGATATGGAATATGTATTTAAGGCAAACGGAATAAGCAAACAGTACGGAAAGTTTACAGCTCTTTCCGATGTAAATATGGAAATCCCCAAGGGAGCCATTTACGGCTTTGTAGGGAAAAACGGAGCAGGAAAGACAACTCTTATAAGGATCATGTGTGGACTTCAGAAGGCCAGCAGCGGATTCTATGAACTCCTTGGAAAAACTGCCGATGATGCGGATATTTCAAAGGCAAGACGCAGAATGGGCGCAGTTGTTGAAGCTCCTGCAATATACAAGGATATGTCAGCAAGAGACAACTTGATCCAGCAGTGCCTGATGCTGGGACTTCCGGATTTTAGCTGCGTAGATGAGATCCTTGAACTGGTCGGGCTTTCTGATACGGGAAGGAAGAAAGCAAGAAACTTTTCTCTCGGTATGCGTCAGCGCCTTGGAATCGCAGTTGCTCTCTGCGGCGATCCCGATTTTATCGTACTGGACGAGCCCATTAACGGCCTTGATCCCCAGGGAATCATCGAGATCCGAGAGCTTATCCTTAAGCTCAACAGGGAGAGAGGAATCACATTCCTTATCTCAAGCCATATCCTCGATGAGCTGGCAAAGATAGCAACCAACTACGGTTTTATCGATAAGGGACATATCGTTCGCCAGATGAGCAGCGAAGAACTAAAGAATGAGTGCCGCAAATCCGTGCGTATGAAGGTCAGTGATGTAGGACTTCTTACAAAGGTCATGGAAGAAAAAGGAATTGAGTACAGGGTTATCGACGGTAATACTGCAGATGTATATGCTGAGCTGAATTTCTCTGCAGTTGCCAGGGACTTTGACAAGGTTGGATGTTCTATCCTTACCATGGAAGAGCATGATGAGAGCCTTGAGGCCTTTTATCTTTCATTACTGGGAGGCGAAGATGTTCAGAAATCTGTATGCTGACACAAGAAAAATATTTTTCTGCCGTGGTTT
>JAILMY010000224.1 GCA_024692165.1 Butyrivibrio sp. | reverse complement strand
CATCTGTTGCATCAGCAAGGAAGCTCTCATCTCCATCATAAGGTGTGTAGTTGTTCTGGATGAAATCTCTTACGTTAACATCATCCAGCCAGTGGGATCCTTTAAATCCTCTCCATGCTTCTTTCATAATATTCTCCTTCTTAAACGCTAATCGTTTTTTGTTAAATAATTATCACTGTTTATTACCGTGGAATATATTAGCAAAAAGAAAAATCTCAAACATTGATTGTAATCAAGTTTGAGATTTATTTCACAATTTGTACACATATGGAATTAACCGAAAATCAATTGATACCGTTCAGGATATTATAAGCGTTCTCAACCCGCTCTTTTGCTGGAGATTGCACACCTTCCAGCTGATACTTAATGCCCATTGCCTCGAATTTATGCTGGCCCATTGAGTGGTACGGAAGCACTTCTATCCTCTGAACATTAGAAAGTTTCTCAATAAATTCTCTGGTTTTTTTCAGATATTCATCGTCATCTGTGATCCCCGGAACAAGTACGTGTCTTATCCAGATTGGCTGTCCTATCTCTGAAAGATATTCAAAGCAGTCCTTGATATTGTCATTGGGAAGTCCTGTAAGCTTAATATGCTCTTCCCTGTCTATGTGTTTGATATCAAGGAGCATAAGATCTGTGTATTTGAGCAATTCGTTGAACTTTGAGAAAAAAGGCTCCTGTCTGGTAAAGGGCTGAACTGCTGTATCGATACAGGTATTGATGCCTCTTTCCTTGGCCTTTTTAAAAAGCTCCAAAAGAAAATCAATCTGAAGAAGAGGTTCACCGCCACTGACTGTGATGCCGCCTTCCTCGCCCCAATAACCGCGATAACGCTCTGCAAAATCAAGGATCTCATCTGCAGTTCTCATGTCCTCTGACTTAGGATCCCAGGTATCTGCATTGTGGCAATACTTACACCTTAAATTGCACCCCTTTAAAAATATAATAAACCTGATTCCCGGTCCGTCCACTGAACCAAAGGTCTCTATTGAATGGATTGCTCCTTTTATCATTTAAAACTCCATTTCTATACCGCACCTGCCGCGGCTAAACTACTGAATTTACTGGGAAATGTATATCTCCCTCAGCGCATCTCTGTCCATGACCTTGATCCTGGCGTGTCCTCTTCTGGTGATAAGTCCAAGCTTCTCCATTTCTCTGAGCTTGCGGCTTACCGTTTCCATCCTGAGATTAACACTGGCTGCAATGTCATCGAGTTTCAATACTATATCATCAGTAGCACTTCTGTCTACCCTGTACATTAAAAATCCTGCCAGACGAGCCATGGGATCCTTGGTGGAAAGCAGCATATTACGCTCATTGGCGTCATGAAGCTTTTTGCTGAGAAGAATAATTGTGTTCATGGCTGCGGTGGGATCATTTACAACCTTGATGAAATCGTCCCTGTGAATCTGACATATGGACGCGTTGGTGAGGCACACCGCAGAATACGGATAGATACTGCCATCCAGGAACATTCCCTCCCAGATAATATCGTGATCCGCAAGAATGGTGATGATCTGCTCTCTTCCCACTGAGTCGTAGCGGCACAGCTTCACCCTTCCCTTCCTTATGATACAGATGGATTCTACCGGTTCACCTTCTCTGAAAAGATAACTGTTCTTTTTCAGAGTCTCATGAACCGAATGCTCCATAAGGCTCACCTGGGCATTTACAGGAAGTCCTTCGATAAGAGGGACGCTTTCAGTACAGAATCCACCGCATTCCTCACAGATATTAAGACCGATGATTCCTCGTTTTAATTCCTCCTGGCCTTCCTTTTTCTTGTATATTCCATTGTTCTTGATATGTACTGTATTCTTTTCACTCATATTCTTCACTAAAAAATCATCAGCTTCTGCTCCACAAATAGCAGTAGGCCTGGGTTCTCGCTGCAAAGGGCTGGGTCTTCAGAAGATCCCATACCTCTGCCTTGGTGTACCAGCCGGGCTCTATCTCCTCCAATGTGGAACTGCTCTTGGAAAAAGAGCCTCCGGCTCTGCCTACGCAGCATACATTCTTTTCGTTGGAAAATCCCACTGCGCTGTAACTCTCTCCAATCCAGTCATCAATAGCTATAAGATCGAGACCAGTCTCCTCTTTAAGTTCGCGCCTTGCGCTCTCTTCAGGCTCCTCTCCGGGATCTATAAGCCCCGCCGGAAAATTGTAAACCCAGGCTCCGGGAGCCATTCTGAATTCCTTGTTGATAAGAATCTTTTCCCCGGATTCATCGTGCATTATGAGAACCACCGCATCGATCTTCTTGTTGTGTATATCCTCAAAGCCCTTCAGATCAGGATTTCTGCTGATGATCTCATAGACCTTTTCCTGATCATCCTCTGTCCTGTAATGCAGGTCATACCTTGTGATAAAGGCTCCCTGCTCCTTCTTCTCTAAATATTCAAAAGTCATGTTCTTCCCTCATGTATGAGCGATATACGGATTGCTTCACTTCGTTCTCGCAATCCTACGTACATTCGTAATCCGCACTAATGTGCTACTTACTCATGTACGTTATGTCATTTCATAAATACAGTGCTTAGTGCAAGCACTGCACCGT
>JAILMY010000003.1 GCA_024692165.1 Butyrivibrio sp. | reverse complement strand
TCAGTCTAAATAGCGCACTTACAACCAGCAAAAGAAATACCGGATATGAAATCCTGGAATAACCAACTCTGTTGGTTCCGTACATTATCATCATAAATTCCAGAAGCATCGCTACGCCGCAATAATAAAACGGGTCAGTTAATGCTTCTCTCTTCTTCACCGCATACACGATCAGTGCCACAAAAGCAATTACCGACGGGATCATAACCACCAAAACTTCTATCGGCATATCTGAAGCGCCTTTATTTGAATACTCTGTAAGAAGATCAGCCACAGAGTCAGGTGCAAGCACAAATCCTGAAAGAAGAGCCACTATTCCTGTAACGACAACGCTTCCCACATGTTTCTTTTTCTGAATCAGCATAAAAACTACAAGTGTGAGTCCCAGCATTGCAAGAATTGCACCAATTGTATAATGGGTCACATACCCGAAAGCGTATACTATCACAAATCTTATCAAGTCTGATTTCTTAATGCATTCCTCTGTCATCACAGACTTAAAAATGCGAACAGCCATTATCACTAACAGAGTTGCGAAAAATCCTGCCACGCCATAGGACCTCATGTTTGTTACGGTGTGAGTGGTCTCAGTCCATAGGCAAAAGCAGGTCAGAATAATAAAGTTCTCTTTTTCTGAGTTACCAATGATCTTCCCCAGATTCCATAGAGCAATAATGGTAAGAATAAAGAACAGATAGTTTACGATAAATCCTGCCCACTTGGTATCACTAATTGGCAAGAAAATAGAGGCAGACGTGTTGATAAGGCTGTAATACATCCAACTCTGACCATCATCTCCCCACGTGTAAATAAAAGTACTCCCATAATTAAATCTCTCGTCCGGTCTCTTTGCAAACCAGTCGACCATCTCCTCATGGGAAAAGAGCTTTACTTCAGGATCTCTTGCGGCTGAAAACAGCTTCGAATTTCTCTTATTTTTCAGCACATCCTGCACTGTAGCCATAAGATTTGAAATGTTTTCGCTGGCATTTCCGGTAAATACATACTCTTTCATATATTTCGAAACTCTGGCGTCAGAAAAAATAAAGCCTGCCTGGTCATTGTTGCTTGTACTATAAGTGATAAGTTCATCTCCGGAAAAAAAGACATCTATATGCATGAAAAACACCGGTATTAGCGTCAGTATAACTATTACCAGTATAAGTATTCTTTTCTGAGTCTGACTGATTTCAGAATAGTTTTGATTTGAAATATCTTTACGTAGCAAATCTAATCCCCTTTTTGTAGCCTTATCCAAAATTAAATGTCTGCATGAACTCGCCATCTTGCATGATTCCCCAGAATAATGGTTCTACATAATCCTTTACCCTATACTCATACTTAAGATGTGCCCCATCACCTGACCAATCCGCCGGATAATATATAACCCTCTTATAAAACTTTGGATTGACACTATAGGTCTTTGAATCCTTGAACGATGTTGCAAGTTCCAGAGTTTCCTCTTTCTTTTCTTCTGATACAGGGCATGGGCAAAAATGAAACTTCACGCCCTTATCTTTACAAAGATCGTTTAGCTTGGTCAGATAAATATCCGAAAGCTCATAGAAATTGGATAGCTCATATCCATCTGTCCTATCTCTAAGGCTATTTAGTGCAATCTTTCGATTTACTAAGGATTTCTCCACTAAAGTTGCAAAGGTTTTATTCATATACAGCTTGCCATAGGTGTTAGTAATTATTCCAAGTGTCTCATTTTCAAGATCAGAGATTGTGTCAGTAGTAATGAATGGCAACACCGCATACTGATATCCCCACTCAGTATCATAGGTCCTTCCAATAGACTCCGGCAGTACAAAAAGGTACACATCTGTCGCATCGGGATGACTATCAAGATACTCCTTAGCAATAATATACTGCCCTGCCATTGTAACCGCCGCATTACTGGTCATAATGGCATAATCTGGATTATCCTCCTGAAGTCCACCAATAGTCTGATCCGCAAAGCTATCTCCAAGGATAAGCTTGGTTGTGCCATCCCCCTTATGGGCCCTGTTGATCAGCGGGACCACATCTTCCGGACCACCAATGCCGTAGTCCTCACTGTCTGTAAGCATAGCAAGAAGAGGGCTGGTATAACCCCTGGTAGAAAGAAAATCCAGTCCCATAAGCAGTACTATCAATATTAAGATGAGCCCAAACAAGTTCTTGTAAAGCTTCCTCATCCTTTGCCTTTCCTTTTAAAAATTCGCGTAAATAAAAGTCGATGCATCAATTCCGTAGTCTCTAACCATGCCTATAATTATAAATAACGCCATAGTTAGATAGACACACCATCGAAACCACTTGTCCTGCCTGTCTATCCAGTCTGAAACCTGAAGTTTCTTCTCATGACAAATATCCACTAATAGCAAGAGTAGCAGCTCGGCCGCAAGTAGCCCGCCTTTTCTTATTTCCACTCCAGCCAGACACAATCCATCAAAAATGGTTCTGCCAACCTCCGGGTGCAAAACCATTTTTCTGACTATCTCAAGTGCAGAGCCAACGCTGTCAGCCCTGAAGAATAACCAGGCAAAATCCACCAGAGCAAAGGTAATCACTGCCTTCACCAGTCGACTGCTGAATCTGTTATCACAGCTTTGTTTCCTGTTCTTATTAAGTGAAGCCGATATGACCTGGTATACTCCGTGTAGTAATCCCCACACAACAAAGTGCAATCCCGTTCCATGCCATAGTCCGCTCACAAAAAAAGTCACCATTAAATTGACATATCTGCGAATGTTTCCCCTTCTACTGCCTCCAAGAGAAATATATACATAATCCCTTAGCCAGCTTGAAAGGCTCACATGCCATCTGCGCCAGAAATCTCTTACATTCAGCGCAAAATAGGGCTGGATAAAGTTATCCATAAGATCATAACCAAATGCACCTGCTAGACCAATTGCAATATAACTATATCCGGCAAAGTCTACATACAGCTGAATTCCATAAATGATTACAGCAATCAGCATAGTAAATCCTGTCTGCTCATTGTAGCTACCAAATGCCGCATCCACAATCACTGCAAGCCTATTGGCAATTAGCAGCTTCATAAAACAGCCCCAGAGGATCAGCAGAAAGCTCTTTTTCACCTTAGCATAATCAAATGTGACACCTTCCCGGATCTGCTTAAGAAGATTTGTACTTCTCTCAATAGGTCCGGACATAACCTTTGGAAAGAATGAGATAAACAGCGCATATTTGAAAAAGTCTCTCTCAGCAGGAACATTTCCCCGATATACATCAATCATATATCCAATTGCTTCAAGGGTAAAAAAAGAAATGCCGATAGGTGCAATTATCCTGACTGCATCAGAAGGTGACATAGTAGCTCCTCCAAAGAGCCTTCCTGCCACAATAAAAAGATAATTCCAGAATTTAAAAAACACCAGGAGCGCAATAATGATTACGATGCCCGATATCAAATAGCCCTTTTTTTGTCTCTCACCATCCAATGTCACAAGCTTAAGGGCCACTAAATAAGACAGCAGCGTAACCCCAAGCAGCACCGACACATACTTCACATCAAAAAGTGCATAAAAAACAATGCTTGCCGCAAGCAAAATATAATGCTTAATTCGGC
>JAILMY010000185.1 GCA_024692165.1 Butyrivibrio sp. | reverse complement strand
CAGCTCGTAGGCTTCGGTACATTCGAGACAACAAAGAGAGCTGCTAGAACAGGTAAGAATCCTCAGACTGGCGCTGCTATCAAGATTCCTGCATCTGTAGCACCTAAGTTCAAGGCTGGTAAGGCTCTTAAGGATCTTGTAAACAAGAAGTAATTTTATTAAACAAGAAAAGATGAAGGCTGTGCTCTTTTGGGCACAGCTTTTTTCGTTGCTATTTCGTATATAATTCTGTATTATTAAAATAACATCAACTATTCAAAATCAGATAGGCGGAGCTATTATGACATTTGAAAGAAGCTTTCAAAACTTTGTTCAAATTTTGTCTGAAGAAGAAGTCACACCTGAAATCACTCCCAGTGCCTTGGCAGATATATCCAAGGAGTATTCTTTGCGTTCATTGGTCGCAATTGTTTCCGACATAAAAGAAGTAGATAGGGTAAAAGATTCGGAAATCATTATCCCTCTTTTTGGACCTGTGCCGGATAGTGAGGCGCCTACATATTTATTCAAACATAATCTTTCCGAGGAAAAGAGCATCAGCTATCATATTTACCTTTGGGAAGACAAGAGCTGGAATGAAGAGGAATATAAGAGCTTTGCCATTATAATGGATATTCTTATTATTCATCTGGAGCGATATATTCTTTGTAATGTAGTTAAAGACAGTGCGCTTACCCAATATCTGACCGGACTTCCGAATTCCGGCGGATATATTGCCTATGCGGCAAAGCTAATGGAATCCAAGGAAATCATGAATTATGATGCCTTCTATTTCAATCTGAAAAACTATGGCCTTATCAGCAGACGCTATGGTCTTGCTGAAGGGGATGAGGTAATGAAGCGCTACGCCAAAAAGCTTCGTGAGTTTTGTGAGAACGATGAAATAATCGCTCACTTTGGCGGAGACACCTATACAGCACTGATAAAAAAAGACAGAACAAAAGACTTTCTTAAGTACATCTCTGCCATTGGCGTATATGCAGATAGGGGCGGAAAAAGAGAAAACATCAGCATTTCGGCGGTGACCGGAGTATATGCGGTTGATGAGTCCTTAAAGGAGCCGGGGCAGCTTATTTCAAGAGCCGGAATGGCATGCAACTATGCCAAAAATGTGACGAATAAGCCTTATGTATATGTAAATAAGGCCATGAGCACCAGAATTTACAGGCAGAAGCAGATTGAAGACAGATACGAGGAGGCTCTTAAAAACGATGAATTCCGTATATATATACAGCCTAAGGTTGATATAAATACCGGTGAAATAGTAGGAGCGGAGTCCCTGGCAAGGTGGTTTTGCAACGGCGTTGTTCTTTATCCTACAGAGTTCGTTCCTATCCTTGAGCAGGAGGGAATGGTGGCTTCACTGGATCTGTATGTCCTAAGAAAGAGCTGCCAGTTCATAAAGGACTGGACCTTGCGAGGAATAGAGCCGGTACAGATTTCCGTCAACTTCTCCAGAAGAGATCTCAATTATAAGAATCTGGCAAACGAGGTTATGGAGATAATAGATGAAAGCGGAATTGATCGAAAGCTGATTCAGATTGAGGTTACGGAAACTGCCAGTGAGGATGAAAGACTCCTCATGACCACATTTCTGAAAAAGCTTAAGGAAAACGGAATCGAGACAGCTATTGATGATTTCGGAACCGGCTATTCGTCTCTTTCAAACTTAAGGGATTTCCCGGTATCCATGATCAAAATCGACAGATCTTTTATCAACAATGATGTGGTAAATATGAATGACGAGATAGTCCTCAGGAACATAATCAATATGGCAAAAGAGCTTGGGATAGAAGTTCTGACTGAGGGTGTAGAGCGACCTGATCAGGTTGATCTTTTAAAGAGTGTCGGCTGTAAATATGCCCAGGGTTATCTGTATGACAACCCTATGCCTGACAAGGATTTTGAGAAACGATTATCCAAAAGAATATACTCGGAATAAGAAACTGTAAGCGGTTTCAAGGAAACTTTTTTTCAAAGTTTTATAATTTTTTAAGAATTAAATTGTTCACATATGCATAATTAGGTGGTATCCTTATCATTGTCGTCGGTAATAGCCTGCGGCTTATGAGAGAGGGAAAAAAATATGAAAAAAGATGTAAAGGTTTCACTTGGGTGCAAGTCCCAGATCATTCAGTTCATTAACATGAACTCGAAGTCCTCCTGTGAGATCGACGTCCAGGACGGACACAGCTACATTGACGGAAAGTCAATTGTAGGATTATTATCACTTAATTTATTCAAACCGCTTAAGGTTACAGTAATTGGGGATGATAAGAAGATTTCAGATCTTATCAGCAATTACGACTCACATCAGCTATTGATTAGCTGATTTACGAAAAAAAGAGACTCTAATGAGTCTCTTTTTTTGTATAAATATTCAGATTAGTCAACTCTCTGGCTGCCCCAGAAGAAGAGGGCAACAGTACCTGGGCCTGTATGGCTTCCGATGGTAGTTCCGATATCGTAAATTTTTACTCTGCCCTTAAGCTTAGGAAATTTGTCTTCAATCATATCTGCAACAGCTCTTGCATCGTCATAGCAGTCTGAATTGGAAATGAAGCATTCTCCATCGTAGTCCGTTCCGTTTTCTGCCAGCTCAACCATTTTCTCAACCTGAGCTTTCATAACAGCATTCTTACCACGAACCTTGGCTCTTACAATAAGACGTCCCTGATAATCAACATTCATAAGAGGACAGATGTTAAGAACGTTACCGATGGCACCTGCAACCTTTGAAACACGGCCACCTCTTACAAGATAATGGAGATCTGAAACAAAGAACCAGTGCTGGCATTCAAGTCTGTGCTCTACAGTCCATTTATAGAGTTCATCAATGCTCTTACCTTCATCTCTGAGATCGGCCAGCTTGTCCATAACAAGACCGTAGCCTGCTGATGCAGCCAGAGAATCTACTACATAGATCTTTCTGTCCGGATATTTATCTACGAGCTGATCTCTTGCGATTGTGGCTGAATTTAATGTTCCGGAAATACCTGAGCTGAGAGAAAGGTGAAGAATATCCTTACCTTCCTTAAGAAAAGATTCAAAATACTCAAGATACTCACCAACGTTTATCTGAGAAGTCTTGGTCATGGAACCTGCTGCCATTCTGTTATAGAACTCTTTGAAAGGAATAGACTTTCCCAGGTCATCCATGTAGCCTACTCCATCAATCTCAAAATGGAAGCAAATGTACTTTATATCTCTTTTGTTGAAATGCTGCTCACTAAGATCTGCGGTGGAGCTACAGCTAAGAATATAATCACTCATTGCAATCCTCACTTTGTTATATTTATCTAACTTCTTATAATACATGAAAACGATATTTGTAGCAAGAATTCATATTACAAATGGAGATTACATGAAAAATATTTCCAAAAAAGCCTGTTTCTTTAAAATACTTTTTTAACAATATCGTTAATAAAATGACATTGTGAATTTTCTCCAGGTAAAACAAGGAGATGTTTGAATTGCCTGAAAATAGCTACAATTTAGGCGAGTAGGTTGACAAAACACTAGGTGGATGGTATATTAACTATATAATCACATTGTAGATAAAACCAATGCAGCCTAGATGGCTTAAGCTTCATCGAAAGCGAGCGATGGTTTTCGGAGCGGCTGACATTTACAGCGAGGGTGGCGATGCTTCATCGGAGCCAGGGAATGTCAAGGAGTCGCTGAAGGAGTGTGATGAATATAAATAACAGTAGCTTGAAAAGGTAGCTACAGAAAGACGAGGATTAGTCCCTTGGAAAAACATTATTAAGAACGGGTGTTCATTGAATCAATGGATGCCCGTTTTTAATGTCCCAAAATATAGACTTATTTCTATTTATGTGAGATAGTCATAAAGACTATATGTTTTTGGAAAATTTGTTAGGAGATTTTTGGCAAAAATGTTTGATTTCTATCTGATTTTTAACAGTGTGATGCTTGGATTTGGCCTGGCAATGGATGCATTTTCGGTATCTTTGGCAAATGGCTTTGCAGATCACAACATGTCCAAGAAAAGACGTGTTCAGATAGCACTTGTTTATGCTGTATTTCAGTTTGCGATGCCTGTAATCGGGTGGTTTCTGGTTCACAATGCAGCCACCTTTTTTATAGGATTTCAGAAGTTTATTCCCTGGATAGCTCTTATACTTCTTGCATTCATCGGTGGAAAGATGCTCATTGAGGGTATTCTTGACAGAAAAGCTGAGAAAAAGTGTGAGAGGGGCCATAACTGCGGCGAGTGTGACAGAGAGGAATGCAGGAAGTATGGAATAGATCCTGATAAGGGAGCTATCAGTAACAAGCTTCTTTTCCTGCAGGGAATAGCTACATCCATCGATGCACTTTCTGTTGGATTCACCATTGAAAAGTACGGAGCAGTTCAGGTTTTACTCAGTGCTACCATAATCGGCGTCGTAACCTACGCTGTATGTTATGTTGGACTTAAGCTTGGCATAAAGTTTGGAACAAGACTTGCCAGCTTTGCCAAGATCATCGGTGGTATTATTCTTATTGGAATTGGAATTGAGATATTCTTTTCCTGAGATTTAGTGTAAGTGTCGCAAATAAGTTCTTGACTTTTTTTACACTGCTAAATAAAATTAGGAAATATAAATAAACGATACGATGACGGTGTGGGGATTATCCCCGACAAGATCCGCTAAAGCCTCAAAGAGAATTGGAGTCACTGGCTGAGAGCTCCAAAGGAAAAGCTGATCGGAAATTTCGCACCAGAGTATTCCAAGGGAAGGCATTAAGGCGTATTTATGCTGCGGTGTTTGTAGTTTGGAACGTTGATCCTCGTTACGGATAAATGAGAGCCTGAAGGGTTTAAGTGTTAACAAGCTTTGAGCCGTCAGGAACTTGGGTGGTACCGCGGTTAATTCGTCCCATAGCATTTTAAGTGCTATGGGATTTTTTTGCGCGTGAAGCAGAGCCATGCAGCGAAATGCATTCGACATGCTGGCATGTTCGAATACATTTCGATATATGGCGAGCAACGCGAACGAGGAAACACGAAGTGTTTTCGAGTCTGCTTCACGAGCGAACACACAATTAGGAGGAAGGAATTTTGGAAAACAGCGTTTTACATCAGCAAATTGAAGCGATTCGTGAAGAAATCAGGGCGAATTCTGAGAAGCTGGACAGCTCCAAGCTTGTTTATGAGCTTAGAAAGAGCTTTCTGGACAACAAGAATGGCAAGATCAGTGCTCTTATGAAGGAGATGAAGAACATCGCCGCAGAGGATCGTGCCGAGTACGGTAAGAATGTAAATGAACTAAAACAGTGGGCTCTTGATCAGTTCGATGAACTGGACAAGAAGATGAAAGCTAAAGAATTACAGCTACGATATGAGAGCGAGAAGCAGGATGTAACAGAGCCTGCCAAGATTCGTTACACAGGTAATCTTCATCCTGTAACACAGATGAAAGAAACTCTTATTGATATATTTGCCGGAATGGGCTTTGAGATATATGAGGGCGCTGAGATAGAAAACGACTATTACAATTTCACTGCTCTTAATACTCCTAAGGATCACCCTGCAAGAGATATGCAGGATACATTCTATCTGAGTCCTGAGTTCCTTTTAAGAACCCAGACATCAGCAGGACAGATCCATGTAATGGAGAACAAGAAACCTCCTATCAAGATCTTATCACCGGGCAGAGTTTTCCGTTCCGATGACGATGCAACTCATTCACCTATGTTCTGGCAGATGGAAGGCCTTGTAGTTGATAAGAATATTACTCTCTGTGATCTTAAGGGTGCGCTTGAGCTCTTTGCCCAGAAGATTTTCGGAGAGGGAACAACCACAAGACTTCGTCCATCATACTTCCCGTTTACAGAGCCTTCTGTAGAGGTTGACTGCAGCTGTTTTGCCTGCGGTGGAAAGGGATGTAATCTCTGCAAAGGTACTGGATGGATTGAGGTTCTTGGAGCCGGTGTTGTTAACAAGAAGGTTCTGGAGAACTGCGGAATTGATTCTGAAGAGTACAGCGGATTTGCTTTTGGTATCGGTATTGAGCGTGCAACAATGCTTAAATACGGCATCAACAACATCAAGCTTTTGTATGAGTCAGATCTTGATGTGCTGGGACAGATCGATCACTACGAATAAATCGGGAGGAAGATAAAAATGTTAGTACCTTTAAGTTGGCTTAAAGATTTTGTTGATATAGATATGGAACCCAAGAAACTGGAGAAAAAGC